>JAZSDG010000008.1:0-63135 GCA_045531055.1 Lachnospiraceae bacterium | reverse complement strand
TGTATGGAGCGGTCAGATAACCGGAACCAACAAATGGGTACAGGGAAATATTTGGATCGGTCGCATATATGAAGAAATATATGAAGAACTGGAATATATGGCAGCGCCATCTTGGTATATCGATTATATCAAGGGAATCATACAGACTCCGATGTGGTTCTATTTTGACAAGTATGGAGATTGGGAACATGATGATAATATTATGTCAATCAATGGTGTGAAATATTTCTTTATGGGCAGTTGTATATATACAGACATGATTTTACAAATCACAGATGATAAATGTGTCTATGTAAATGAAAATGGTGTCATCGAAACATTATCTGCTGGATGGCATCAAATTCGAGGATTATGGTATTATGTAAAACCAGATGGGAAATTTGCAACCGGATTACAGACGATTCATGGTAAGA
Organism: Lachnospiraceae bacterium; assembly: GCA_045531055.1. Classification (GTDB taxonomy): domain Bacteria; phylum Bacillota; class Clostridia; order Lachnospirales; family Lachnospiraceae; genus Roseburia. The sequence goes on along the minus strand of JAZSDG010000008.1, from coordinate 62,722 downwards.
AATACTATTTTTATGATGACTACAGTGAAGTTGGCCCAGCAATGATGACCGGTTATGTTTGGGTAGAAGAGCTTGGCAGATTCTGTTTCTTCGGGAATGATGGAGCCATGATTACCCCTACCACAGGGTGGTATAACGTTGGAAGAGATTGGTACTATTTCAAGAACGGTGCTCCGGTGAACGGATTCCAGACTATTCACGGTGCAACATACTATTTTGCGAATGGCTACATGTGTACCGGTGGCGTTTCGGTAGAAAGTGCAGATGCAGTTTATGTATTTGATGCGAACGGAAAATTAGTGAAGAATCAGTGGGCATATGTCAATGGCAAATGGTACTACGCAGATGCGAAAGGAAGAGCATTGACCGGAGAGCATGTCATTGGAGGCAAAAAATATATATTTAAGGTAAATGGAGTAATGATTTAAGTGATTTAAGCGAGGGATTCCAAAAGGAACCCCTCGTTTTTCCATATAAGACCAATTGACATGAGGAATATCTTCGGGTACTCTTATATCAAAAATAATGAGCAAGAAAGGGTGTGGTGATTTTGGTAGCAATACGCGATAAAATAGGGAAAAGAATATGTTTTATAGGAATCTTAATTTTTATTTGTTTAGCATCTGGGATAACCGTACATGCAGCACAAGGTTGGGTACAGGATTCGGTTGGTTACTATTATTTATATGAAGATGGAACATGGGCTGCGAATAAGTGGGAACAGATTGAAGGAAAATGGTACTATTTTAATTCTTCCGGATATCGTGTGACCGGTTGGCAAAAGATAAGTGATATATGGTACTATTTTGGAGAAAATGGCGTAATGGCAACCGGCGCAATTATAGTAGATGGAAAATGGTATTATATGGATGAAAATGGAGCCATGCAAACCGGGATTCATGTAGTGAATGGAAGTGTATACTATTATGGATCCGATGGTGCAATGCGATACGGCTGGGTACAGCTGGAGAATGGTTCATGGATGTACTTTGGTGCCGATGGAAAGATGATAACCGGTTGGCAAAAAATAGATGGTGCATGGTATTATCTTAGTAGTGGTGGTGTATGGGTTAATGATAATAGTGCAGAAGAAGGGACCATCAAAGGAATTGATGTATCCAAATGGCAAGGGACCATCGATTGGGACGCTGTTAAGAATGATGGAATAGAATTTGCATTTGTTCGGGTTGGTCATGGGAATACAGTGTTGGACCCTTATTATAAGAAGAACATGACAGAAGCAAATAGAGTGGAAATACCGGTAGGTGTATATTATTATAGTAAAGCGCAGACGCAAGAAGAAGCGATACGCGATGCACAGTTTGTAATTGACAATTTACAAGGATTTTTGATTTCTTATCCGGTTGTCATTGATTTAGAAGATGAGTCGCAGGTGCATCTTGGCAAGCAACAAATTACGGAAATTGGAAAAGCATTTTGTGATGAAATTGCAGCCGCCGGTTATACCCCGATGGTATATTGTAATGAAAATTGGTATCGTAATTATATCGACTTTAATCAATTAGAAGGTGTGGAACGTTGGATTGCAAGATACAATGTGAAACCAAACAGTAATATTTCACGCGGAATATGGCAATGCGGAAGTACTGCAAGAATTGCAGGAATTAGTGGGAATGTTGATGTTAATTTTGGATATAAAGATTACACTACAATTGTTACACCAAGAACAAGTTCGATTAGTACATATAAGAAAAGAACCGGTCTTTGGAAACAGGATCACAAAGGACGGTGGTATAGTTTTATTTCCGGTGGTTTCCCGATAAATGAATGGGAACTGATTGATGGAAACTGGTATTATTTTAATGATTATGGTTATATGCAAACCGGCTGGCAGATGATTCGTGGTCAGTGGTATTATCTAAACGATGAAGGCGTTATGCAAACCGGCTGGAAGTTGATAAATGGAAACTGGTATTACATGAATTCAGATGGTGTGATGGTGACAGGATGGCTAGAACTGGGTGAATATAAGTATTATTTGAATTCAGATGGTGCGATGGTGACCGGATGGAATACGATTGATGATGCAATTTATTATTTTGATGGAAATGGATGCATGGGTACCGGGTGGTTATACTTAGAAGATAAGTGGTATTACCTAAATGTAAATGGGGAGAAAATGACCGGTTGGCAGCATATTGGCGGAATCTGGTATTATATGGATGCCGAAGGAATCATGCAAACCGGTTGGAAATTGATTGGTGGTAAATGGTATTATATGAATACAAACGGAGCTATGCAAACCGGCTGGAAATTGATTGGTGGTAAATGGTATTATCTGTACTCAAGTGGAGAAATGGCAGCAAATACATGGATTGGTTCCTATTATGTAGATGCGGGCGGTGCATGGATTCCATAATGAATTTGCGAGGATACGACATTGACGAAAGTTGATGTCGTATTGTATTATGTGAATATATCAGCAATCTATCATGGGGGTGTGCATATGAAAAAGAGAAGTATAAAATGGACAGGAGCTTTTTTGGCGATGACTTTATTGGTGGCAGATGCAATCCCGGTTTTGGCATCGCAAACGGATTTGCAACAAGGTAATGTGCTTTATGTGGAAGATGTTCATGTAGATTTGTTTCAGTATGGAAATTATCCAAAACAAAGTACGACTTCATACAAGGGAACAACTACGAACTTGGCAGATGCAAAAGAAGCATTGGTGCATGGATTGCAAAATGTAGAAGAAGAGATTGATATTTCTGAATATGGGATTCGTTCAACAGAGATAACCGCATTATATCAAGATGCTATCAACGAAAATCCGGAGTTGTTTTATATATCAGATTCGTTTACATATTCGTACCTAACCGTTGCAAACACGGTGGAAGTGGTATATCCGACTTATTCAGGGACGAAAGAAGAAATATCTTCCCAGAAATTAGAGTTTACAGATGCTGTTTCAGAGGCTATGAAAGAAATTTGTCTCGAGGATACGAATGGGGATTTGCTAAGTGATACAGAAATCGTATTGCAGATTCATGATTATTTAGCTAAACACGCCAATTATCATGAAGATGCCATGGTGAATTTGGAACAGTATCCAAAGGCACATACAGCATATGGTATTCTGGTTGAAAAAACCGGTGTGTGTGATGGATATTCATTGGCATTTTCATATTTGGCAGAAGTATGCTATGGGATTGATGCTATGGTAGTCGGTAGTGATAGCATGCAACATGCGTGGAATATCGTGGAATTAGATAATGATTACTATCATATTGATGTAACTTGGGATGATCCGGTTTTTACGAATGAAGAAATATATCCGTATTATGTAAGCCATGAGAGCTTTTTGTGCAGTGATGATGCAATGAGTGCCATGGGATACGAAGGCTGGATTAGTAATGGAATAGCATGTCAAAGCACCTTATATGATACGGCATTTGGAAAAGATATAGGTGGCGATTTTGCGAATAGCTCCGTGAACGGATATTTAAACGATGAATGGTATTTCCTGTATTTGGGAAATGGAATTTATAAGTATAGTGAGGAGAATGGATATACCGGTGAATTGGTAAAAAGTGATAGTAGTATTATTTCTATGGCTGTTGGCAATAATGGCATTTACTATACTTATTATGGGGATGATCATTTATATCGATACAACCCAATAACGGATGAGGTTGTCGGGGAAACATATAGTGATATTTCAAATTCGGTAAATATTGGATTTGAAGGTGATGTGTTGTATATTGGACAAATCGATGGAACAAAGATAGCAACATCATTTACCAGAACTGTTTTTGATACTCCTGAAATGCCTGAAACGCCTGAGACTCCAAATATTCCTGTGGAGGAAATTCGCTTAAGTAAATCCTTGTTGATTTTGACAAGAAATGGGAAACATCAGCTAAGTGTAACTGCGATTCTTCCGGATCATGCGACAGAAGACAAAACTGTTCAATGGAAAAGTGCAGATACTTCTGTAGCAATGGTATCGAATGACGGAACTGTTACATACATAGGAGAAGGAAGAACTATCATTACGGCGCAATGTGGTAGTGCAACAGCCAGTTGTGTGGTGAGCTGCCAAAATGTTTCTTCTACAGCCGGCTGGCGGAATTATGGCACCGGTGATTGGTGCTTTATTGATGCAAATGGTGCTGTGGTAACGGGATGGTATATGACTGGCGGCAAATGGTATTATTCAGCAGAAGATGGTGTGATGCAAACGGGCTGGATACTTGTTGATAACAAATGGTATTTGTTAAATAGTAGTGGAGCGATGCAAACCGGTTGGGTATATAGTTCAGGAAAATGGTACTATTTGAATACAGGCGGAGCGATGCAGACCGGATGGCTATATAATGGAGGCAAATGGTATTATTTAAACGCAAGTGGTGCAATGCAAACGGGCTGGGTACTTGTTGGAGGCAAATGGTATTATTTGAATACAAGTGGAGCGATGCAGACCGGATGGTTATATAATGGAGGCAAATGGTATTATTTAAACACCAGTGGTGAGATGTTAACCGGATGGCAATGGATCAATGGAACATGGTACTATTTATATGAAAATGGTGCAATGGCAGCAAATACTTGGATAGGGCCATATTACGTGGATGCATCAGGTGCTTGGAGATAGTGTTATCATATTATGAAATAAAGCATTGACTTTTCGGAGTTAATGTTTTATTATACCTGTGTGTTCATGAAAATGATTTAGGAGGTTTATATGAACAAACAAGAGAGTGATATCTTGAATAAGTTATATCACAACCCCAATGCAAACCAAAGAGAACTTGCTGAATTGAGTCAACATTCTTTGGGCGTTGTGAACCGTTCTATTCATGAGTTGATGGAAGAGGGATATATTTCCTCGGAGGGACAATTGACCGACAAGGCATATCAACGCTTGAAAGAGACAAAACCGCGGAATGCCATTATTTTGGCAGCAGGATACGGGATGCGTATGGTCCCGATTAACATGGAACGTCCAAAGGGATTGTTAGAAGTTCATAACGAACCATTGATTGAACGGCAGATTAAGCAACTTCAGGAAGTTGGTATTACAAAGATTTATGTAGTAGTTGGTTTCATGAAGGAAATGTACGAGTATCTGATTGATGAATATGGTGTGGAACTTATTGTAAATCCGGATTATGCAGCAAAAAATAATCTATACTCTTTGCGGCTTGTGGGGGAACAGTTGTCGAACACATATATTGTACCGTGCGATGTTTGGTGTGATAAGAATCCATTTCAAGAAAATGAATTATATTCCTGGTATATGGTAAGTGATTTAATTGACGAAGAAAGTACGGTTCGTGTCAATCGAAAGATGGAACTTGTAACTGTAGCAGATACAGAACCGGGGAATGCCATGATAGGAATTGCGTATTTGACGGATGCAGATGCAAAAATTCTTCGTAAAAGAATGATAGAGCTAACAAGCGACAATAAGAATGAACATGAATTTTGGGAGAAGGCTCTATATCAGAATGAAAGAATGATGATCAGTGCAAGAGTGGCGCATTTTATGGATGCAGTAGAGATTAATACCTATGAGCAACTTCGAGAGTTGGATAGGAATTCCAATCAGTTGGAAGTAGAAGCCATTCGGGTAATCATGCAGGCACTTCAGGCGAAACGTGAAGATATAACAGATATTACTGTGTTGAAAAAAGGCATGACAAACCGCTCTTTCTTGTTTTCCTGTTTTGGGAAAAAGTACATTATGCGAATTCCGGGTGAAGGAACGGAGCAGTTAATTAATCGTGCCGAGGAGGCAGCAGTATATCAAACGATTGGCGGCAAAGAAATCTGTGATGATATTGCATATATCAATTCTGAGAATGGATACAAAATAACGGAATATCTTGAAAATGCACGTGTTTGCGATGCTTTTTGTCAGGAAGATTTAGAAAAGTGTATGCAGAAATTAAGAAATTTCCATCAGATGAAATTAACGGTAGACCATGAATTTGACATATTTCATCAGATACTTTTTTATGAGAATTTATGGAATGGAGAAAAATCCATATACAAGGATTATGAACAAACAAAAGCACATGTTATGGAATTAAAAGACTATATAAAGCTGCAGGAAAAAGAGAAGGTCTTAACGCATATTGATGTAAACCCCGATAATTTTTTGTTTTTTATAGATAAGAATGGGAAGGAAGAGATTCGCCTCATTGATTGGGAGTATTCTGCTATGCAAGACCCACACGTCGATATTGCCATGTTTTGTATCTACACGATGTATAACCGAGAACAAGTAGATAATTTAATCGATATTTACTTTGAACAAAAGTGCTCAAAAAAGACGCGAATTAAAATTTATGCATATATTGCTGCCTGTGGATTGCTTTGGAGCAATTGGTGTGAGTATAAGAGACAGTTAGGAATAGAGTTTGGAGAATACTCACTGCGTCAGTACCGATATGCCAAAGAGTACTACAAAATTGTGCAACAAGAAAGAGGAAAATCAGAGTGAGATATCGAGTAAAGCGAGCCATCATTATGGCGGCAGGATTAGGAAATCGTATGAGACCGATTACGGATACCATTCCTAAGCCCCTGATTCGGGTAAATGGTATTCGTATGATAGATACAGTAATACGGGGATTGCATGAAAACGGGATAGAAGAAATATATGTCGTTGTTGGTCATTTGAAAGAACAGTTTCAGGTTCTGGAAAAAGAATATTCCAATTTATATCTAATCGAGAATCCGTATTATGAAACATGCAATAATATTTCGTCATTATATGTAGCAAGAGAATATCTGGAAGATGTTATGATATTGGATGGAGATCAGTTTATATTTAATCCCGAAATATTGTCGCCGGAATTTGAACGTTCTGGATATAACTGCATTTGGTCGGAGGGAGAAACAGAGGAATGGTTGCTTACTGTACAAGATGATATTGTGATAAATTGTAGTCGTACAGGAGGTAGTCGTGGCTGGCAGTTATATAGCATTTCTCGTTGGAATAAAGAGGATGGTCAAAGGCTAAGACATCATCTGGAAATCGAATTTGAGCAGAAGAAAAATCGACAGATTTATTGGGATGATGTGGCAATTTTTTGTTATCCAAAGGAATATCAACTGGGTATTCGTAAGATGAATCAAGGTGATATTTGTGAAATAGATAATTTAGAGGAGCTTGCGCAAGTAGATTCCTCGTATGAGAATTATATAAGGAGATGAAAGTGAAAATGGAAGAAAAGATGAGTTTAAAAAAGCAAATAGATTGGGTTTCTACGTTGGTACCGTTGATAGGAGTAGTTGCGCTATGTGTCGTTTTTATGTTGTTGCCGGGCCAGTCGCAAATGGTACTGGGAGCAATTCGTGGATTTTTGGGAGATGATTGCGGTATTTATTATGCAGTTCTTGGCTTGGGCATTTTTCTGTGCACTTTATATATTGCATTTTCCAAATATGGAAAAATTAAGTTGGGAAATATTGAAAAACCACAGTATTCCTCATTTAAATGGGGAAGCATGATTTTTACCTCAACGATGGCCGCTGATATTTTATTCTATTCTTTGTGCGAATGGACCATGTATGCAAACGAACCACATATTGAAAATATGGGTGGTATTCAGAAATGGGCATCTACATATCCATTGTTCCACTGGGGACCGATTGCTTGGTGCTTCTACATTGTCTTAGCGGTAGCATTTGGGTTTATGCTTCACGTAAGAAAGCGTGAAAAACAGAAATTTTCAGAAGCTTGTAGACCGATTCTTGGAAACAAAGTGGATGGCGTACTGGGAAAAGTAATTGATTTAGTTGCAATTTTTGCATTAATTGCGGGAACTGCAACAACGTTTTCGCTTGCAACACCATTGCTATCTGCTGCAATTAGTGAAGTTTTCCATGTTCCATCGACGGTAGGATTAACCATCATTATCTTATTGTTAATTGCAGCAGTATATACATTTACTGTTTTGTCGGGTATGAAGGGAATTTCAAAATTGGCAACAGGCTGTACCTATCTGTTCTTTGCTTTGTTAATTTATGTTTTGATTGGTGGAGGAGAGGCTGGTTATATTTTAGAAACCGGATTTTCTGCAATTGGCAATATGGCTCAAAACTTTATTGGTATGTCAACATGGATGGACCCGTTGCGTGAAACCTCCTTTCCACAAAACTGGACGGTTTATTATTGGTCTTACTGGATGGTATGGTGTGTAGCAACTCCATTTTTTATAGGTACCATCAGTAAAGGTCGTACCATTAAAGAGACAATCCTTGGAGGTTATGGTTGGGGATTGGCAGGTACGTTTACCTCATTTATAATCCTTGGGAACTATGGTTTGGCACAGCAGATGAAACATGGTTTGGATGTGTCCGGTTTTGTTGCAGAGGGTGGTGACTATGCGCAAGCCATTATCAAGATTTTTGACACATTACCACTTCCAACAATCGGTTTGTTGCTTTTGGTTATTACGATGATTTCGTTTTATGCGACAACATTTGATGCGCTTACTATGGTGGTATCTTCTTATTCTTACAAAAAGCTTGCTGCAGATCAGGAGCCGGATAAGAAAATCAGAACATTCTGGGCAGTTATGTTTATTTTGTTCCCGATTGCATTGATTTTTGCAGAGAATTCAATGTATAGCTTGCAGTCAGTATCGATTATTGCTGCATTCCCGATAGGAATTGTTGTATTACTCATTGTGGCAAGTTTCTTCAAAGATGTGAAGAAGTATCTAAAAGGAGACTGACATTGCAAATCAATTTTCAACGATTAAAATACTTTATTGCGGTTGCAGAAACGCTAAATTTTACACATGCAGCACAGAAGATGTATGTTTCCACGCAGGCACTAAACAAGCAGATTATTAAGCTTGAAGAAGAAATCGGTTGTGCGCTATTTGTTCGTTCTACAAGGTCTGTCCGTTTAACGGAAGAAGGGGAACGGTTATATACGATTTTTGCACCGGTGATTGCACAATATGATACCGGCTGCACAGATTTTGCAAAGTGGCAAAAGAAGCAAAATCACATGTTAAAGATTGGCTATTTCCAAGCGATTTCGAGAGAGCAGGTAATTCGACCGTTGGTGCATTATTTACAGGAGTTAAATCACGACATTCAGATTCAAATTAATGCGGGAGAAATGGATGAAGTAATCAAATGGATTAAAGAAGGTAGTATCGATTTATGTATTACCAATGCGCATGAATATGAAGTCTGGTGTGATGATTACGAGAAAATTGAACTGTTTCAAACCCCGGCTGTCATTGTTACGGCACAGAACCATCCTTGGGGAGACAAGACGGCAATTACACGGCGAGAGATGGAGGAGACACCAATTTTGCTAATGCGTCAGCGTCAGGAGATGGAAACGGATAGTTTTTATCGTAGGATTCAAGGACAGGAAAGTATTTATACACCAAACTTTGACTCTTTACTTATGAATCTGGAAACCGGTCCATATTATGCAGTGTTTCCGAAATTGTTCGATGGAATGCAGACGGAGAAATTAAAATACTATGAATTGCCGAAGGAATTTGCATTTCAATTTCGAATGTTGATGCTTTTTCGAGCAGATAATCGTTTTGCAGATTTATTTCGTAGCGTAGATTTGGGAAGGGAAGAACTGGATTTACATTTATAAAGTTGTTAATGGCCTTATTATCAATTTACAGTTGATAATAAGGCTGTTTTTGTTGATGGAAAAATTTGCAACAAGATGTTATAATTTGTTCATGCGTTACACGTGTGTATCACGTGTGAAAAAATTATGAAAGATGGGGGATATAATCACTATGACCGAACGCGAAAATATGCAGCTGGTTTGGGATCATAAGATGCCGGAATGGGTACCGATGATTAACACCGCTGCGCAGATGTTGATTTGTCCTGAGATTAATGACAGACCATTGTTCCAGAACGGAAAAGACTGGTTTGGAGTTGATTGGGAATTGGATCCGGACAATCCACAATTTATGACACATGTTAAACCTGGTACATGTCTTTTGGATGATATTTGCGATTGGGACATCGCATTTCCAAGTTGTAAAGATTTGAACTGGGAGATGATTGCAGGACGTACCAAAGCAATGTGGGCTAAGAGTGACCAACTGATGGGTTATTATGTTGGTAATATGGGCGCATTTGAGCGTATTAATGCAGTAATGGGATTTGAGAATGGATTATGTGCATTGTATGATACGGAAGAGTATGCAGAAGTTGTTAATAAGTATGCAGATTATCGTATTGAACAGTTCCATTATCTCAAGAAATACATGAATCCGGATTTCGTTATGATGCATGATGACTGGGGGAACCAGAACAACATGTTCATGTCTCCGGAGATGTGGAGAGAAATCTTCAAAGAGCCGGAAAGAAGAATGGTAGAGGCTGCACGTGATCTTGGTATGCATTACATGCACCATTCATGTGGATACATTCAGCCAATCGTTCCGGATTTGATTGAGATTGGTGTAGAGTCTTGGCACTCAGTTGCTCCGGTCAATGATTGGAAGTTCATCAAAGAACAGTATGGCAAGGATATTATCTTTGCCGGTGGTGTAGATCCACAAGTTACGGATGCTCCTGGAGCAACAGAAGAACAGATTCGTCAGGCAACCAGAGATACCATTGATATTCTTGGTAAAGATGGTGGATTGTTATGTAGTTCGGCAGTTATGTTCTCAACAGTTCAGAATGTTGATGCTATTATTGATGACGAAGGCAAGAAATACGGGGTTTATAAAAAATAATTTTTTTAATATAAGGAGGAATATATAATGAGCGCAGTTACAGGAAAATGGAACGTAGTAGTACATACTTACATGGGAGATCAGTTTTCAGAGCATACATTAGATGCTGAGAATGGTACTTTAACAGGAAACATCAAAGATGGTCAGACAGGTAGTGTGGTAGATATCTATGATGCTACGGTAGATGGTGACAAAGTTTCTTACAAATTTACAGTGAAGATTCCGATTGGTGAGATGGAATTCACAGTTACTGCAGAAGTAGTAGATGGTAAACTTGTTGGTAAGTCTGTAAATGCTATGGGTGAGTTTGAAATTGAAGGAACAAGAGCATAACCAATAATTTTAAGAAAGAGGTAAAACGAAATGGGTTTAGTTGAAGACATTTCAGTAGCATTACAGAGTGGAAAGGCAAAACAGGTTAAGAAGTTAGTGCCGGAAGCATTAGAGGCAGGAATTTCAGCTGATGAGATTCTTCAGAATGGTCTTATGGCTGGAATGAACGTTGTTGGAGAGAAATTCAAGAACAACGAAGTATTCGTTCCGGAAGTATTGGTTGCAGCACGTGCGATGAATGCAGGAGCAGCATTATTGAAACCATACTTATCCGATGAAGGAAGCCAGAATATCGGTAAAGTTTGTATCGGAACCGTGAAAGGTGACTTACATGATATTGGTAAGAATTTAGTGAAGATGATGTTTGAAGGCAAAGGCTTCGAGGTAGTTGACCTTGGTGTTGACGTTGAGCCTGACGCTTTTGTAAAAGCTGTTCAGGATGAAGGATGCCAGATTGTAGCATGTTCTGCACTTCTTACAACAACTATGACTGTTATGGAAGACGTTGTAAAGGCTCTTGAAGCAGCTGGTCTTCGTGACAAAGTAAAAATCATGGTTGGTGGAGCACCTGTTACACAGGATTTCTGTGATCAGATTGGTGCAGATGCATATACCGACGATGCAGCTTCTGCAGCTGCAAAAGCAGTTGAGTTAATCGGCTAATTAAATTCATGCAAAATGACAAAGAGCATTTCCTTTTTGGGAAATGCTCTTGTAGTCATTTATATAACAAAAAGGAGATTACTAACATGACAGGGAAAGAAATACTATTGAAAACACTTCGCCATGAAGAGACGGAAAGACCGGCATGGGTTCCATTCGCTGGTGTGCATTCGGCATTTTTAAAAGGTTATACTGCAACAGAATTTTTGCAGGACGAAGATAAAATGTATGAATCTTTAATGGAAGTAAATCGTCTTTACAAACCGGATGGACAGTGTTGTATCTTTGATTTACAGATTGAAGCAGAAATTTTAGGTTGTGATTTGGTTTGGGCGGATGATGGCCCTCCATCTGTTGCATCGCATCCATTGGAGACCGATGAAGATGATGATCCGGAGCTTCCGTGTGAATGCAGTATTCCGACTGCTGAAGATGGAAGAATTCCATTGATTTGCAATGTAATGAGAAGAATGAAAGAGTCTGTTGGTGATACCACTGCTTTATACGGATTAATTACCGGACCATTTACTTTGGCTTCTCATTTAAGAGGAAGCAACATCTTTATGGATATGTTTGATGATGATGAGTATGTACAGGATTTACTTGCTTACTGTAATAAAGTTGCTATGAAAATGGCAGATTACTTTGCAGAAGCAGGCATGGATGTTATCGCTGTAGTAGATCCATTGATTTCTCAGATTTCATCTGCACACTTCGAAGAATTTATGTCAGAGCCGTTTACAGAATTATTTACACATATTCGCGACCTTGGTAAGTTTTCATCTTTCTTCGTATGTGGTGATGCAACCAGAAATATCGAAGTTATGTGTAAAACAGGCTGTGATTCCATCTCTGTAGATGAGAATGTAAATCTCTTAGAAGCAAAGAAAATTACAGATCAGTACAATGTTGTAATTGGCGGTAATATTCCGCTTACTACTACTATGTTACATGGTACCCAACAAGACAACATGAAGTGGGTAGTAGATATGCTGGATGCTATTGAAGACAAGCGTAACTTGATTGTGGCACCTGGTTGTGATATGCCATTTAGTGTTCCGATTGAGAATACCATTGGTGTTGTTCAGGCAGTTCAGCAGACGGATGCAATTCGCGAGTTGGTTAAGAATTATGTATCTGAGGAAGAGGAAATCGATGTAGAACTTCCGGATTATGATAATTTGGATAAGCCATTGGTAGAGGCGTTTACATTAGATCCTGCTACTTGTGCTGCTTGTACCTATATGGTTGCTGCAACTGATGAAGCAAAAGCAACATTTGGAGATGCAATTGATTACAAAGTGTACAAATATACCGTAAAAGAAGATATTGCCAGAACCAAGAAAATGCAGGTTCCAAATCTTCCTTCTGTATATATCAATGGTAAAATGGCTTTTCAGTCTATCATTCCTTCGAAAGAAGAGTTGGAAAAAGCAATCAAAGATGTAATGTAATAAACACTAGTTATGGCTATCGATTTTCGATAGCCATAATTTCTATCAGGAAAGAGAGTTTGTGAATGAGTAGACTATATTTGATTACCGGCTTTTTGGGTGCGGGAAAGACCACTTTTTTAATGAATTTTGTATCGTTGTTTCCCAATCAGAAACTTGCTTTTGTTATTAATGAATTTGGAAAGACAGGTGTGGACGGAACACTGTTACAAGAGTTAAAGATTGCAATGGAAGAAATTGACAATGGTTCCATCTTTTGCGCGTGCCGAATCGGTCAGTTCGAAGATTCGTTGTATCGTCTTGCAATGCAAGAAAACCCGGATGTAATTATCGTAGAGGCATCCGGTTTATCCGATCCAACAACCGTTGGAAATATTGTCAAACAAGAAAAGTTTTCAAATATTTCGTATGAAGGTGCAATTTGTCTGGCAGATGCAAAAATGTTTCCGAAGGTAGTACAGACTGCGAAGGTTTGTAAAATGCAACTAGCGATTTCGGATTGGTGTGTGATTAATAAAGCGGACTTAGTATCCGAAGAAGAGTTAGAACAGGTAAAAACATTAATTGAATCTTTTCGACCGGACATTCCGATATATTGCACTTCATATGGGAAAGTGCAAGGGAATTGGTTTATGGATAAACGAATGAAGGTGCCGTCTACCGGAGCGATTCACACAAAAGACATCACATTAAAGAAATTGGAATTGTTTCCAAAGGATTTTACCAAAGAGGAGCTGCAGAATTTCTTGCATTTAATTGCAGAACAGACCTATCGAATGAAGGGGTTTGTACGAATTGGGGAAGAGACCTATTTGGTAAATTGCGTTGGACCTATGGTGGAAATTACGATTTGGAACCAGCCGGTTGCAAAGGATAGCCTTGGTATTCAAGTGCTTTATGGTAATGGTTTGCAGGCGAAAAAAGCAATTAAGCAAGCGTTGGAGTGGTATCCAAACAAGCAAATAGAAAAGGAGTAGTAATCATGAATGCATCAAAGGAAGAAATGATGGCACTTGCCGAACAGTTATCATTTTCACATTATGGAATATTACAGACGAGTGACTTGGTATTTATGCCGGAAGTGCGTAAGATGTGTGAGGATAATCGTTGCAACAAATATAATAAAAGTTGGGGTTGTCCGCCGGCATGTGGCACATTAGAAGAAATCAGTGCAAAAGCAAAAAACTTTCCGCACGGGATAGTTCTTCAAACTACTGTTCAAATGGAAGATGATTTTGATGTAGAAAGCATGATGGAAGCAGAAGAAACACAAAAAGAACATTTTGCGCAGATGGCAGATATCCTTCAGGAGAAAGGAATAGAATGTCTGCCGATGTCATCCGGTGCCTGTATGCTTTGCAATGAGTGCACCTATCCGGATGCACCTTGTCGTTTCCCGGAAAAAGTTCATCCGTCTATGGAGGCTTATGGACTTATGGTTAGTGACAGTTGTAAAGCTGCAGGATTGGAATATTACTATGGACCGCAGACGATTACGTTTTCTGCGTGCATATTGTTTTAAATGGAGAAAATTTGTATGAAAGTAGAAATAAGACAAGGAAGTAAAGTGACGGTTATTCATGTTACCAAGCAGGAAGAAAATTGCCCTTTATTAGAAATTTTAAGACGAAATCGCGTGGATATAAAAGCGGACTGTGGTGGTAAAGGGCGTTGTGGAAAATGCCGTGTGCAATTTTTGGAAGGGGTAAATAAGCCCAAAGAACAGGATAACCAAGTGCTTTCTGAAGAAGAGATCAAAGAAGGATGGCGCTTAGCCTGTCTTTCTTATATATATGAGGATGCAGTGATTTATGTGCCGGAAACAAACGAAGATGCGATGGAAATCCAAGCAGATTGTACGGTCGATGACGTAGTAGACGAGCGGGTGGCAGAACAAAATGATGATTATGGGATTGCGGTCGATATAGGAACAACCACAATTGCGATAAGTTTGGTGAACATAACATCCCAAAAGACATTAGACACATATACTACGGTAAATCATCAACGTCGTTGGGGCGCAGATGTGATTTCACGCATACAGGCGTCGTCGGAAGGACACTTAGAGGAGATGACGCAAAGCGTTCGTGATGATTTAAGGGATGGAATTGAGACGTTAGTAGTGCGTTGGGGACTTGCACTATCACATGTGAAGAAGATTGTGATTGCCGGAAATACAACAATGGGGCATCTGTTTTGTGGGTTTCCTTGTGAGAGCCTGGGGGTGGCTCCATTTACACCGGTGAATATATCTACGATCCGAAGAAGTGCTTTTGAAGTATTCGGTTGGGAGAATTCGCCGGCAGAAGTAATTCTTCTTCCTGGAATTTCGACCTATGTGGGTGCTGATATTACGGCAGGTATGTATGTGACAGGAATGTATAAAGAAGATGAGGTATCTGTACTGATTGACCTTGGAACAAATGGGGAAATGGCAATTGGGAACAAAGAACGTTTTATGGTGACGTCCACAGCAGCCGGACCTGCATTCGAGGGCGGCAATATTTCGTGTGGAGTTGCAAGTGTGCCGGGAGCTATTTGTCATGTGACGTTTGAGGGCGATGATATTCAAACAGAAACCATCGGAAACGAAATGCCGGTTGGCTTGTGTGGTACCGGTGTAATTGAAACGGTTTATGAATTGAATCGTAGCGAGTGGATGGATGAAACGGGAGCATTAGAAGAGGATTATTTTGAAGACGGCATTTGTCTTGCGCACGATAAGAATGGGGAACCAATTACATTTTTGCAGGAAGATATACGTGAAATCCAGCTTGCAAAATCAGCGGTTCGTGCGGGCTTAGAATCTTTGATTTTAAAATTTGGAACAAGTTATGAGAAGATTGCGCATGTTTATATCGCAGGTGGTTTTGGCTATAAAATGGATTTGACAAAAGCTGCGGGAATTGGCATGTTGCCGGAAGCATTGTTGCCAAAGATGACCGCAGTTGGAAACACAAGTTTGGGTGGTGCATTAGCCGGACTTCTGGAAGAGTCGGCACTTCACCGGATGGAGAAGATTGCCGACGTTTCCGAAGAAGTGAACCTTGCAACAACCAAAGAATTCAGTGAATTTTATATGGAATACATGCTATTTGGAGAATGAACGGTCTAGCTGGCCGGGTATCTTCTCGCACAGATTTCAAATATAAAAATGATTGATTTTTTAGAATAACAGATTTTATTGAATGAAAAATTTGAAAAAATTATAAAAAAATGGAACCATTTGCGAGATTGACTAGTCTTATAATCGTGAAAGCGAAAACATATATGGAGGTATGTAGCGTATGAAGGAACTCAAACTGATGCGCTCATTGGATGAGGGCGAGCAGTTGTGGAGAATTGTTATGAGATTCGAGAAGGAGTTACGACTTGTAATGATTCTGCACCACCTTATGGGCTATCCAACTGCTCAAGTTGCAAAGATTCTACAGATCGATGAGTCTTTGGCTGAGCAAAAGCTAGAAGCAGCAGAACAAATGCTTCTGGAACAAGTGTAACCTTTTATTGGAAAGGATAGACAGAACACCTGCGAAATGGGACGGAAAGGGTGTTCTGTCGAATTTACACTTTAAGACAAAATTTTTTTAGATTTTTTCAAAAAAATGGAACCAAATCGAAAGATAAGTGGTCATATATATGTGATTAACTGGGGACAACGGGGAGAAGAAACTTGAAATCATCAGATGAAATATTTGTAGACTGGATAAAAGAAAATAGGATGAACTTGTATCGATTTGCATTGAGTATTGTTAAGAACAGAACTGATGCAGAAGATGCTGTATGTGAGGCAATTGCAAGGGGATATGAACATTTAGATTCATTGAAAGATTTAAGTAAGCTGAGTGCCTGGATGATGAAAATACAGTATAACGTAGCGAAAACAATGTATGTAAAGCGTAAGCGAGAGATTGCTATCGGAGAAGAAGGTTTTCCTGAGATTGAGTACATACAGGAGACGGATCATTTGATGCCGGTTGTGAATCAGTTGAAAGAGAAACTGCAAGCAGTCATTATACTGTATTATTACATGGGATATCAAACAAAAGAAATGGCTGGCATCCTCGGAATAAGAGAAGGGACAGTGAAATCCCGGTTGAGTAGAGCAAGAGAGGTGCTGCGTACAATGCTAGAAGAAGAGGCTGTGTGATATGAGAGAGCAGGATTTCGATCAACGTATTTTTGATCTGGCAAAGAAAGAGCAGGTACATGTTCCGGAAGGCTTTGATGAGAAAGTAGATAAGGCATTAGAAGAGGCGATGAAGAATACGAAGAGGAAGAAGTATTCTTCTATTCGTTATGCCAGATTTTGTAAATGGGCATCGCCGGCGGTGGCGGCAGTGTTATGTGTCTTTGTTTTGTCCTCTATAACTGTCTATGCTGCGGTGAGCAGATATTATGAACGGATGGAATCGATGTCGGAAGAGGAGAAGAGTGAGTTCGTGGATGATATTCAGTCTTCTACCGAGAATGCGGATTCTTATTCCAGAGAATTGACGCAAACAGAACGTAAGCGCATGGAAGAGCTAACGCTTTTATATGAAGATGGGGAACAATTCCCGGTAGGGGAACTGTTGGTTGTAGATACACAAGACGAGGTCAAAGAAGGCGTTATTACATTTGTTACGTCAAGTAGTACCTTCTACATACCGGAGACAGAATTGTCGGATGAAGACCTTCTTCAGATGATTGACTTTTATCATAAGAGGGATTATAGCTTGTCATCGGTGGAGAAAGAGGCGGTAGTAAGTCTAAATGATTCTGAAGTGGCAATCACTGAAGAGGAAGCATTACAGAAGGCATGTAAATTGGCAGAGGACGTCTATGGAATCCATGCGGATGACTTTAGCATATTTGTGGAGTTAGATCCGGTACTTGGATATGTTGTTCATATGATAGATACCACGAATATGGTACAATGTGCAGTGCAAATTGATTATACAACAGGACAGTTCATCAACGCAGAGTATGTGGAAGGAACGGGATTTTGGGAAGATACCGTTTTAGATGAGGAGTTGTATGTAGAATTGTATGAAACTGTAGCAGATATCTTTGATAAGGGAATTGCAGATATGGACCATGTGGAAGAATCGTATTGCCTGTATAGAGTGAATGACCAAAATCTGCTATATAGAGGAAGAGTGACATATGTCTTCCATACCCAAGATGGGATGTGCTACGAACTGGTGTATATTCCGCAGATTCAGCAGTTGACAGAAATACGTTTTTGGGAGGAAGAAGATTATTACTCGTATCTGCAATTATTTAATCATTCATTGAAACAAAATAGTTATAGTGAAAAAAGAATTGATTTTGTCACAAAAGAATAAAAAAGGAGTAATTATGAGAAGGTTAAAAAAAACAATCACAACACTTACAGCAATCACACTTGCATTTGCAATGCTTGTATTGCCATCTGGCATGGAAGTAGAGGCTTCTATGAAACAGGATACTATAGCAATGGAACAAATGATGGGAGACAACGTTACCATGTCTTTGGCGAATGAGGGAATTTCACCTCGCGGAGTAATCATGCCAAATGCAACTATTGTTGGCGATGGGGTACGCTTAAGAAGCGAACCATCATCTACATCTACCGTAAGAGAAGTCTTATATTATGGAGAGGATGTAATTCTTAATGTTGCGGCAAGTACGATGTATTCTGATGGAACGTGGCTATATGTACAACGGGTTAAAACCGGTACCTGGGGATGGGTAAGTGCGCAGTATGTACTTCGTTGGTAAGACAATAAAGTAAAGATAAAATATCAGACATAATCAATTCGTTTATTTCAAATAATTTGTTATATAGTGTTACCACATGATGTGGGAATTATCCCTCGGCTTATGCCGGGGGATAATTTTTGCAAAATGCACAATTTTTCTTAGAATCCCAGAAAAAATCGGAACCAAAATGCTTAGTATCCAGTCATATATATAGAAACCTGATAAAAATACCTCCTGTCGGACAGGAAGAAAAGGGGGCATTATGGGAAAATGGAACGAAGAACAATTTGATAAGTGGTTAGCAGAACGCCTAAGAAATACGAATATGGAGCTTCCCAAGAGCTTGGAGAAAAGGATTGAAGAACTTTTGTATGCAATGGAAAACAATGGGGATAATAAAAAAATAGAAAAAAAGACTTGAAGGTGACCTAAGGTCACCTTTTATAATGCAAATAAATACAGAAAGAGGAAAAGGAGAATTTGGATGAAAGGTATTATTTTAGCAGGTGGTTCCGGCACGCGTTTGTATCCGCTTACCATGGTGACCTCCAAACAGCTACTCCCAATTTATGATAAACCGATGATTTATTATCCAATGTCTGTTTTAATGAATGCAGGTATTCGTGATATTTTAATTATTTCTACACCGCAGGATACTCCGAGATTTCAAGAATTGTTAGGAGACGGACATCAGTTTGGTGTGAATTTGTCTTATGAGGTACAGCCAAATCCGGATGGGTTGGCACAGGCATTTGTAATAGGAGAATCGTTTATCGGAGAAGATACAGTTGCAATGGTGCTTGGAGATAACATCTTTGCAGGACATGGATTGAAGAAGCGTTTGAAAGAGGCCGTTTTGAATGCGGAATCAGGAAAAGGGGCAACCGTGTTTGGTTATTATGTAGACGATCCGGAACGTTTTGGTATTGTAGAATTTAATGTAGAAGGGAAAGCAATCTCTATTGAGGAGAAACCAACCAAGCCAAAGAGTAACTATTGTGTGACAGGACTCTATTTTTATGATAACCGAGTAGTAGAATACGCAAAGAATCTAAAACCATCCGCACGAGGAGAGTTAGAGATTACTGATTTGAACCGTATTTATCTGGAACAAGGGGATTTGAATGTAGAACTTCTTGGACAAGGATTTACGTGGCTTGATACCGGCACACATGAGAGTCTGGTGGATGCTACCAATTTTGTGAAAACGGTTGAGACACATCAGCATCGTAAAATAGCATGCTTAGAAGAAATTGCTTATTTAAATGGCTGGATTACCAGAGAAGATGTGCTTTCGGTGTATGAAGTGCTGAAGAAAAACCAATACGGACAGTATTTAAAAGATGTTTTGGATGGAAAATACCAAGAGAATTTATACTAATGACAAGAAGAGGAGAATGAAATTATGACTATTATTGTTACTGGTGGAGCCGGATTTATTGGAAGTAATTTTGTATTTCATATGTTAAATAAATATCCGGATTACCGAATTATTTGTTTGGATAAATTAACGTATGCAGGTAATCTTTCTACCCTAAAATCTGTGATGGATAATCCGAATTTTCGTTTCGTGAAAATGGACATCTGTGATAGAGATGCGGTATATCGCTTGTTTGAAGAAGAACATCCACAAATCGTGGTAAACTTCGCAGCAGAATCGCATGTGGACCGTTCGATTGAGAATCCGGAGATTTTTTTACAGACTAATATTATTGGAACGGCTACGTTGATGGATGCATGTAATAAGTACGGAATTACCCGTTATCATCAGGTTTCTACCGATGAGGTATACGGTGATTTGCCATTGGATCGTCCGGATTTATTCTTTACGGAAGAAACACCAATTCATACCAGTAGTCCGTATAGCTCCTCCAAAGCAGGAGCTGACCTTTTGGTGCTTGCATACCACAGAACTTATGGACTTCCGGTAACAATTAGCCGTTGTTCAAACAATTACGGACCATATCATTTTCCTGAGAAATTAATTCCGCTTATGATTGCTAATGCATTGAATGATAAGCCACTTCCGGTTTATGGGAAAGGCGAGAATGTTCGCGACTGGTTATATGTAGAAGACCATTGTAAAGCAATTGATTTAATTATTCACAGTGGAAAAGTGGGCGAAGTCTACAATATCGGTGGACATAATGAGATGGCAAACATTGATATTGTTAAGATTATTTGTAAAGAGTTAAATAAACCGGAGAGTCTGATTACTTACGTTGCGGATCGTAAAGGTCACGATATGCGCTATGCGATTGATCCGACCAAAATTCACAATGAACTTGGATGGCTCCCGGAGACGAAATTTGCAGATGGAATTAAGAAAACAATCCGGTGGTACTTGGATCATAAGGAATGGTGGGAAGAGATTATCTCAGGTGAATACAAAAATTATTATGAGAACATGTACGGTAACCGCTAGGAGGATATAGAAATGAGAGTGTTTGTAACGGGCGTGGCAGGGCAGCTAGGTCATGATGTGATGAAGGAATTGGCGCGACGTGGTTATGAAGGTATCGGAAGTGATATCTCGATTCCGCATGTGCCGATGGACATTACCGATGCAGATGCAACCTACAAGGTGATTTCCCAAACGAATCCGGATGTTGTGATTCATTGTGCAGCATGGACTGCAGTTGATTTGGCAGAGGACGAAGAAAATATTGAAAAAGTGCGCGCAATCAATGTAGATGGAACAGCTAATATTGCGAGCGTGTGCAAGGAATTAAATTGCAAAATGATATATATCAGCACGGATTATGTATTTGATGGTCAGGGCGAAACCCCGTGGGAACCGGATTGTAAGGATTTTGCCCCACTGAATGTATATGGTCAGTCGAAACTAGATGGCGAGCTTGCGGTAGCAAATAGTTTAGAAAAGTATTTTATTGTTCGCATTGCATGGGTATTTGGAACTAACGGAAAGAATTTTATTAAAACCATGTTAAATGTGGCAAAGAATCACAATCAAATCAAGGTAGTCAATGATCAGATTGGGACACCGACATATACGTATGATTTGGCAAGGCTTCTGGTGGATATGGCAGAAACGGAACAATATGGTTATTATCATGCAACAAACGAGGGCGGCTATATTAGCTGGTATGATTTTACTAAGGAAATTTTTGCTCAGGCGGTAGCGCTTGGATATGCCGAGTACGACGAGAATCATGTGGAGGTACTTCCGGTTACGACAGCTGAGTATGGTGTTTCCAAGGCAAAAAGACCGTTTAACAGCCGATTGGATAAGAGCAAGTTGGTCGAGAATGGGTTTCAGCCACTTCCAATTTGGCAGGATGCGCTTTCTAGGTATTTGAAAGAACTTTCATTTTCGTAGAGGAGAGAGGACAATGGGACAAATAAAAGTGGAAAAAAACGTAAACGGAATTGAAGGACTTTGTGTTATTGAACCTGCGGTTCATGGAGATGCAAGAGGCTATTTTATGGAGACCTACAATCAAAGAGATATGCAGGAATCCGGACTAGATATGGTATTTGTTCAAGACAATCAATCAAGTTCTCTAAAAGGAGTACTTCGTGGTCTGCATTTTCAGAAAGAGTTTCCGCAAGGCAAGCTGGTACGTGTTGTAAAAGGAACAGTATTTGATGTAGCGGTTGATTTGCGAAAAGACAGCCGGACGTATGGAAAATGGTTTGGACTTGAATTATCGGAGGAGAATAAGAAACAGTTCTATATTCCACAGGGATTTGCGCACGGTTTTTTAGTGCTTTCAGATTTGGCAGAATTTTGTTATAAATGCACAGATTTCTATCATCCGGGAGATGAAGGCGGATTAGCATGGAACGATCCGGAAATCGGAATTGAGTGGCCGCAGCTTGTTGGAACGTATCAAGGTTCGGCTACAGCAAATGGATATACATTAGAAGACGGAACACCGCTGAACTTGAGTGAAAAAGACCAATTATGGGTAGGGTTGAAAGATACATTTTCATTTTAATTGAGAAACATCGTGCCAAAGCAGCACGATGTTTTTTATTTCCGACAAAAAAAGATTCCGGTATCTTTTGGAATGTAATATGTAGTTCCAACTTTCTTTTCCACAAATGCGCGGAAGTCGCGATAACGGTCTAGTAAATATTGATTTTGATTTCCGTGACAGGAAAGGATATACGCAATTAGTGGCTCAGCATCGGAGATTTGAATTGCATCGTTGTATTTTCGACAGGAAATATCCGCGAAAAATTCCTGCAAAATTGATTCTCCGTTTGCAAGGCCGAAACGTTCGTAAAGTTTTTGACCGGATAGGACAATTCGTGAATCAAATTCCTGTACAAGCTCGGTGATTTTTTTCATATGTTGTTCGCTATATGTGCTACAAAGAAAAACACCGTCTTGTTTTAGGCACCGTTGAATTTCTTTGCAAACTTTAGCAATATCATCGCAATAAAAAAGTACATGATTGGCAATGATAAGGTCATAGGATTCACTTGGATAAGGAATGTTGTGACAATCGAATGTGGCAAAACGAAAACGGGTATCTTGGGCTCCGATATTTCTTCTGCTCTCACGTACCATCCCTTCTGAGATGTCAGATAGCGTAACATGTATATGAGAGGGGAGATGATGGAAGTTCTCTGTCCAAAGGGTACCATTTCCGCAACCGATTTCAAGAATGTGAAAATCATCACGCTTATTCCAAAGTGTTTCACATTGTGCTAAAATCCAAGGAAACCATCCCTCTGGATTCACGGAGTAATCTTTATGAAGGCGGATCCGCGCAGAAATGTTGTTTGCATTTTGATACTGAGATTTTAAACTTTTTTCCATTCCGGTTAAATGGATTAAGTCTAACATCTGGCTCCAATCAATTTGTTTCTCTGTTCCTAAAGCATCAACAATATTTTCAATTGCATTCTCCACAAGCTGCATTTGCTCAATTCGATCTTGAACCAGCTTCTTTTGAAGATTTAAAGAATTCATTAGAAAATGCTGGTTGACTTCATTAATTGTGATTTCACGTATATCATCTAATGAAAACCCTAAATATTTTAGGAGCAAGATCTGTTGGAGGTGTGCAAAGTCGGAATCGGTATAAAAACGCGCACCGTTTTCATTCACAAAGGATGGCTTTAAAATATTTTGTTTATCATAAAAGCGAATGGTTCGTATGGAAACCTGTGCCATACGGGCAAATTCGCCGGAAGAATAATAACCCGGTAATTTCATACACGTTCCTTTCTGGATTGATATAATGTATTATATCGCGAAAACGGTTTTCGGTAAAGGAGAAAAGACCTCTTGAAATATATGTCTTAAGAGGGTAAACTAGGATAAGAAAGTGGGGATACGATGAAGAATAAAGATAAAAAATTTGAAGAACGTGATAAAAAGGGCTATCAAGATCGCATTGAGCAATACATGGGCAATGATCATCAGTGGGTAACACGGGCGCTGATGCTGGCGTTTTTAGATATTTGTGCCATTGCTTGTGGTTATTTTTTTGCATTATATATTCGTTTTGATTTTTTGTATCGTGCAATTCCGGAAATCTACTTGGATGGCTATATCAAAGCAATGCCATTATATATCGTATGTGCGCTTGTGATTTTTTATATTTGCCGTTTGTACCACAGCATTTGGCGTTTTGCAAGTATCAGTGAATTTTTGCATATTATTGCGGCTTTTCTAATTCTGCAGATACCGACACTTTTTATTCATTATGTGATGAAAATTCGTATGCCATATGCATTTTGGCTTGTTGGTTTTATGCTTAGTTTTTTATTTGTGACGGGAACTCGTTTTTCTTATCGTTTTTTACGAAGCGGTCAAAAAATGCTTGCACAAAGGGGACGCAATAATAGCAGAGAGCGTGTGATGATTATCGGTGCAGGAAGTGCCGGTAAGATGCTTATTCATGAGCTGATTATGAGTTCTCATTTATCTGCGAAAGCATGTTGTATTATTGATGATAATCCGGCAAAGAAAAACCGTTTTTTGGACGGTGTTCCGATTGTGGGGAATCGTTATGATATACCGGAGATGGTGATTAAATATGAGATTACAAAGATTATTTATGCAGTACCAACAACTACCGGTAAGGATCGAAAAGAGATTTTAAATATTTGTCGTGAGACCGGATGTGAAGTGCAGGTGGTTCCGGGAATTTATCAAATGGTAGATGGTAAGGTTTCGGTATCAAATCTTCGTCCGGTAGAATTAGAGGATTTGCTTGGAAGAGATGAAGTTGTAGTCGACAATGCACAGATTCACGACTTCATAGAAGGTAAAGTGGTTATGGTAACGGGTGGAGGTGGTTCTATAGGAAGCGAACTTTGCCGCCAGATTGCTAGACAGAATCCGAAGCTTCTTTTGATTTTTGACATCTATGAAAATAATGCATATGAGATTCAAGAGGAATTAAAACGTAAATATAAAGGATTGAAATTTGAGACTTTGATCGGGTCAGTTCGTAATACCAATCGCTTGAATTATATTTTTGAAACATATCACCCGGACATTATTTATCATGCGGCAGCACATAAGCATGTTCCACTTATGGAAGAAAGCCCAAACGAGGCTATCAAGAATAACGTATTTGGAACGTACAAGCTTGCGAAAGCCGCAGCAGGGCATGGTGTGAATCGTTTTGTTATGATTTCAACAGACAAAGCAGTGAATCCAACCAATATCATGGGGGCATCCAAGCGTTTATGTGAAATGGTGATTCAGATGATGAATCGCAAATCTGAGACGGATTTTGTGGCAGTACGTTTTGGTAATGTGCTTGGAAGTAATGGAAGCGTGATTCCTTTGTTTAAGAAACAGATTGCGGCGGGAGGACCGGTTACAGTAACCGACCCACGGATCATTCGCTATTTTATGACAATTCCGGAAGCAGTTGCGCTTGTGCTGCAGGCGGGTTTATATGCAGAAGGTGGCGAGATCTTTGTTCTTGATATGGGCGAGCCGGTCAAGATTGATGATATGGCAAGAAATTTAATTCGACTTTCCGGGTATGAACCGGATGTGGATATTCAGATTGAATACACAGGACTTCGACCGGGTGAGAAATTATACGAAGAAATGCTGATGCGAGAAGAAGGCTTAAAAGAAACTCCAAATAAGCTGATTCGTATTGGAGCACCGATACAAATGGATGATGAAGAATTTTGCAAGCAGTTAGAGGAGTTGGAAGTGGCTTGTACTTCAGAACGTATTGATATCAAAGAGATTGTAAAGCGCATGGTGCCGACGTATCAAATTAAGAATTAGGAATAGAGGCAGAATTATGGAGAAAAGAATCATTTCCTTTTCACCGCCGGATATTACAGAGGCGGAGATTCATGCAGTTGCAGAGGCAATGCGTAGCGGTTGGATTACAACCGGACCAAAGACAAAGTTATTAGAACAAAAAGTGGCAGAGTTTTGTGGCGTGAATAAAGCGGTTTGTTTGAATTCAGCGACGGCATGTCTGGAATCTGTTTTGCGTTTCCTTGGAATCGGAGAAGGAGACGAGGTAATTACAAGTGCATATACGTATACAGCATCTGCAAGTCCGGTAATTCATGTGGGGGCGAAGATTGTTTTTGTGGACACGGCAAAGGATTCCTTCGAGATGGATTATGAGCAGCTGGAGGCGGCAATCACACCAAAGACTAAAGTGATTATTCCGGTTGATATTGGCGGTGTGCCATGTGATTACGAACGTATTTTTGATATTTTGGAACGAAAAAGAAACATGTTTTGTCCTTCCAATAAATATCAGAAAGCTTTTGGAAGAGTAATAGTTGTCGCGGATTGTGCGCATGGTTTTGGTGCAGTGCGAAAAGGTGTCCGTTGCGGAAATATTGCTGATTTTACAAGTTTTTCGTTTCATGCCGTAAAGAATCTTACAACGGCAGAAGGGGGAGCACTGACTTGGAGACCGATTCCCGGAATAGCGGATACAGATATTTATCAGCAATTTATGTTGTTGTCTCTACATGGTCAGTCGAAAGATGCATTTCATAAAAACCAGCTGGGGGCTTGGGAATATGATATTATTTCACCGGCATATAAGTGTAATATGACAGATGTTGCGGCTGCAATGGGTTTGATACAGATGGAACGCTATCCGAAAATGTTAGAGCGAAGGAAAGAGATTGTCCGACGATATGATGCCGCATTTTTACCATTAGGGATTCAATCGCTACAACATGATAGCGAGGATTTTTCCTCAAGCGGTCATTTATATCTTCTTCGTATTCCGGAGATAGGGGAAGAACGGCGGAATGCTATTATTGTGGCAATGGCAGAACGTGGGATTGCTACAAATGTCCATTACAAACCACTTCCAATGATGACAGCATACAAAGCGCTTGGCTTTTCTATTGCGGATTACCCGAATGCTTATAAACAATATTGTAATGAGATTACACTACCTCTGAACACAAAACTGACGGATGAGGAAGTGGAGTATATCATAGAGACCTTAACGGAGATATTACATGTATAATTTGAAATCGTGGGAGAAACTCCCCAAAGATTTACAAAATGATTCGATAAAGCCGTATTATGATTATCTACGGAAGAAACAAATGAGCCTTGTTGCAAAAAGAGTTTTTGATTTTTGCATGGCTCTTTTCCTTTTGATAGTTCTTTCGCCAGTGTTTCTTGTATTGGCAGTCTGGATTAAGGTAGACAGTAAAGGACCTGTTTTTTTTAGACAGATACGTATAACGCAGTATGGTCGTAAATTTCGTATTTTCAAATTTCGAACAATGGTAAATCATGCGGACAAAACGGGCACACTGGTAACAGTTGGAGGGGATACAAGAATCACAAAGGTAGGTGCAGTGATTCGCAAGTATCGTCTGGATGAAATTCCGCAACTAATCAATGTTCTATTTGGTGATATGAGTTTTGTCGGCACGAGACCGGAAGTGGAGAAATATGTCAATGGTTATACGCCGGAAATGTGGGCAACACTTTTACTTCCGGCAGGAATTACAAGTGAGGCGAGTATTGCATATAAAGACGAAGATCGATTATTGGAAGGGGCAACGGATGTCGATGCTGTTTATTTGAAGGAAGTGCTTCCGGAGAAAATGAAATATAATTTAAATTATTTAAAGAAATTTTCATTTTGGCAAGATGTAAAAATTTGTTTTCAGACATTAAAACTTTTCAAATAATATGCATTGTGATAAAATAAATCTATATGATGATTTTTTAGCGAGGAGGAAACAATACATGGATTTTTACAGTGAATATCAGAAATGGTGTAGCGATCCTTACTTCGATGATGAGACCAAAGCAGAACTCGCTGCAATTGCAGATGACAAGGCTGAGATTGAAGATCGTTTTTATCGTACGTTAGAATTTGGAACAGCGGGATTACGTGGTGTGATTGGCGCAGGAACTAATCGTATGAATATTTATACAGTTCGTCAGGCGACGCAGGGGTTGGCGAATTATATACTTTCACAGAATGGGCAGGAACGCGGAGTAGCGATTGCGCACGATTCTCGTTTGATGCATGATGAGTTTACAGATGCAGCTGCGCTTTGTTTGGCGGCAAATGGAATTAAGGCATATGTGTTCCCAAGTCTTCGCCCGGTACCGGAACTTTCGTTTGCCGTACGCCAATTAGGATGCATGGCCGGAATTGTAATTACGGCAAGTCACAATCCACGCGAATATAACGGATACAAAGTATATTGGGAGGATGGCGCACAGATTACACCGCCACATGATTCCAATATTATGGCAGAGGTTGCAAAGGTTACTTCGTTTGATATGGTTAAGACGATGGACAAAGAAAGCGCAATGAGAGCCGGTCTTTATCAGATGATTGATAGCCAGATTGATGAAGCGTATTTTGCAGAACTTCGTAATTTATCCATTCATCCGGAGATTATCAAGCAGATGGCGAAGGACATTAAGATTGTATATACACCGCTTCATGGGACCGGGTTAGAACCGGTGAAGCGTGTATTAAGTGATCTGGGGTTTGAGAATGTATACATTGAGCCGCAACAGGCGATTCCGGATGGGCATTTCCCGACGGCACCATATCCGAACCCGGAGAATACCGAGTGTTGGGAACTTGCATTAAAGCTTGCAAAAGAAAAGGACGCTGATTTGGTTCTTGCAACAGATCCGGATGCGGATCGTCTTGGCGTATATTGTAAGGATGCCAAGACTGGTGAATATGTAAGCTTTACAGGTAACATGTCCGGTATGTTGATTGCAGAATATATTTTAGGGCAGAAAAGTGCAAATGGAACGATGCCTAAGAATCCGGCATTGATTGAGACCATTGTAACAACAGATATGGCAAAAGCAATTGCGGCAGAATATGGTGTGAAGTTAATAGAAGTATTGACCGGATTTAAGTATATTGGCGAGCAAATTCTGATGTTTGAGAAGACCGGTTGCAATAATTATGTATTTGGTTTGGAAGAAAGCTATGGTTGTCTTCCGGGAACCTATGCAAGAGATAAGGATGCACCGGCTGCCGTTACCATGCTTTGTGAAGTGGCTGCTTTTTATAAGGCGCAGGGAAAGACACTTTGGGATGCGATGATTGACATGTATGAGAAATACGGTTATTATCGAGAAGGTCTTGCGACACTTACGTTAAAGGGAATTGATGGTGCTGCTCAAATTCAAGAAATTATGGCGAAAGCGCGTGCAAATGCGCCGAAATCATTTGGTGATTTCGAAGTGCTTGCAGTACGTGATTACAAAGCAGATACAAGACAGGATATGAAGACGGGGGAAGTTACTGCAACAGGATTGCCAAGTTCGAACGTGCTGTATTATGAACTAAGTAATCAGGCATGGTGTTGTGTGCGTCCATCCGGAACAGAGCCAAAGATTAAGTTCTATGTTGGTGTAAAAGGAACTTCTTTAGAAGATGCTGAGGCACAATTAGAGCATTTGAAGGCAGAGGTAATGAGGGCGTTTGAATAATGATGAAGATATACATTTGCCCAGAATGTGGCTGGATTCGCGTGGTGTCCCGCAGGAAGGACGTAGAGTGTCACAAGTGTGGATTAAATCAGATGCGACAGACGAATCTTAATATAGGCAAGTATTCGAAGATGACAGAACAGGAACGTAAAGATTATTCGGAAGCTTGGTTGTATATCCACAATAGGCAAAAAAAGGGACGTTAATATTATGGCAACGAACAATAAGAAAAGAAGAAGAAAAAAGAAAAAGGCAAGAAAGATTCTAATCATTGTAGCAGAATTACTGTTACTGGCTATTTTGCTAGGCGTGTTGTATGTATGGACAATTGTGAGCAAAATCAACTTTACCGATAGCCTGACAGATTCTGAAATTGGAATGAATACAGAACTTGCCGAAGAGACATTGATAACATTGGAGAAATATACCAATATTGCATTGTTTGGTCTGGATAATCGTGGCAGTAACAGCTATAGTTCCGGCAATTCGGATACGATTATGATTGCAAGTATCAATAATGAGACAAAAGAAATTAAGTTGGTATCGGTATATCGCGACACATATTTAAGTGTTGGCAAGGGCAAATACCGCAAGGCGAATGCAGCTTATGCAAATGGCGGAGCAAAGCAAGCGGTGCAGATGCTTAACTCTAATTTAGATTTGAATATTAAAGATTATGTTTGTGTAGACTGGAGTGCAATGGTAGATGCAATTGATGCACTTGGTGGTGTAGATATTGAGATTGCCAAAAATGAAATTTCAGAATTGAATAAGTGCATTCCGGAGATTGATATGATGACCGGCAAGAAGACAAAGCATGTTACTCAATCAGGATTAGTTCATTTGGACGGAACACAGGCAACAGCATATGCGAGAATTCGTAGTACTGCGGGAGATGATTTCTTGCGAGCATCTCGCCAGCGTATTGTATTACAGGCAATGCTAGACAAGGCAAAGCAGGCAGATATTGCCACATTAACTGACGTATGTAATGAAGTATTTGATGATATTTCGACGAGCTTAAGTGTTACAGATATGTTGTATTACGCAAAGGATGTGACGAAATATTCGGTATCATCCACAACGGGATTTCCATTTCAGCTGACAACCAGAACACTTTCGGCTACCGGTAGTACTGTAGTTCCGGTAGATTTGACGAGCAATGTAAGTCAGTTGCATGCATACTTGTTTGGTGTAACAAATTACCAGCCGACAAAGACAGTACAGACAATCAGTGATAACGTTGCGATTAAAACTGGTGTGTCAAGTGGCTCTTCTACCATTGATACGGATAAATACAATGAGACTGCAGGGGAGTCCGGCACGAACTTTAAGAAAGAAAATTAGTGCATTAGGCCAATCGTAAGATTGGTCTATTGTCGCGTATTATGATCATAAAAAGGAGATTGTAAGAATGAATCAATTCGTTACAAACAAGATTACCGAAACAAATCAAAAATATTTGTCAGCACTTGTAGGAAAAGAAATTCCAAAGAAATTGGAACTGCAATTAGAAACAATGGATTGGTCCTATTTGGATTTGATTCATGAAAAAGAACAGGCAAGAGGTACTTTTGCACCGCTTGGCGCAATGGAGCTTTCTGAGATTAAAGAACGTAGGGCTGAATTCGAACAAGCGGGAATTGCTGCGATACAAGCAGGAAAAGTTGGAGCTATTTTATTAGCAGGTGGTCAGGGAACCAGACTGGGCTTTGATAAAGCAAAAGGCATGTATAATATTGGTGTTACCAAAGAACTTTACATTTTTGAGCAGCTCATTGCAAATCTGATGAAAGTGACAACAGTTGCAGATGCATGGGTTCCGTTATATATCATGACAAGTGATAAAAATGATGAGCAAACAAGAAACTTTTTTGAAGAACACGCATATTTT
This sequence comes from Lachnospiraceae bacterium, assembly GCA_045531055.1. Taxonomy (GTDB): domain Bacteria; phylum Bacillota; class Clostridia; order Lachnospirales; family Lachnospiraceae; genus Roseburia. The sequence continues at coordinate 31,012 of JAZSDG010000008.1, read as the reverse complement.
GGATACAACCCGGATTATGTGAAGTTTTTTGTGCAGGAGATGGTTCCGGCAGTCGATTTTGATGGGAATGTGTTAATAGAAGCAGATGACTCTCTTGCGATGTCTCCAAATGGAAATGGTGGATGGTTTAAGTCCATGCTGAATGTTGGATTAGATAAAGATATTGCAGAAAAAGGAATTGAATGGTTGAATGTTTTTGCGGTGGATAATGTGTTGCAGCAGATAGCGGACCCTTTGTTTGTGGGGGCAACTATTTTGTCCGGTTGTGTCAGCGGTTCAAAGGTGGTTCGTAAGGTTGATGCGCATGAGCGCGTTGGTGCTATGTGTTTGGAAGATGGCAAACCATCGATTATCGAGTATTATGAACTGACACCGGAAATGGCAGAAGCAACGAATGAATCCGGTTCTTTGCTATATGGATTCGGTGTCATTTTAAACTATCTCTTCCGAGTAGATAAGCTGATTGCAATTGCAGATCATAAGCTGCCGCTTCATATAGTTGAGAAAAAGGTGCCATATTTGGATGAGAATGGTCAGATGGTAAAACCGGAGACACCAAATGCATACAAATTTGAGACGCTGATTTTGGATATGGTTTATATGATGGATGATTGCCTTGCATTTGAAGTAGAGCGCGAAAAAGAGTTTGCGCCGGTAAAAAATGCAACAGGTGTAGATTCCGTTGAATCAGCGAGACGCTTGTTAGAGTTAAATGGAATTTCATTGTAAAACGATTACATAGGGAGGACATAATAAGATGTGTGGAATAGTTGGCTATGTGGGGAAGGAACAGGCTGCGCCGATTCTTCTTGATGGTCTTTCAAAGTTGGAATATCGTGGATACGACTCTGCCGGCATGGCGGTATACGACGGTTCTCAAATTAATATCAGAAAAGCAACAGGTAGACTTAAGGTATTAAGTGAATTGACACACGGCGGAGAGACTATGCCGGGTGGTGTTGGAATTGGTCATACACGTTGGGCAACACATGGAGAGCCATCTGATACAAATGCGCATCCGCATTTTAATAAAGAGCAGACTATTGCAGTTGTGCATAACGGAATTATTGAGAATTATATCAAATTGAAGAAAATTTTAGAAGAGCGTGGGTATGTGTTTTGTTCCGAGACAGATACAGAAGTAGTTGCGCATTTTTTGGATTATTATTACAAAAAGTATGATAAAGATCCATTAACAGCTGTTACCAAATTGATTCATCGTGTAGAGGGATCCTATGCACTTGGAATTATTTTTGCAGATTATCCGGATGTTGTATATTCTGTTCGTAAAGACAGTCCGCTTATTGTCGGCAAATCAGAGCATGGAAATTTAATTGCTTCTGATGTACCGGCAGTGCTTAAGTATACAAGAGATGTATATTTCATTGAGAATGAAGAAATTGCGCGCTTAACGGAAAGTGATATTACATTTTTCAATATTGACGGAGAACAAATCCACAAGGAATCTAAGCATATTGATTGGGATATTAATGCTGCAGAGAAAAATGGTTACGAGCATTTTATGCTCAAAGAAATCTATGAGCAACCAAATGCCGTACGTGATACGATTCATCCTCGAATTAAAGATGGAACTATTGTAATTGAGGAACTTGGTATGACGGACGAAGAAATTCGCTCTATTAAGAAAATTCATATTGTTGCTTGTGGATCTGCCTATCATACAGGTGTTACCAATAAGTACATTTTTGAAGCAATGGCACGTATTCCGGTAGAAGTTGATTTGGCATCGGAGTTTCGTTATCGTAACCCGATTTTGGAAGAAGGTGCTTTGGTTGTTATCATTAGTCAGTCCGGAGAGACTGCAGATTCGCTTGCTGCACTTCGCCTTGCAAAAGACAAAGGGGTGACAACGCTTGGAATTGTGAATGTAGTGGGAAGCTCTATTGCTAGAGAAGCAGATAAAGTGATGTACACATGGGCAGGACCGGAAATTGCGGTTGCTACAACGAAAGCATATAGTTGTCAGCTTATTGCACAATATTTGTTGGCGCTTAAATTTGCACATGTTCGTGGACAGATTTCCGATGATGAGCTAAAAGATTACTTGCACGATATGGAGATGCTGCCAAACCAGATTGAAAACTTACTCGGAGCCAAAGAGCGTATTCAGAAGTTTGCAAATCGTTATTCGGCTGCAAAAGATGTATTCTTTATTGGGCGAGGAATTGATTATGCAATCTCCTTAGAGGGTTCTTTAAAATTAAAAGAGATTTCTTATATTCATTCAGAGGCATATGCAGCAGGTGAATTAAAGCACGGAACCATTTCTTTGATTGAAGATGGTACGTTAGTAATTGCGGTTGTTACACAGGAAGATTTGTACAAAAAGACGGTGAGCAACATTGTCGAGGTGAAGACACGTGGAGCAGTCGTTCTTGCTGTGACCAATGATGATAATATTGATATCGAAAAAACAGCAGATTATGTGATTTATATTCCTAAGACAAATCCATATTTTACAAATTCGCTTGCAATCATTCCATTACAGATTTTTTCTTATTATGTATCTGTTGGAAAAGGACTTGATGTGGATAAACCGCGTAATCTTGCGAAATCAGTTACAGTAGAGTAAATTTAACTTTTTTGCGAGAAAGAGAGGACTTACAATCATGGATTATAATTCAAATCATTACTATAGACAGCCGCCAACGCCAACTCCGCCGGTTTCTTCGAAGAACAGCATGGGTAAAACCATCGGGAAATGTGTTTTGATTGCATTAATATTTGGACTTGTGGCAGGTGGTGTTTTTACAGGTGTTAGTTTTGTAGGGCAAAAGTTAATTGCGCTTGGACAGCCACAGACAGAACAAACAGAGTCTACAAGAGAACGTTCCACAAAGACAGAGACGAAGAAGGAATCGAATGATGACAATGATGTGAAACTTGAGCAGACATCCATGGGTGAGGCGGTAGAATTAACAGATGTATCAGGTGTTGTTGATTCTGTGATGCCGAGTATAGTGGCCATTACAAATATTTCAACGGAGACGTACTATAGCTTTTGGGATGGTCTTTACTCCTCGGAAAGTGAGAGTTGTGGTTCCGGAATTATCATCGACCAAGATGATGAGTATATTTATATAGTTAGTAATAATCATGTAGTTGCTGACGCAGATGAATTGAAAATTCAGTTTGTGGATGGCTCGATTGTAGAGGCAGAGTTACAAGGTGCCGTCCCGGAGAATGATTTGGCAGTTGTAAAAGTTTCGCTGGATGACATTTCATCAGAGACACTTGACCAAATAAAGTTAGCTGCGATAGGAGATTCTTCTGTTATTCGGGTAGGAGAGCCATCCATTGCAATCGGAAATGCACTTGGCTATGGTCAATCGGTTACGACGGGTGTAATAAGTGCTTTGGGACGTTCGATGGTCGTGGAAGATGCGTATGGTGAGTTGATTACGAATTCGAATTTGATTCAGACAGATGCAGCAATCAATCCAGGCAATAGTGGAGGGGCATTGCTAAATGTAAAGGGCGAAGTTATTGGAATTAATTCTGTCAAATATGCAAGTACAGATGTGGAAGGAATGGGATATGCAATTCCAATGAATGACGCAATGGAAATCATTGAGGAACTGATTTTGCAGGGAGAGGTTACAAGTACTGCCAAAGGAGCATATCTTGGTATCCAAGGAGAAGATATTACAAGTGATATGGCGGCTGTATATGAATATCCGCAAGGAGTACGCGTATATCGTGTGGTTGTTGGTTCCCCGGCAGAAACTGCCGGAATTAGTGAGGGAGATATTATTACTGCTGTTGATGGAGAAAGTATACATACGATGAGTGAGTTGAAAGATTTGCTTTCCGATTATAGTGAGGGAGATACCGTAACAATTACCATATATCGCCTGAATGGGGAATATGAGGAAATGGAGATTTTGGTAACGCTCGGTAGTCCGCATTAAGAAAATATTAAGGTTTTATAGTCAGAATACTTTAAAAAAGAGCTCGTTGAGCTCTTTTTTTTATATGCTTTTTCCATTGCCGAAAAAGTAGAAACGAGTTATAATGAGTTATCACTTAGGGAGAGTCTGGAAACGGAGACAGTTATGAAGACAATTAGGAACATATCGATGCAGTTTTGCCGATTTGGATTAGTTGGAATATTTTGTTTATGTGTTGACTATGGATTATTAATTTTTTCAACCTCGGTACTTGGCGTGGATTATTTCTTATCCAGTGGGGTATCCTATGCAGTATCCATTTTTTTGAATTATTTACTCAGTATGCGGTTTGTTTTCCATAGTAAAGAAGATATTAGTAAGTCAGAGGAAGTTGCAATATTTTTCTTTTTGAGTTTAGTTGGTTTGGTGTTAAATCAAATTGTTATGTGGTGCATGGTAGAACTATTCCATATGTTCTATGCAACAGCTAAGCTCTTGGCAACATTGTTGGTAACGACATATAATTTTGTATCTAGAAAGGCCTGTTTAGAATAAGCTAAAAAGGTCTTTTTTGTTTGACAAAAGGGGCGTTATAACTCATAATCAATAATATGTGCAAAGCATTATCAAATCCGAATAGGCTTGGAGGATAGTTAAGTGGAGCGAATTAAGAGTTTTCAAATTAATCACAATATTTTAGAACCGGGATTTTATATTTCCAGAGAAGATGATGATGTAATTACTTATGATTTACGTACCCGTAAGCCAAACGCCGGTGATTACATGAGTAATGCTACCATGCATTCCGTAGAGCATATGTTTGCAACCTACATTCGCAACTCTGGCATAGCAGAAGATGTTGTTTATTTTGGACCAATGGGTTGCCAAACCGGTTTTTATCTTCTTGTCAAAGGGCAAATGCCGCAAGATGTATTTGCAATAACGAAGGAAGTTTTAGGACAAATAATTACGCATCAAGGCGATGTGTTTGGCGCATCTGCCATCGAGTGTGGGCATTATGAGAATTTATCGCTTTCGCTGGCGAAGAAAGAATGCCGGACGTATTTAGATGTTTTAGAGCAACAGACAAATATGAAATTTACATATCCGAAGGAGAATGATTAATATGACAATTGGTGTAATAGGTGCCATGCAGATGGAAGTAGATAATTTGAAAGAGGCGCTTACTGATTCAGTGACAGAAAACTGTAGTGGGGTACAATTTGTTCATGGAACAATCGGTGATGTGAACGTGGTGGCTGCGGTATGTGGCGTTGGAAAAGTATTTGCTGCGATTTGTGCAGAGGCAATGATTTTAAAATATCATGTGGATATGATTATCAACATTGGAGTTGCAGGCTCTTTGACCAAAGACCTTTCGGTTTTGGATATTGCAATTGCAGATAAAGTAGTTCAGCATGATATGGATACAACTGCAATTGGAGATCCATATGGACTCCTATCCGGCATCAATGAAATTTTCTTGCCAAGCAATGAAGCAATGCGTAATCTTTTGGTAGAATGTGTGAGGGAAGAGGGCGTTTCTTATAAAGTGGGCACAATTGCAACGGGAGATATGTTTGTTGCAACAGAAGAGAAGAAGAAATGGATTTGTGAGCATTTCGAGGCGATTGCGGCAGAGATGGAAGGTGGAAGCATTGGTCATGTTTGTTATGTAAACCAAATTCCATTTGTAATTCTTCGCTCCATTTCCGACAGCGATGGAGGGGCAATGGATTATCAGACATTTGCAGAAAAAGCGGCTATTTTGTCCATTGATGTTGTACTTAAGTTTATTCAGAAAGCCGGCAATTTATCTTTATCATAGTTCTATACCAAACTATCTGTTCATATGATGTAGAAATGTATTGGTTCGGGTAGAAAAGTGAAACGATTTTTAAAGCAATTATATAATACAAAGAAAAAAGAGGAGTCACACAAGAAATCTATGGGAGGAGTTCTTGTTGTGGCTCTTTTTATGGTGTTGTCTGTTACGTCCTATTTTGCTACAAGGTCTGTGGTTGTAAATAGTGTATACGGGAGTCGGAATTTGCCCATCTATAGCGTAGAAACAACAGACAACAAGATTGCATTAAGTTTTGATGCTGCTTGGGGCGCGGAAGATTTTGATGAGATTATTCGTATTTTAGATAAGCATGAAGTGAAAGTGACGTTTTTTATGACTGGCGGGTGGGTAGAGGAAAATCCGGAATGTGTTAAGAAACTGGTTGAAAAAGGACACGATCTAGCAAATCATAGTGAACATCACTACGACATGACAACAATTTCAAAAGAAGAAAAGATTACGGAACTTATGGAGGTGCATGATAAAGTAAAAGGATTAACCGGATATGAGATGGAACTGTTTCGACCACCGTATGGCGCTTATGACAATGAATTGGTACAGACTGCTTATGAATATAACTATTATCCGGTGCAATGGTCTGTGGATTCTCTTGATTGGAAAGACTACGGAGTTGAGTCTATTATTGACACGGTATGTAATCACAAAGCACTAGAGCCCGGTGCAATTATTTTGTGTCATAATGGCGCAAAATATACTGCCCAGGCTCTGGATGCTATGTTGACCAATTTGAAAGGTCAAGGCTATGAAATTGTACCAATTTCAGAGTTAATTATTCGTAAAAATTACCATATGGATGGTAATGGAAAACAAATTCCAAATCAAAATTAATAGAGGGATATGATAACCCACTCACCGTCTACTTTACCAACAATGATTTCGTCAAATGTTTTTGATGGTTCGCTATCTTTGTATTTGGTTGAAATTTCTACAGATACTTCGTATCCCTGAGAGAGATCGATTTCGTCATCATAGGAATACATAAACATATTGTGGTGGCTGTAGTACTCAACGTCGTCAGCATCTAAAGCTGTTGCATCAATAATTTTGATGTCAAATTCATAATCCTCAAGTTCGTCAAATTCATCTAACATATCAGCAGAACTTACACCAGGGATTTCTGGGAAAACATCTAAAAGTTTTTCAGGTTTACCGGAGTTAAGTGCTTTTTCAAGCTTCTTAATTGTTTTCTCATATGGCTTTCCGCCGAAGAGAAGAACGCAAACGACGATAATAATAATTAAAAATGCTGCGCCGGCTGCAATGATAGCAATCAATACACCTTTATTCATTGGTTTCTGTCCGCCACCCATATTCGCATTAAATGGTTGCTGTCCAGGAACTCCACCAGCAAATCCGTTCGGTTGCTGTGGCTGCTTTGGCATATAAGCCTGTTCAAAAGCAGTTGGCTGTCCCTGCTGAGGTTTCTGATAAGCCTGCTGGAAAGCATTGCCCTGAGGCTGGAATGCGTTATTCTGAGGCTGGAATGAATTGTTCTGTGGTTGGAATGCATTATTTGGTTGAGAAACAGTGTTTGGAGTTTCAACAACCGGAGTTTCAACAACCGGAGTTTCCATAACCGGAGTTGGGGCAACTGGAGTTTCAACAACTGGAGTTGGGGCAACCGGAGTTTCAACAACCGGAGTCTCGGTAACTGGTGCCGGAGCAACAGGGGTACCACATGTGGTGCAGAATTTAACACCATCCATATTGGTGTTTCCGCAATTTGTACATACGCTCATGATATGTCCTCCTTAATATTATTCATTTTCATAGTAAACGATAAGATAATTATATCATATTTTGGTTTGGATACAACAAATTATTTTATCTTTCAATAAAATCAAACAGTTTCCATGTTCCCTTCACATTACAAACAACCGCAGTATAATTGAGAGAAGTTTCATTTAATCCCTTTTTGGCGGTTAATACAATGTTTACAGAATATCCTTCTGTTACAGAGGATGAATCCAAGCCAAAATTTGAGGCATATGTCGATAGTTCGAGTTTGCTCAAAGGTTCTTTGTCTAAGATTTCAACGGTAGTTTTATAATCCTTTAGCTCTTCAAATTCATCTTCATAGGCATCTGCAAATACAGAAAGCAGAGTATCGTATTCGTCTGGAAGATCAGGGAATGCTTCGAAAATCATGTGAGGATCTCCGGCATTGTAGGCGTCTTCTATGATATAAATTGGTTCGGTGTATGCTTCTTTTGAGCGTGCACCGTTAGGTGACAAGAGGAGGAAAGCTACAACAAAAACCGCTACCGCTACAATTAATCCTATAACAAGTAATATTACACCTGACTTTGATTTCTTTGCAGGTGATGGATTGTAGGTATACTCATAGGAGTAGCTCTGTGGAATCGTGCGGTAGGAATTTGTCGCATTGAAATCCGATTGCGTATCTGTTGGTGGGCGAAAATAGGTTTCTGTTTTTGGGGTAGGAGTATTACATTCCGGACAGATCTTTTGGACGTCGTATAATGTTGCTCCGCAATTGTGACATACTTTCATGGTTTAATCTCCTTTGATATATTTGGTAATGATAAAATTGATTTTTGCTCATCGCTTGTATAGATATTAATAATTCCCCATTTGCCTTCTACTTTTACTATGGCAAATGTAAGGTTGTGAGAAGATGAATCTGTTTCAGAGCTTGCAGTAATAGTTGTGTCAACTAGGTATCCCTTCTTAATTTCTTTTGTAGCACTATAAGAAATGACGTCTAAATAGGGGCTGGAGTTACACTGTTCACGGAGTTCCGTTGGGTCGAGGGCAGTTGCTTTAAGAACCTCGATATCAACATCGTTATATCCATTCGTTTGTGGTATGATGGACCAGGCGCCAAGTGTGGCCATGTATTCATATTTTTCGGGTAGATTTGGAAAAGCATCCATAAAACGTATCCATTCGCCTTTGTCGTAACCTTCTTCGATTTTGATGAGAGGGACTTCATACCGTTTGTGAAAAAGATAGTGTTGCTTAGCTAATATAATAAAAGCTGCAATTAAGACAAGGGCTAATATGACCGAAAGAACTTTTACCATAGTCTTTTTCTTTTTTGGTGGAGTGTCTGTAGTTTGCATAATTGTAATTTCCTTTCTAAAAAATACTTTTTTATTATATCGTATTTAGAAATTTTGTACAAGATTTCGATTATTGCTATCTGGAATAGGGTATGCTATAATGTAGAAAAGTTAGTAAAAGCTTGTCTAAGCGTGAGATAGGAGATTAGTAATGACAGAGACAGGATTTCTTATTTTTTTCGGAGCAATTATTTTTATTGTTTTGATAGCAACCGTTATTGCTGTTGTTTCCGCGGTCACGGCAGCAGTTGCAGCAGCTGTAGACGACGAGGATGAAGAGTCCGGAATCTAAGGTGGGTTGCGATAATAATAGAATAAGATACAGGTGATGAGAAAGAGGAGTACATAATAGGACTTCCCAGAGAGAAGCGTTCGATTTTGCGTATGCAGAGAGGCTGGAAGATGCTTTGAAGGTAGGATTATGGAAGGTAGCTTTTGAACTGAGTCGCTGAACCGTTTATAGTAAGTGATTCCGCTTCGTCCCCGTTAACGGACTTAAGATGTTTTGTGTATAACGGAACATGAACAAAGGTGGTACCGCGCTAATTCGCCCTTTACGTTTTTACGTAAGGGGCTTTTCTTATGTAATAGGAAATTATGAAATTTTCTATCACATAAAACAGAACGCTCCGCTAAGGATGCGAAACGTATGGCAGGAAAATTAGCCGTAAACGGAATCGCGCGCGGAGCGCAATCTATTTTATTATTTCGTATATAAAATTTAGGAGGAAATTATGAGCAAAGAATTAGGTAAGACTTATGATCCAAAGGATATTGAAGATCGTCTTTACAAAAAATGGGAGGAGAATGGTTACTTTCATGCAGAAGTTGATCGCAGCAAAAAGCCATTCACAATTGTGATGCCTCCACCAAATATTACAGGTCAGTTACATATGGGACATGCGTTGGATAATACCATGCAGGATATTTTGATCCGTTATAAGAGAATGCAAGGATACAATGCGCTTTGGCAACCGGGAACGGACCATGCATCCATCGCAACAGAGGTAAAAGTAATTGAATCCCTCAAAGCACAAGGAATAGATAAAGCCAAGCTTGGAAGAGAAGGGTTTTTGGAAAAATGTTGGGAGTGGAAAGAAGAATACGGCGGACGTATTATCAAACAGTTGAAGAAATTAGGCTCCTCTGCAGATTGGGAAAGAGAACGTTTTACAATGGATGAGGGTTGCTCTCATGCCGTTCAGGATGTATTTATCAAATTATACAAGAAAAATTGGATTTATAAAGGCTCTCGTATCGTTAACTGGTGCCCGGTTTGTAAGACTTCCATTTCGGATGCAGAGGTTGAGCATGAAGAACAGGATGGATTTTTCTGGCATATTAATTATCCGGTAGTTGGAGAAGAAGGAAGATTTGTTGAAATTGCAACAACTCGTCCGGAGACTTTGTTCGGAGATACTGCAGTAGCCGTGAATCCGGATGATGAAAGATATCAGGACATTATCGGAAAGATGTTAGTTCTTCCGACAACCGGTCGCAAAATTCCGGTAATTGCGGATTCTTACGTTGATAAAGAGTTTGGAACCGGATGTGTAAAAATTACACCGGCACATGACCCGAACGACTTTGAGGTTGGCAAGCGTCATCATTTAGAAGAGGTTGTGGTAATCAATGATGATGCAACCATGAATAGTCTTGCCGGCAAATATGCAGGAATGGACCGTTATGAATGTCGAAAAGCCTTGGTAAAAGACTTAGAAGAAATGGGACTTTTGGTAAAAGTGGTTCCTCATTCACACAATGTTGGTACGCATGATCGTTGCGGAACGACAGTAGAGCCAATGATTAAGCAACAGTGGTTTGTAAAAATGGATGAAATGATCAAACCGGCAGTAGAAGGTGTGAAAAAAGGCGAAATTGAGCTTCTTCCAAAACGAATGGATAAAACCTATTTCAACTGGACAGACAATATTCGTGATTGGTGTATTAGCCGCCAGCTTTGGTGGGGACACCGTATTCCGGCTTGGTATTGTGATGATTGCGGAGAAATGGTGGTATCTATTGAGAATCCGGGAGTATGCCCGAAATGCGGCTGTAGTCATATGACACAGGATCCGGATACATTGGATACATGGTTTTCCTCTGCACTTTGGCCATTTTCAACCTTAGGATGGCCAAAAAATACCGAAGATTTAGATTACTTCTATCCGAATGATGTGTTGGTGACCGGATATGATATCATTTTCTTCTGGGTAATTCGTATGATTTTCTCAGGATATGAGCAAATGGGCAAAGCACCATTCCACACCGTGTTGTTCCACGGATTGGTTCGTGATTCACAGGGTAGAAAAATGAGCAAATCCCTCGGAAATGGAATTGACCCATTGGAGGTAATTGATAAATATGGTGCAGATGCGCTTCGTTTGACGTTAATTACCGGAAATGCACCGGGAAATGATATGCGTTTCTACTGGGAGAGAGTAGAAGCATCCCGTAACTTTGCAAATAAAGTATGGAATGCATCCCGCTTTATTATGATGAATTTAGAAGGTATGGAAATCAAAGAACCATCCTTAGAAGAACTTCGCCCGGCAGACAAATGGATTTTATCAAAAGTGAATACCCTGGCAAAAGATGCCACTGAGAATATGGATAAATTCGAACTGGGTATCGCGGTTCAGAAAGTTTATGACTTTATTTGGGATGAATTTTGCGACTGGTATATCGAAATTGCAAAAGTGCGTACCTATAAGAAAGATGAAAATCCAAAGTCAGCAAATGCTGCACTATGGACACTAAAAACCGTATTAACAGAAGCTTTAAAATTGCTTCATCCGTATATGCCATTTATCACAGAGGAGATTTTCTGTACTTTGCAGAATGAGGAAGAGACAATTATGTTATCTCAGTGGCCGCAGTACAAAGAACAATGGAACTTTCCGGTAGAAGAGACTGCAATGGAACATTGCAAAGATTTAGTAAAAGGGATACGTAATGTTCGCACAGAGATGGAAGTACCACCATCCAGAAAAGCAAAATTATTCATAGTATCAGAAGATGCGGCAATTGGTCATGTGTTTGACACAAATAAAGAGGTCTATGTTAATCTTGCATCTGCAAGTGATATTACAGTGCAGACGAATAAGGATGGAATTGCAGAGGATGCAGTATCTGTAGTAATTCCGGGAGCAGTTGTATATCTTCCGTTAGAAGATTTGGTTGATTTTGAAAAAGAGAAAGAGCGTTTGAATAAAGAAAAAGAAAAACTTTTCAAAGAGTTGGCGCGGTCAAAAGGAATGCTTTCCAATGAAAAATTCTTAAACAATGCAAAACCGGAGAAGGTACAGGAAGAAAAAGAAAAAATGGCAAAATATGAGCAGATGATGGCGCAGGTAGAAGAACGTTTGGCACAGATGAAATAGTACAATTTTCGTTGAAATTCTAGAAATATCATGGTATTATAATCTTACAAACGTAGTGGGGGAGCCAGCCTATGCAAAAAACGAATGGTCGGGAGATTACGGTTCGAATTGCAAATGACGATATGGAAGCATATGTTCTATTGGCGCGCGTTTCGAATCAGGAGAGCTATACAGCTGAAGGGGTAATAGAAGAATTATATAGAAATAAAGTAACGACAGGGATAGATGCAGATGCCATTGAGCGTATGATTACAGAACATCGCTACGGTAGGGAAATTTTGGTCGCAACCGGTACTCCGCCAGTAGATGGGGTGGATGGCTATTATCAATTCAATTTTAATGATGATTTTAATACAAGGCCGACGATTCGTCCGGATGGAACGGTTGATTATTGGAGCGTTCATGCGGTTGAGCTTGTCAATGAGGGGCAGGTTATTGCAAAATATTATGAACCTGTCCTAGGGAAGAATGGTGTTGCAGTTACGGGTAAAGTATTATTAGCTAAGCCTGGAAGGAATCTTCCGCCACTCACAGGAAGAGGATTTGAACGTTCCGAGGACAACTGCACATATACCGCCACAATCTCAGGTAAGATTGAAAGAAATAAGAATCGCATCATTATATCAAGCATTTATGAGATACCGGGTAACGTTGATTTTAAGACCGGAAATATCGATTTCCGCGGAGATGTTTTGGTTCATGGAAACGTGAATCCGGGAAGTTCAATTCGTGCATCCGGTTCTGTAACAATCGAAGGTATAGTAGAAGCATGTACTATAGAGGCTGGTAAGGATATCATTCTTCGAGGTGGTGTTTTAGGCGGATATAAAGCCGTTATTAAGTCAAAAGGCAATATATATGCAAAGTTTATGGAGTATGCCACTGTAGAATGCGAGGGCTTTCTGGAAGCAAGTTCAGCATTAGATTGTACGATTGAATGTCATGATAAAGTGTTTTTATCCGGTGCTCACGCGAGTATTATCGGTGGAAGGGTATACGGAGCAAAGGGAATAGAGGCAGATACCTTTGGTAGTAGCCGAGAAGTTCGTACTGAGATACAAGCAGGTGTGCGCCGGGAAGTAATCGCAAAAGTATACGAATTACGCAATCGTTTCAAGGAAGATGTGGAATTGATTGAGAGGATTACAGAAGTATTGAAACAGTTTGAGGAGGCTGCGCGCGAGAAAAATCTTGATGTAAGTCAGGATTCGCGTAGGGTTGCATTGCTACGTACAAGGATTGCAAGACAGGCACAAGTTTCAAAGACAAGAGAAGAACTAAGCAAATTGGATGAGTTAATGGAGCAGGCAAAAGGCGCAACGGTTCGGGCGATTCGTGAAGTGTATCCTGGGGTTCGTATCACCATTGATGCGGCTGCAACAACCATTAAGGATTATCACGAGTCGGTAGAGTTTTTCAAAAGGATGGATAATGTTGTGATGGTATCGATTCGTCATGAGCTTGTCAAATAAAAGAATATTTTGCGATAGATTTTAAAAAAACTTCATATAATTGTGCTTGAAATAAAAAGCCACTATATTATAATAATTAAGTGAAATATAGTGGCTTTTGATATTGTTGGAGGAAGATATGATTAATTTTGAAGAAGAACTGAAGAATTTTCAGCCGAGTTTCGAAGTAGAAGAGGCGGAATCAGCGATAAATAGCCGTGATTTAACAGATGTAACAGATATTATTACAGAGATGATTCGTGAATTTAAGGAAGGCAATCGTTAAAGGAGAAGTTTGTTATGATTTGTTATCACTGTGGTGCTGACATAGGTCTAGAGAAAAGCTGTCCGACCTGTGGAGCAGATTTGCATATTTTTGAAAGGGCAGTGCGTTTATCAAACAGTTATTATAATGATGGTTTGCAGAAGGCATCTGTTCGAAATTTGTCAGGTGCAATCATTAGTCTTAAAACTTGTTTGAAAATAAATAAATATCATATCGATGCAAGAAATCTATTAGGATTGGTCTATTATGAAATCGGTGAGGTTGTGGATGCACTAAGCGAATGGGTGATTAGTGAAAGTTATCAATCCACAGAGAATCGTGCAAGCATATACTTAGAAGAACTGCAGAAGAATAAGGGTAGATTAGATGCTGTAAATCAAACGATTAAGAAATATAATCAGGCACTTCAATATTGTAAACAGGATAGTCGTGATTTGGCAATTTTGCAATTGAAGAAGGTATTGTCATTAAATCCAAAGTTGGTAAAAGGACATCAACTTTTGGCGCTATTGTACCTACAGGAAGGTAAATTGGACCTTGCGAAGAAGTCGTTGCGCAATGCAGGTAAAATAGATACAGATAATACAATAACACTTCGATATCTGAAGGAAGTGAATGCACGTTTACGCGAGAATAGTGGAAATAAAAAGCCGGCGAAGCAGGAAGATTTGATTTCTTACCAGAATGGTAATGAAACGATAATTATGCCGAAACGATTTAAGGAAAGTTCACTTGGTGCAAATTTGGTCTATATCGTGATCGGTTTGATTGTCGGAGTTGCGGTAACGAGTTTTCTGGTTGTGCCGGGGGTTCGTAGTGCAGTAAAGAATGATGCGAAGCAGGAATTGTTAGAGTCAAGTGATACCATTGCTGCAAATGAGAAGACAATTAATGACTTGGAAGATGACTTGGAAGAATTACAAGCTCAGTTAGAATCCGCATCGGATACCTCTCAGCAGGTGGAAAAACAAATGGCATCATATGAGCAGTTGTTGAATGCATATGTTGCATATACGCTGGGTGATGAATTATGGGCTGGTAGTTGTTTGGCTTTAGTGGATACCAATGATTTAACTGAAAATGCACAAAACATTTATAATACTTTAAATGATCAGGTAAATGCGCAGTATATGGCTCAACTGTACAGCCAAGGCTATTCCAAATATACGAATGGTGATTATGCAGGAGCCATTACGGATTTGAAGACGATAATCGATAAGGAGTTAACTTATAAGGATGGTTCAGCGGTCTATTATCTCGCGCAGTCCTATCGAAAAAATGGTGACTTAGAAGCGGCGAAACCATATTATCAATATGTAATCGATAATTATCCGGGAACCGAACGGGCACGAACTTCAGCGAACTATGTGAATGCCGAAGAATAATAGAATACAGTTTATACAAAAGACGTCATTGGAGATAATTGGATCCGGGCGTCTTTTTTATTGCTATATGAAAGAAAGAGGGAGAAAAAATATGGAACAAACTTATAAAATTGAAGGAACAAAGATGGTGTTTTGGATGCCCAAAGAAATAGATCATCATCAGGCAAAAGAATTAAATGCTCGCATGGATCAATTGATTGAAATATATCAGATTCGTGAATTGATCTTGGATTTTTCGAATACGGAATTTATGGATAGTTCCGGAATCGGTGTCATGATTGGGCGTTCGAAAAAAATAGGTTTTTACGGTGGTAGAATTTGTGCGATGAATTTAAGTGAACGAATGGGAAAAGTTTTTATAGCATCCGGTTTGCAGCAGCTTATTGAAATGAAGGAGGATTAGGATTATGCAGGAAACAAAGAGAAATCATATGCATTTATATTTTGATGCGCGCTCTGTAAATGAGGGGTTTGCAAGAATGGCAGTGACAGCTTTTATGACAGATATGAATCCGACATTAGAGCAATTAGCAGATGTAAAAACGGCGGTGTCGGAGGCAGTCACCAATGCAATTGTGCATGGATACGATGATGAGACAAAGCAAGTAGAATTAATATGTGATTGCAATGAAGGAGAGCTCAGAATAGCCGTGATAGACCATGGAATAGGAATTCCGGATGTGAATCAGGCAATGCAACCATTTTTTACAACAAAACCGCAGATGGAAAGAGCCGGAATGGGATTTGCATTTATGGATGCATTTATGGATGAAATTCAAGTTGATTCCAAACCGAATAAAGGGACAAAGGTTATCATGAAAAAATACATAGAAAGGAATAATGAACAGTAATCTTGCCACAAAAGAAAAGGACTGGAAAGAGTGTTTTATAAAGGCACAAGAGGGAAATAAAGATGCGCGCGATTTCATTGTTGCCGAAAATGTTGGATTAATTTATATGGTTTTGAAACGCTTTGGAGGACGCGGATACGAGATGGAGGATCTCTTTCAAATCGGGGCGATAGGACTTTTAAAAGCTGTTGATCGATTTGATTTGGAAAAAGAATATGCGTTTTCCACATATGCGGTTCCAATGATTATTGGAGAAATACAACGTTTTTTGCGCGATGATGGGATGATACATGTGAGTCGCCAGTTGAAAGAACATGCAAGAAAGATTGCAATTGTAAAGGAACAGCTAAAAAAGAATCAAAATAAAGAACCTACTATTCAGGAATTGGAGGCGGAAACAGGATTAAGCCGAGATGATATTATATTAGCTTTGGATGCAACCACGGAAGTCGAATCTATATATCGTCCGGTAGGCAATGGAGAATGGACAATTGCGGATCAATTAGTGGATGAACAATTTTCAGAAACAAAGATTTTAAATCAAATTACCGTAATACAAATGTTAGAAACCTTAGATGAAAAAGAACGACAACTCTTAGTGTTGCGCTATATGGAAGGAAAAACACAAACAGAGGTGGCGCAGATATTAGATATGAATCAGGTAGCGGTTTCTCGTTTGGAAAAAAAGATTCTTCTTTATTTACGAAAAAAATTTACTTAATTTATAAAATTTTCAGAAAATATTAGCACTCACCTATTTACAGTGCTAACAAACTGTGTTATAACAATCATAAAGAAAGAACTAAACTAGGAGGTAGTGCTATGAATATTCAAAAATTTACACAAAAATCCATTGAAGCAATCAATAACTGTGAAAAACTTGCCTATGAATATGGCAATCAGGAGATTGAACAAGAGCATCTCCTAGTAGCATTGTTAGAGCAGCAGGACGGGTTGATTGTAAAACTAATTGAGAAAATGGACATCCAGAAAGAACATTTTATTGACAATGCAAGACGTCATCTTGCTGCGCGTGTGAAAGTATCGGGTGGACAACTTTTGATTGGCCAAGATTTGAATAAAGTGTTGATTCATGCAGAGGATGAAGCAAGAGGAATGGGGGATGAGTATGTTTCGGTAGAGCATTTGTTCCTGACATTATTAAAATATCCGAACAAAGCTTTGAAGGAAATAGTAAAAGAGTATGGATTAACCCGTGATCGATTTTTACAAGCGCTTGCTACTGTTCGTGGAAACCAAAAGGTTACTTCGGATAATCCGGAAGCAACTTATGACACGTTAGAGAAATATGGTTACGATATGGTGGCGCGTGCGAGAGAACAAAAACTTGATCCGGTGATAGGTCGTGATGATGAAATTCGTAACGTGGTTCGTATCCTTTCTCGTAAGACAAAGAATAATCCAGTTTTAATCGGGGAGCCGGGAGTAGGGAAAACTGCGGTTGTGGAAGGACTGGCGCAACGAATTGTAAAAGGCGATGTGCCGGAAGGACTCAAAGATAAAAAGTTATTTGCGCTTGATATGGGTGCCCTTGTAGCCGGTGCAAAATATCGTGGTGAATTTGAAGAGAGATTAAAAGCAGTTCTTGATGAAGTGAAAAAATCAGAAGGAAAGATAATTCTTTTTATTGATGAACTTCATACCATTGTTGGTGCCGGGAAAACAGATGGTGCCATGGATGCGGGACAATTATTAAAACCCATGCTTGCAAGAGGTGAGTTGCATTGTGTTGGCGCTACGACGTTAGATGAGTATCGTGAATATATTGAGAAAGATGCGGCGTTAGAGAGGCGTTTTCAGCCGGTCTTAGTGGACGAGCCAACGGTAGAGGATACGATTTCTATTTTACGTGGTTTAAAAGAACGTTATGAAGTGTTCCATGGAGTAAAGATTACGGATTCCGCATTGGTATCAGCAGCAGTGTTGTCCAATCGATATATTTCAGACCGTTTTTTACCGGATAAGGCAATTGACCTTGTAGATGAAGCTTGTGCGCTTATTAAAACAGAGTTGGATTCAATGCCGACAGAACTTGATGAGTTGAATCGGCGTGTTATGCAGATGGAAATAGAAGAGACTGCACTGAAGAAAGAAACCGATCGTTTGAGTCAGGAACGTCTTTCCAATTTGCAAAAAGAACTTGCAGAACTGCGAGATGATTGGAATAATAAGAAGGCTCAGTGGAGCAATGAAAAAGAAGCAGTTGAAAAAGTAAGTAAGCTGCGCGAAAGTATTGAGAACACCAAAAATGAAATCAAACAAGCGCAACAAAATTACGATTTAGAAAAGGCGGCAGAGCTGCAATATGGTACATTGCCACAAATGGAAAAACAACTGGAATGGGAAGAGGAACAGTTAAAATCGCGCGAGTTACTGTTGATACGTGAAAATGTCAGTGAGGAAGAAATTGCGCGCATTATTTCACGTTGGACAGGAATTCCGGTTGCAAAACTAACGGAAAGTGAACGAAATAAAACATTGCATCTGGATGAAGAACTTCATAAACGTGTCATTGGACAAGATGACGGCGTGACCAAAGTGACAGAGGCAATTATCCGCTCGAAAGCAGGAATTAAAGATCCGACGAAACCAATCGGTTCCTTCCTGTTTCTTGGACCAACAGGTGTTGGTAAGACAGAACTTGCAAAAGCATTGGCAACAAGTTTGTTTGATGATGAATCGAATATGGTACGATTGGATATGAGTGAATATATGGAAAAATATTCGGTATCGCGTTTGATTGGAGCGCCTCCGGGATACGTAGGTTATGATGAAGGGGGGCAGCTGACAGAAGCAGTGCGCCGGAAACCATATTCCGTCGTGTTGTTTGATGAGGTAGAAAAAGCGCATCCGGATGTGTTTAACGTTTTGCTACAGGTGCTTGATGATGGACGTATTACAGATTCCCAAGGCCGTACGGTGGATTTCAAAAATACAATTATTATTATGACAAGCAATCTGGGTTCGGCATATTTATTAGAAGGGATTGATGAAAATGGTAACATTGAACCGGAATGCGAAGTTGATGTTATGAATGAGGTAAAGAGCCATTTTCGCCCGGAATTTTTAAACCGTTTGGATGAGATTGTTCTATTTAAGCCATTGACAAAAGCGAATATTGGTAACATTGTTACACTTATGATGGAGGATTTAAATGGTCGTTTGAAAGAGCGCGAAATGCAGGTGATAATCAGCGAAAATGCGCAGTCTTATATCGTAGAAAATGGTTATGATCCGGTGTATGGTGCAAGACCACTGAAGCGTTTCTTGCAAAAACATGTAGAGACACTTTCTGCAAAATTGATACTTTCTGACATGGTTTCGCCAGGAGATACCATATGGATTGACACGGATGATAAAGGGCTTTGTGCTAGCGTAAAACGTTGATTTTGTTGGAAGTTTTTAACATGTGCCAGAACCTTTTTCTGATATTTTTTGATGACTACGTCGAAATTAAACTTTCGTCTTGTAAAGTGTCGGAGATTCATGTATTCTATTATAGGAAATGAATCTTCCGACACTTTTTCTGTCATTTTGAAGGAGATGGCTATGGATTTATTTGATTACATGAGAGAACAGAATATGGAATCGGAATCGCCGCTTGCCTCTCGTCTTCGACCGACGACGTTAGAAGAAGTGGTTGGTCAGCAGCATATCGTTGGGAAAGATAAGCTCCTTTATCGTGCGATTAAAGCAGATAAATTAAGTTCGATTATTTTTTACGGACCACCGGGGACGGGCAAGACGACGCTGGCAAAAGTGATAGCGCATACAACAAGTGCAGAATTTATGCAAATTAATGCGACTTCCGCTGGCAAGAAGGATATGGAGGAAGTGATAATCAAAGCGAAAGAGAATCAAGGAATGTATGGAAAGAAGACAATTCTTTTCATTGACGAGATTCATCGCTTTCATAAAGGGCAACAGGATTATTTGCTTCCATATGTAGAAGATGGAACTGTTGTATTCATTGGCGCAACAACCGAGAACCCTTATTTTGAAGTGAACGGAGCTCTTTTATCCCGTTCGGTTATTTTCGAATTAAAGAAGCTTTCCAAAGAAGATATTAAAGTGTTATTGTATCGAGCAGTTACGGATAAAGAAAAGGGGTTAGGTGCATATCATGCACAAATAGAAGAAGATGCACTGGAGTTTCTTGCGGATGTTTGCAATGGTGATGCAAGAGCTGCGTTAACGGCAATTGAGTTGGGTGTGCTTACAACAGCAAGAGATGATGATGGAATCATTCATATTACCATTGATGTGGCGAGCGAATGTATTCAAAAAAGAGTAGTATCCTATGATAAATCAGGAGATAATCACTACGATACCGTTTCTGCATTTATTAAAAGCATGAGAGGCTCTGATCCGGATGCTGCGGTATATTATCTGGCAAGGATGCTTTATGCGGGTGAAGATATTAAGTTTATAGCAAGACGTATGATGATTCTTGCATCAGAAGATATTGGGAATGCAGATCCGATGGCCTTGGTGGTTGCGACTTCGGCAGCACAGGCAGTTGAGAGAATCGGGATGCCGGAAGCGCAGATTATTCTATCACAAGCTGTGACATATTTGGCAAGTGCCCCGAAAAGTAATGCTTCTATTCAGGCGATTGAAAAAGCGATGCATGTTGTATCGCATACGAAGACGCCGCCAATTCCGGTACATTTACAAGATGCCCATTACAAATCAGCCGAGAAACTTGGACACGGGATTGGTTATAAATATGCGCATAATTATCCGAATCACTATGTAAGACAACAGTACCTTCCGGATGGTCTTACCAACGAGGTTTTTTATGAGCCGACGGAGAACGGATATGAGAAAAAAATTAGAGAGCATTTTGCAAAAATCAAAGGAAATGAAAATCACGAGGAGGATATTTAAAATGAAATTCTATCAGGAGATGACAAAGGAAGAACTTTTACAAGAGAAAGCAGAATTAGAGGCGGCTTGCGCAAAGATTAAAGAAGAGGGCCATGCGTTTGATATGTCAAGAGGAAAACCATCTGCAGAACAGGTGGATTTAGCAATGCCAATGATGGATGTGTTGGATTCTAAAAGCATTATTGCCAGCGAAGATGGAACCGATCTTCGCAACTATGGTATTTTGGATGGGATTCCGGAGGCAAAGCGTTTGATGGCAGAGATGATCGATTGTAAACCGGAAAATGTAATTGTATATGGTAACTCCAGTTTGAATATTATGTATGATCAAATTGCGCGTGCAATGACACATGGTATTTGCCAAAATACTCCATGGTGCAAACTGGATCAAGTGAAATTCCTTTGTCCGGTCCCTGGATATGACAGACATTTTGGAATTACACAACATTTTGGAATTGAAATGATTCCGGTTGCTATGTCAGAAGATGGTCCGGATATGGATGTTGTGGAAGAATATGTAAACAATGACGCTTCGGTAAAAGGAATTTGGTGTGTACCAAAATATTCAAATCCGCAAGGTGTGGTATATTCGGATGAGGTTGTAAAAAGATTTGCTAACTTAAAACCGGCAGCTGCTGATTTTCGTATTTTTTGGGATAATGCATATGCGGTACATCATATTTATGAGGATGATCAGGCTGAGATTTTGAATATTCTTGACGAATGTGAAAAAGCAGGAAATCCGGATATGGTATTTGAGTTCTGCTCAACTAGTAAAGTGACTTTTCCGGGTGGTGGAATTGCTGCAATAGCAACTTCTGCTGCAAATATAGCAGACATTAAGAAACAGCTTACTTTCCAGACAATTGGTCATGATAAAATTAATCAGTTACGTCATGTACGCTATTTTAAAAATGCAGCAGGAATTCAGGAACATATGATGAAACAGGCGGCAGTAATTCGACCGAAATTCGAAATGTTAAATGAACTTTTAACAAAAGAGCTCGCATCCCGTGGAATTGGTTCATGGGTAGAACCCAAAGGAGGATATTTTATTAGCTTTGATGCAATGGAAGGATGTGCGAAAGCCATTGTTGCGAAATGTAAAGAACTCGGTGTAGTTATGACCGGTGCCGGTGCACCATTTCCATATCAGAATGATCCAACAGACTCCGTTATTCGTATTGCACCTACGTATCCATCATTAGAAGAGTTGGAAAAAGCAGCAGAAGTATTTGTTGCTGTTGTAAGATTGGTCAGCGTAGAAAAAATATTACAGAATAAATAAAATTGGTAACGGCATGACAAGAAAAGAAAAAGCAATGGCTTATTTTACAGAGGGATACAATTGTGCACAATCGGTTGCAATGGCGTTTTCGGATTGTATGGAGATAGATTCCACCACAGTAGCGCGCATGATATCTGCATTCGGTGGTGGAATGGGACGCTTGCGCGAAGTGTGCGGAAGCGTATCTGGGATGTTTTTTGTGATTGGAACTTTGTGCGGATATGATAATCCGAAAGAATCTGAAGGCAAGAAAAAATTGTACAAAATGGTCCAAGAACTTGCACATCAATTTGAGCAGGAGAATGGCTCCATTATTTGCCGTCAACTTCTTGGATTAGAACAAAAGCGGGATGTTCCGACACCGGAAGAACGTACCAATGAATATTATAGAAAAAGACCGTGCAAAGATTTGGTTGGTAGTGCGGCTCAAATATTGGAGTTGTTCTTAATTGAGCAACAATTTATAAAAGCGGAATAAATTGTTCTGCTTTTTCTTTACATATAGAGAATAAATTGATATAATTATCAGTAGTATTACAAATGAGATGAGGTGTTGTAATGGGGATGAATAAGAAAGAAATGGCTGCAGTAGCAGCATATCAACAACAAATGAAGGGTTATCTGTCAGGTGTTGGCGCAAATGCAGAAAATCTTGCAGAATCAATTCAGTCAATGAGACAACAGATTGAGGAAGTATCAACAGATACAGAAGACATTTCGCAAATGATTGCCAGATTCAATGATACACTTACAGATATGGCACGCGGAATTGCTGAGATTTCTGACGTGATGACATCTATGGAACAATCTTTCCAAGAGATGAGCAGGAATTCACAAGATGGTTCTGATTATGCGCAGAATGCAAATCAGGAAGCATACGCAATCATGCAACGTTCGGAACAGGAACGTAAGGAAGTTGAGAATCGTGCACAGGAAGTGGAACAGGCACTCGAGGAGAAAATTATTCAATCCAGACAAGCGGAGCGCATCATGGGTCTTACAGCGGATATTATGGAGATTTCCGATCAGACGAATCTTCTTGCATTGAATGCATCTATTGAGGCTGCTCGTGCGGGCGAGGCCGGAAGAGGGTTTGCGGTTGTTGCAGATGAGATTACGAAGCTTGCAGCAAGTTCACGTGATACGGCAAGCCAGATTAAAGATATTTCTAATATTGTATTGACAGCAGTTTCTGAGTTGGCAGAAGAATCTAAGAACGTTGTTTCGTTTATGAGAGAGAAGACCATTGGAAGTTATACAGAGCTAGTAGAGGTTGGACGTAAGTATCAGGGTGACTCTAAGATTATGTTTGATAAAATGCAAGATTTCTCATTTATATCTAAGAATCTTACCCAGCAGGTTGAGACATCTGCAAATTCTGTTGAGGCGATTCGTGGTGCATCTATAGAGACAACGGATGCAATGAACGAATTAAGTAACCGCGTTGCACATATTTCCAATAATATTGCTCAGATACAAGAGACTTCAATGGCTAATGAAGAAGCATCACGTGCATTACAGACGGGTATTGTGAACTGTTTACAATAATGAGTTTTCATGAAAGAAGTGTTCTACAAGGGACACTTCTTTTTTTATGTGATAGGAAATTTTGTGATTTCCTATCACATAAAAAGGAACGCTCCGCTAAAGATGCGCAGCTCGCGGCAGGGAAATTAGCCGTAAACGGCACCGCACGCGCGCGAAGATTACGCAGAGCGCAATCTATTTTTAATGAAAAAAGGTATTTACAAAATGTAAATATCGTGTATTATATAAATTATCTTTTTTCTTTATGCATTCGGTGCATGTATGTGCGTCGGGATGATATCGTAGACGAGTCTGTCAATTTTCCTACAGACAATGAATCTTTTTCCGTTATAACCGTATAAGACGGAGAAAGGAATCTATTATGAAAGAAATTTTTCAAGAATATGGTGGAATTCTAATTACAGTAGCCGCTATTTTGTCGGTTATTCTTGTTGTTACAGCAATCATTGGAACGAACGGAGACAGTGCAATCGGAAAAGCATTTTCCAGTTTGATGAATCACTTTATTTCGCAAGCAAATCAAAATGTTGGAATTACGCCATAGGAGAGTGACAAATGCAATTAGGAAAAGAATACTTTGGACCTCTTTGGAAATTTGTCACCAATAGCGATATTACGGATATTGATTACAATGGAACGGAAATTTGGTTAACTAATATTTATAATGAGCGCTATCGAGCAAGTGCAACCTTTGTTGCGGAAAACATTACACCTGCTTTTGTAGAGCAATTTACTCAGCGAATTGCAAATGTGGTAAGTCGGCAGTTTAATAAATTAAATCCTGAGTTAGAAGCGGAGACAAGCGAACTTCGTGTGACCATTTTACACGAATCTGTTGCTAAGTCAGGACGTACAATCAGCATTCGTAAAACACCACCTATTGTTCGCTTGACGGCAAAGAAGGCGTTAGAAGAAGAATTTTGTACCAAAGAAGTTTTATCCATTTTAATCAATTGCGTTCTTACGAAAATGAATTTGATTTTTTGTGGAATGCCTGGGATTGGCAAGACGGAATGTGTCAAATTTTTTTCTCAATATATTCCGGCAAATGAACGTGTGATTACCATTGAGGATACAATGGAACTTCGTTATTCGAAGACGAATCCGGGGAAGGATTGTGTAGAAATGAAAGTTTCGAAAGAAACATTTGATTATGCACAAGCGATTAAATCCAGCTTACGATTAAATCCTAAATGGATTATGTTGTCAGAAGCTCGTTCAAAGGAAGTGAAATATCTTCTAGAGAGCTGGTCAACCGGGGTACGTGGAATGACGACACTTCATACGGATGATGTACGCAATGTTCCGGATCGAATTCTTAGTATGCTCGAGAGCCGACAGGATGCAGATCGTATGGAGAACGATATTTATCAAGCATTGGATGTCGGGCTTCTGATTCGAAAGAGAAGACGCGAAGATAATAGTGTTTATCGCTATATTGACCAAATGTGTTTTTTTATTCGTGAACAGGGACAAAATCAAATCCTTATGGCTGTCAGCGATGGAAAGTATATGTTAAAGGAACTTCCGAAACAGATGGAAAGACATTTTTTACGTGCTGGGATAGAGGATCCTTCTGTTTGTAAAATACTTGAAAGAGAATTAGCGGAGGTGATAAGGTGATTTATCTGGTTTTGTGTTCGGTGATGTTTTTGATGCATCTTCTATTAAAACTAAACTTTTTTTCAACTGTCATTCTACTTCTATATTTTCTTATAAGTTTACAAGTTCATAAACGAAAGCTTAGGCAACAAAAGGATGAGGAATGTCGTTTTTTTGATGTCGGAATGTACATAGACTCGGTATTGTATTCCTTTTTAAAAGAAGGAAAAATTGATGCTGCATTGTTGGAGGTAAGAGAATCTCTTCCGGATGGTACTTTGAAAGATACGGTAAAGAAAGCAATCGGTCATATGCAAATGACGTTTGATGAAACAGAAGTGATACGTGATTCGTTGCAAATGATTGAGAAGGAATATTCTTGTAAGCGACTATCGGATATACATAATTTTATGCTACATGTAGAGTATTATGGTGGTGAAATAGAAAAACCAATCAATTTATTGCTAGAAGATAAAGAACGATGGACATCGCGTATTAAAGTAGTAATGCAAGAACGAAAAAAGATGTTTCATGATATTGTACTTTCTGTCATAGCGTCACTTGTAATTTGCGGTATGGTCTTATACCTACCGGTTATGAACGTGGATATCAGCGAAAATCTATTGACGCAGATTTTGACGGTTGCAGTGATTTTACTGGATGATTGGATTATCTTAGGTGCACAATCATATTTATCGGTAGATTATCTTTTGCTGGATACATTGGATTCAAAAACAGATTATGCAAAGAAGATGAAAGATTATCAAAATTACAATAAGAAAAAAGAAAGAAAATTATCTTTTCTATTAGCGTTGATGACCGCTATAATTACCTTATTTTGCTTTGTTATGCGCAAAAATTGGCTTGCTGTGTTTGGTATGTTTGCATTTTTAATTTGCTTGAATCAACATACGATTGGACATTATTTGGCGGGCAAGAATTTGCGTAAAAATATCCAGTGTGCTTTTCCGAATTGGCTTATGGACTTGGTACTTTTGTTACAAAGTGAAAATGTTCAGGTGGCACTTCAAAAATCGCGTGCACATGTTCCGGCAGTTCTAAGAGAAGAATTGAAAAATCTGGTGGCAAGATTGGAGATGAATCCGGAGTCTGTCGAACCATATCATTCTTTTTTGAAGGATTTTCAAATACCGGAGGTATCTGCAACAATGACTATGTTGTATTCGTTTTCTGTAGGAAATAGTAAGAGTGTCGGTAAACAGATGAATGAATTAGTGGAACGAAATCATAAAATGCAGGAACTTGCAGAAACAGAACGATTAAGAAATAAAAATAGCGGTATGTATTTGCTGTTTTTAGCCCCGGTTTTAACGGCATCTTTTAAATTAGTAGTCGACATGGCTGTGTTTATGCTGACGTTTTTGTCTTCATCGGTTGTGTAAGAAAGGAGGCAAAGATGAGTCAAATTATGAAAGCTTTTATGGGCTTGTTTCTGGTACTGTTTCTTATGAGCACAAGTGCTGGGATTTTATCAGCCTTTATGGTAGTCGTGGAAGCACAGGATATGCATGCTCAAATAATCGATGAAATGGAAAATAGTAATTTTAATTTAGCGGTGATGAAGTCATGGTTTGATAAAGCAAATGAAGTTGGGTATGATTTGTCAATCACATTTTATCATGATGATAAGACGGAAGTGATTTGTACGAGTGCAACGACACTGCCGCAAAGTACTGCTGATGTATCGTTTGCGAAATTGGAACTTAGTTTCCCGTTTCAAGTGCATTTCTTTGGAATTAATAGCTGGCACACGCTTTGTGCATATGCAAGATAGGAGGCGTAATGAAACAAATGATAGAGGAATATGGAATTAGTCTTGTAATGATATTGCTGGGAGGTAGTATACTTCAAATTATGAATTATTTTCTGGATGTGATTACAGGAGGTTAAGATGAAAGAAATTTTTGAAGAATATGGAGCTATGATTCTAGCAGCGGTAGGGTCGTTAGCATTACTTAACGTAGTGCGAGAGCCACTGTTTGCAGCGGATGGATTGTTGGCAACCATGATTGCACTTTGGGGAAATGGAGGCTGTTAATGAAAGAAATCATTTCACAGTACGGAAGCGCAATGATAGCTATAATAGTAGGAGTGGCAGTTTTAATGGCATTTATGAAAATACCTTATGCAGGAAAAAATGGTATAGCAGCTTCTGCAGGAAATTTTATTGAGGAAAGTACAACGAAAGTGCTGCAAAAAGAAATGATAACCGGGGTATTCGATAAGTATCTCAAGGAATATCAATTTGAAGTAGCGTATGTAGGAGAACAGCCTTTGGTAGCTGGTCAGAAGGTGGATATTCATACGAACTTTCAGGCGACGGATGGAGCGGGCAGAGAGGTTTCGATGAAAGTAATTACAATTTTAGATGCCGAAGGGAATGTTTATCATACACACATTCAAGATGGAAAGGAGTATTTGTATCTGGAACAGGAAGGAATATATCGGATTTATCTTTGTGCACAGGAAGAACGAGGATGGGATACGGTAGTGGCAATTTCATTTCCGGTACAAAGAGGATAACATGAAGAATGTCATTCTGGGGATTATCGGAATTTTTATTGTAATTTATACAGTGCTTATTTCTTTAAGTATATACAGTGTACAATCAAGAAAAAATGAATTGGAAAACTGTTTATCACAGGTGGTAGAGTATGTTTTAGAAGAAAATTATAGACCGAAGGAAATGCTATATGGTACAGGCATACCCAAAAGCAATGAAGAAATTGCGAAAGAAATAGAAAAATTGATACGGATGCGAATTTCATCAGATACCATGGTGGATGTTTACATCCTAGAATGTGATATGGAAAAGGGGATTTTGTCTGTGCGCATAGAAGAAACATATATATTGCCGAATGGTAAGATACGAACCGATTCCTATGCGAAAACAGCCATAATAGATCGCGTGTTAGAGGATGAAACATCAGCGAAAGATAGGAGGTTTTATTGAAGAAGATAGTTTTTATTTGTATGTGTTTTTATTGCATTTTTTGCATGAAAGCTGAGGATGTACAAGCAAGTGCATTAGATAATGCATATACTTATTATACATCTTATGGAAATCAGGTCACGTTCCATGCAACATCACAGACGGATGGCTATTTGTATTATGCGACAGGGAGTAAAACAACAAGTGCCGGAACGCGATTTCGAACCCTTGGTTGGAAGGTGAGTGTTACAGATTCTACGGGGAAACATTTACAGACACTGTATTTTTGCTTGGGTGGAAACTATATGACACAAGCAAATGTTGTGTATGACATGGGATATGAATATGATTTATACCGAGTATCGCTTAGTACTTTAAAAGAACGCTTAAACAATGTAGCGAAAGCTGCATTGGCAAATGGAAAATGTAAGATAACCTTTGATGCCTGTATGGTTGTTGTCAAAGATGGAATAGAGCAAGGTGGAATGAGCGATAGTGGGATTACATGGGGAACGGTTTATACTACCTACAATGGTATTGTTGGTGCTGCCGGATGGAGTGCTGAATCAAAGAATTCACTAAAAAGTTATTTCAATAAGTCAGTAAATGGTTTGTTCTATACGGTATCGGTAGCAAAAGGAACAGGAATTTCTACGATTTCAGGGGCGGGACAATATTGTTATGGAACTTATGTCACAATCAAAGCAACACCCCAAAGCGGATATGTCTTTTCACATTGGGGTGGAAGCAATACCATTTATCAGCAGGATTATACCTTTTGCGTTAATAATTCGACCTCATGGGTTGCACAAGCAAAGGAAAAAGGTGTATCTGTCACATTTTATCGGAATCAGAATTCGACAGATCAGATATGTATCTGTCATACGTATTATTATGGCAGTTCTACTCAGAATTTTATTAGTCCGGGATGGATGAAGACGGGACATCATTTATTGGGATGGAGTCATACAAATCAGGCGATTGTAGAAGATTATAGTGTCACCGGAACGGTTACGGATAACTGGATTAATTGCTATTATCCTTCGGTATCGTTATATGCTGTATGGAAGGAAAATTCCTATACCATAAGGTTCGATGGAAATGGGGCGGATATAGGGAATATGTCGACAATGTGTGCGCAATACTCACAAACAATTATAGCGCCGGAGAATGAATTTACATATACAAATAAAGATTGTACATTCTTGGGATGGAGTGTACAACGGGCCTCTGTGGAGCCGGAAATAAAAGCGGGTGATGTCATTTTGGTTAGTGATTTGGCAAAGCAGGCAAAAGTGAGCAATACTAACTATGCGGAAATTACTTTATATGCGGTTTGGGACGAGGCACCGGTTATTAATGCAGGGGATTTGTATTATTCTTTATCAGATGCAAGAAATGGGCGCATTACTGAGACTGAAATTGCATCGCATATGGAGGCAAATGATTTTGCAGATGGAAGAATTCCCTATGGAATTCATAACAATAATTCTTTTCATTTAATCGATTATAGTGCATCAGATTTTACCGGATTAACATCAAGTGGAAGCGTAACACAAAGGTGTGTTGCGGTCGATAGTGCAGGGAATCGAACAGAAAGAGTAATAACGGTACACATCGTGGATACCACAGGTGTTTCAGGTAGACAATTGTTTGGAAAATGTCGATTTATTAATGAAAAATATTTGGAAAATAGTGGATTATCTGAGAAGTCCATTTGGCGTTTGGATGAATCATATAAGAAGTTGTTGAACGAAACTGTAAGAAAAATGTAGCAATATAGCCACTACAGATAGGATGATTAGTATCATGTAGTGGCTATGGGTTATTCGCTCTCTTCTGGGAGCTTTATATATATTTTTGCAATTCGATTCTTGTCAATTTCTTCAATGCGAATGGTAGTACCGTTATCTGTGGTGATAACTTCATTTTGCTCCGGAACATGGTTAAATAAATCTAAACAATATCCGCCAATTGTGTCATAGTTTTCAGAAGTAAAATCAACATGAAGTTCATCACAGACATCATCTAAGTTCGCAGAACCAAGAATCATGAATTCGAAGTCACTCAACTGTGTAATGTCATCGACTTCATCCGTATCATATTCGTCACGAATTTCACCAACAATTTCTTCTATAATATCTTCCATTGTAATCATACCAGCAGTAGAGCCGTATTCATTAAGCACGATTGCAAATGAAATAGAATCTTTCTTCATCTCCATAAACAAATCTGATACTTTTTTGTACTCAAATGTATACAATGGCTTTCTTATAATTTCTTCAAGATTAAAGTTTTCTTTATCACCTTCATAAAAGAAAACATCTTTTAAATTAATGATACCTAGAATATCATCTTTTGATTCCTTATAAACAGGCAATCTTGAGAACTTATCTTTGTTAAACACTTGAATAAGTTCATCATATGTACTATCAACATCAGCATAGCACATATCTATCTGAGGAACCATAATGTCCTTGGCTACTGAAT
>JAZSDG010000028.1:0-22791 GCA_045531055.1 Lachnospiraceae bacterium | reverse complement strand
ACTTTGCTAGGTAATTTTCTTCTTTATAGTAATACCAGTAATCCCCATACTGATACCAAGTATCTGCCGGTTGTTCAATCAGCTCCCCGTTCTCATCTGCCAGCACCAGTTTGTATTCGCCGTCTATATATACCTCATTGCTTCCCGGCTCCAAATCTTCAAATACGCTGGATTCATTTTCTTCCGTAACAGTTTCCTGTGTTGTCGCCTCCTGTGTAACCGATTGTGCTTGCGGTGCTTCCGCGAGCTCTGCTGCAAAGATGGGGGTTGTCATCATCACCGACAATCCCAAAGTCGCAAAAAACATTCCAAGTCTTTTCTTCATTCTGCCTTCTCCTCGTTTTATTCTGAATGAAATTATTACATTCTTCGCTCCTTTTGTCAACTTTTTCCATATGTAGTTTTCATTCAAAAATCTTATACTTAAAGGGCACGTATCAAAACGTGCCCCTTGTAAAAAACTTTATACCATATTATTCATAGTGGTTACTTAGATATCCTGAGAATCTTTCACGATTACATTGACATCGTCAACACCGGAAACATTAATGTTGCGGTTTACTTTTGCATCATAAGATTCTGCATTTACGATATTTGCTAAGTCTATACCGGTTGCTTCTCTCATGCTTTCAAATACTTTTGCCATAACGACCGGAACGTTGCCAGCAACCTGATCTACACCGTTACCGCCTTCTCCTCCACCGATGATAGTAATCTTATCAATCTGGCTAAGCGGCTCTGCCACTTTTCCAGCGATTTCCGGAAGTACTTTGATCATCATTTCTGCTACTGCGGCATTGTTGTACTTTGCGTAAGCTTCCGCCTTTTTCTCCATTGCTTCTGCTTCTGCAAGACCTTTTGCCTGAATTGCAGATGCCTCAGCTTCACCGACAGCACGAATACCTTCTGCTTCCTGCTGTTTTGCGTAACGCTCAGCTTCTGCTTCTGCCTTTCTTGCTTCTGCTTCACGCTGTGCCTCGAACTGCTTCGCCTCAGCCTCTTTCTGACGCTGATATAAAATAGCATCGGCTCTCTGCTGTGCTGCGTACTTATCAGCTTCTGCCTGTTTCTTAATCTCAGCTTCTAATGCCTGCTCTTTAACTGCTACTTCTTTTTGTTTTAACTCGATTTCACGCTCTTGTTTTGCAATGTCTGCATTTGCGGTTGTAATCTCGATTGTCTTACGTTGCTCTTCCTTCTGAATCTCGTATGCAGCATCTGCCATAGCCTTCTTGGTATCTGCTTCCATCTGAAGTTCTGATTTCTTGATGGCTAATTCGTTCTGTTTCTTCGCGATTTCAGTCTGTGCTGCAACTGCTGCATCATTGGATTCTTTGTCTGCTGCTGCCTGAGCAACTTTGATATCTCTTTCACTTTCTGCACGTGCAATTGCTGCAGCTTTCTTAATCTTAACGATGTTATCAATACCGAGGTTCTCGATAACTTCATTTCCATCTACGAAGTTCTGAACGTTAAAACTGATGATATCAAGACCCATTGCTGCAAGGTCCGGTTCTGCGTTCTCTTTTACTAAGGTTGCGAATTTCTGACGGTCAGAAACCATCTCTTCGAGTTTCATCTTACCAACGATTTCACGTACATTACCTTCCAAAACTTCACGTGCAACTGCTGCTATGTATTCGGTTGGTTTGTTCAGAAAGTTCTCTGCAGCCAAACGAAGTTTATCCGCCTCGTTACTAATCTTTACATTAACAGTTGCATCTACGTTAATGTTGATGTAATCTGCTGTTGGCACCGCGTTACTTGTCTTAACGTCGATAGGAATCAAGCGAAGATTCAATTTATCCAATCGCTCGAAGAAAGGAACACGAATGCTTGCTTTCCCAACAACAATTTTGGATTTGCTCTTAATACCGGAAATAATAAATGCCATATCCGGTGGTGCCTTCACATATCCCATGGTAAATAGGATAATAATTAGTACTACTACGATAATCCCGATAATAATCGGAAGTGAAATAAATTCTGGCATGATAATCCCCCTTTTCTCTTTTGATATATTACTAACTATAGGTATTTATATGTGAAAAGTCAATAAAAAAGTACACCCTAAGCAATAAATATTACTTAAGATGTACTTTGTTTTTTTGGTTATTTCCCATCCGCCAAATCAATTCGTACCAATGATCTGCGGAGCGCATATTCTGCACGTTTTACATCGACTTCTGAGGTATGATTTGCTAATCGTTCCTCTGCGCGCGCTCTTGCTTCTTCTGCGCGCTCTAAGTCGATTTCATCCGGCCATTCTGCAATCTCTGCTAGAAGTGTTACTTTTTCTCCTAGAATCTCTGCAAATCCGGCATATACTGCTGCTTCCTTTTCCTCATCACCATTATGAATGGTTACGATTCCCGGTGCTAAGACGGTTGTCATCGGAATATGATCTTTATAAACTCCAATTTCTCCTGCTACTGTTGTGAATTCAATAAAATCAGCTTCACCGGTAAAAAAAACACGATCCGGTGTAATGATTTCTACCTTGAAAATGCGATTTCCTTCTGCCATATGCTCACCCCTTACTGCATGCGGGCACGTACTTCATCAATACTTCCTGCATTTAAGAAATAGCTTTCCGGCACATCGTCATGCTTTCCTTCTAAAATCTCGCGGAATCCACGAATGGTTTCTGCGATTGGAACATATTTTCCTTCCAGACCGGTAAACTGTCCGGCTACGAAGAAAGGCTGTGAAAGGAATCTTTGTACCTTTCTTGCACGGCTTACAACAAGCTTATCATCCTCGGATAATTCGTCCATACCAAGAATTGCAATAATATCCTGTAATTCTTTGTATTTCTGTAAAATTTCCTGTACGCCACGTGCTACTTCAAAGTGTTCCTGTCCTACAATACGAGGATCAAGAATACGGGAAGTAGATGCCAGTGGATCTACAGCAGGATAAATACCAAGCTCTGCAATAGAACGCTCTAATACCGTTGTTGCATCCAAGTGTGCAAACGTTGTTGCCGGAGCCGGGTCTGTCAAGTCGTCCGCTGGCACATAAACTGCTTGTACCGATGTGATGGAACCGTTCTTTGTTGATGTAATTCGCTCTTGAAGTGCACCCATCTCCGTCTGTAACGTCGGCTGATAACCAACTGCTGATGGCATACGTCCAAGAAGCGCAGATACCTCTGAACCTGCCTGTGTGAAACGGAAAATATTATCAATAAATAACAATACGTCTTTTCCGCCACGATCACGGAAATATTCTGCCATGGTAAGTCCTGCCAAGGCAACACGCATACGTGCTCCCGGCGGCTCATTCATCTGTCCGAACACCATGGTTGTTTTATCAATAACACCGGACTCTTTCATTTCGTAGTATAAGTCATTTCCTTCACGGGTACGCTCACCTACACCGGTAAATACGGAATATCCACCATGTTCTGTTGCGATGTTATGAATTAACTCCTGAATCAATACCGTTTTACCTACTCCTGCTCCACCGAACAGACCGATTTTTCCACCTTTCTGATATGGGCAAAGAAGGTCAACGACTTTGATACCTGTCTCTAACATTTCCTGGGATGTTGCTTGCTCTTCAAAAGAAGGTGCCGGTCTGTGAATCGGCCAGATTTCTTCTGTCTGTGGAGGTGCGACTTCATCGATTGGATTTCCTAATACATTGAAAATTCTACCAAGTGTATTCTCTCCAACCGGAACCGAAATCGGCGCTCCTGTTGCAATGGCATCCATGCCACGAACCAAACCATCGGTTGGTCCCATAGCAATACATCTAACTGTATCATCACCCAAATGCTGAGCAACTTCTACAACGAGTTTATTTCCGTCCTTAAGCGGAATCTCGATTGCATCGTTAATCTCCGGCAGCGCGCCTTCCTGGAATTTAATATCCAGAACGGCACTGATAATCTGTGTGATTTTACCAACATTTCTATCTGCCATGTTTCTTCTCCTTAAATTATTTATTCGTTCTTATGAAATTGCGTTCGCGCCGGCAATAATCTCTGTTAATTCTTGAGTAATAGAGCCTTGACGCGCACGATTGTATTTCAGCGTCAAATCACTAATCATTTCTTCTGCGTTGCTGGTTGCAGAATCCATTGCCTGCATACGGGCACCGTTTTCACTGGCAACTGCCTCAACTAATGCTCCATAAAAAAGGCTGGTAACGTATTTTGGGATAATCATATCCAGTGCTTCTTCCTCGTTCGGCTCATAATTCATAAGCACATCATCTTCTTCCTCAGCTTCCTCATCGATTTCAACCGGAAGTAATTTGATGAGTTTTGGCTCATGAGAGACTGTGTTTTTAAAGTGTGTATACGCCAGATAGATTTCCCCGACTTCACCGCTTGTAAAGGCATCCAAGACCTGTTTACAAAGGGCGCTTGCATCTGTGTATGTCGGATTTTCCATCATTTCTGATGCATTCACTTCGATATGATATCCACGTCGCGTCAGAGTTTCTGCACCTTTTCCACCTACTGCGTAGATATCAAGGTCTTCTTTATCCCATCCGCTTTCGGTAATCAAACGAACAACGTTACTATTGTATCCGCCTGCCAAACCACGATTGGATGTAATTACAACTACTGCCTTCTTGGTTGACTCTCCTGCTGTCAAATACGGATGATGAATGTTTCCGCTTTTGGAAAGCATGGATTTTACAGTACGGTACATATAGTTAAAATATGGATTCGTCTGCTCTGCACGTGCTCTTGCCTTCTGCAATTTTACGGTAGAAACAAGCTTCATTGCTTTGGTGATTTGCTGCGTACTGGAAATACTGCTTTTTCTTCGCTTAATGTCTCGCATTGAGGCCATTTCTTACCACCTACTTTCTACCATGATTTAGAAGGATGCTTTGCATTCTTCAATCGCTTTTATTAACTTACTTTCGGTTTCTTCATCCATTACTTTGGTACTGATAATGCTTTCCGGAATTTCTGGATATTTAGTGTCAATGTACTCAAATAACTCATCCTGGAAACGAAGAACATCTTCTACCGGGATATCCAGTAAATATTTCTTAGTAGCAGCATAAATAATGATAATCTGCTTTTCAACCGGCATTGGTTTATACTGAGGCTGTTTCAAAATCTCTTTGATACGTGCACCCTGTGCCAGTTTCTCAGTGGTATCTGCATCAAGCTCAGAACCAAATTGTGCAAATGCCGCCAACTCACGATACTGTGCCAACTCGACACGAATCGGAGCAGCAATTTTCTTCATTGCCTTAATCTGTGCAGAACCACCTACTCGTGATACAGAAAGTCCTGCGTTAATAGCCGGACGGAAACCGGAATTAAACATCTCTGTTTCCAAATAAATCTGTCCGTCTGTAATAGAAATTACGTTCGTCGGAATATAAGCAGATACATCGCCTGCCTGTGTTTCGATAATCGGAAGTGCTGTTAAAGAACCTCCGCCCAATTTATCGGAAAGTCGTGCTGCACGCTCTAATAATCTGGAGTGTAAGTAGAATACATCTCCCGGATAAGCCTCACGTCCCGGTGCTCTCTTAAGAAGCAAAGATAATGTACGGTAAGCTGCTGCATGTTTACTTAAATCATCGTAAACAATAAGAACATCTTCACCGTTTTCCATCCATTCTTCACCGATTGCACATCCGGAATACGGAGCAATATACTGAAGCGGAGCAAGTTCACTTGCTGTTGCTGCAACGATTGTGGTATAGCTCATTGCACCAAACTCTTCTAATGTTTTTACAATAGAGGCAACGGTAGAAGCTTTCTGTCCGATTGCGACATAAATACATTTCACGCCCTGCCCCTTCTGATTGATAATCGTATCAATTGCAATTGCTGTTTTACCGGTCTGACGGTCACCGATGATAAGCTCACGTTGTCCGCGTCCGATTGGTACCATGGAGTCAATCGCTTTGATACCTGTCTGCAATGGTGTATCTACGGATTTTCTTGCGATAACACCGGATGCAACTCGTTCAATCTGACGATATTTGGTTGTTTCAATTGGTCCTTTGCCATCTATTGGCTGTCCGAGAGCATTTACAACACGACCAAGCATCGCGTCTCCAACCGGAACCTCTACTACACGACCGGTTGTCTTTACGGTATCACCCTCGTTAATATTTTTCTGGGAGCCGAGTAATACGGCACCAACATTATCTTCCTCGAGGTTTAACACCATTCCGTAAACCTCTCCCGGAAATTCTAAAAGCTCACCCTGCATTGCATTCTCAAGACCATGAATACGCGCAATACCATCGGCTACCTGAATAACGGTTCCAACATCGGCAACCTCAAGCTGGGAAGCATATCGTTTAATCTGCTCCTTAATTACGGAACTGATTTCTTCTGGTTTTAAATTCATGGAGCGCATTCACCTACTTTCAATTGTATTTGGGATAAATCTCTGGTCAAATGGGACAGCTTTGTCTTGATACTGCTGTCTACGACTCTATCCCCGATTCGAATGATCATGCCACCGATTAATGCGGCATCGACATCATAGTGCATTTCGAATTTGACATATTTGGTTGTCTCAAGCAAACGCTTTTCAACAGCACTTTTCTGTGCATCACTTAATACAACTGCCGATGTGACGTATGCCGTTCCGATATGTTTGTATTCTTTTACCTGATCGATAAAATAGGTAAATACATTTCCCATTTCCTCATAGTGGTCTTTTTCTACGAGCATACGCATCAGACCTACAAGCTCACCGGAAACTCTTCCTGCAAAGATGTCTTCGATCATATTAATTTTTTCTTCTTTTGTAATTTTTGGATGACGCATGAGTCTGGTAAGATCCGCATTATCCTCCAAAGCAACTACAACCGCTTTGGCTTCTTCCATCATGGAATCAAGCGTATTTGACTCTTTTGCCAGATCAAACAATGCATCACCATATGTTTTTGATACTAGCTTAGCCATGTCGAATCACCCATCTCTTTCAATGTTTCTTCTACCAGCGTATCCTGAATCTGTACATTCATGGAAGCAGCAACGACTTTCTGTGCCATCAGGGAGGCAATCTGTACCATATCCTGTTTTACAGTGTCCATTGCATGTTTCTTCTCTAATTCGGCTTCTTCCTGCGCCCGTTTAATAATTCGGGATGCTTCTGCCTTTGCCTCTTCGATAATCTTTGTCTCATTCTTTAAAGCCTTCTGTCTTGCTTCCGAAAGAATGACTTCTGCTTCTTTATCGATTTCTTTTAACTTGCCTTCGTATTCTGCCTTTAATGCAGCTGCTTCTTCTTTGTCTTCTTTTGCGCTGTTGATATCGTTATCAATGCGGTTCTGTCTGTCTTTGAGCAACTTACGTGCCGGATTAAACAAAAGATTAGACATGATTAGACAAAGGAAAAAAACTGCAATTGCAAGCAATGCTGAGTTAAAGAGCAGTTGTGCATCCAGATTAAATAAAAATGACTGATTTGCCAGCAATGTTCTACTCTCCTTTCCGTTAGGTTACATTTCCTCCATTTTTATCCCAATGGATGAACGAAAAGTAAAAGAAGTGCAACTACAAGACCATACAAACCAGTAGTCTCTGCAACTGCTTGTCCTAAAAGCATAGTTGACATAATCTGTCCTCTTGCTCCCGGATTTCTACCTACTGCAGATGCACCGTGTCCTGCTGCAATACCCTGTCCTACACCAGGTCCGATACCTGCGATAACTGCTAATCCTGCACCAATTGCAGAGCATGCTCTAATTAAATCCTGTCCATTGATATCCATAATATAAATCCTCCTTAAAATAAAATCCTTTTTTGTTTGCCTAATGGCTAGTCATCCTCAGACTCACATGCCTGAGCTACATAAGTCATGGTCAGCATACAGAATACATAGGTCTGAATTGCTCCGGAGAACAAGTCAAAGTATACATGAAGTGCTGCCGGCCAGATAACTGCTAGTTTACCAAGCAGTCCATAAACCAGTGCCATGATTACGGTTCCCGACAATACGTTCGCGAATAAACGCAACGACAACGAAACCGGTATCGCAACCTCACTGATTATATTAATTGGCGCCCAAATCGGAAGCCATGGTGGTAGCGGCGAACACAGCCCTACCCAGAGTTCTTTGAAGCTCTGATGTTTGTACTTGTTGAAACGAATCATAAAGAACGTAATTAATGCCAATGCAAGTGTCGTTCCATAATCTGCGGTTGGCGGTCTTAGTCCAAATAGTCCGGATATGTTGCTTAGTAATATAAAAATAAATATTGTACTAATATAATTCACAAATCGCGGTGCCCATTTTCCCATAGTGCTTTCCACCATACCGTCGAGCATTTCAACAATCAGTTCGATAACATTCTGGAAACCATCCGGTTTCTCCGTCGCGCGTTTTAGCTTTCGATTGGCAACGATTGCAAAAACCGTCATCATCAATAATACAATTAAAATGCATACATGTGATGTGGTTATCCAGACTGTTTGACCAAAGATTTTAAGCGGAATAATTCCATGTATCATAAAATCAATGTTCGAACTGCCTGACAGTAAAATCGCCTGATTCACATTGTCACCTCCTTATTCATTTTCTCATTATTTCCATCGTTGGAAAATTCGTTCTCCTTTCCGAAAAATTTGCTTGCAAGTTTTCCAAGGAGTGGCTGTGCATATGCAGAGACTTTTAGTCCCAACACTCCTACAAACGCCATAAACAAATTTCCAAAGTTAAAAAATCCCAATATAAAAAACAGAATTACCACAACTACATAACGCAAAAGTGATTTTGCGATAATTCTGCGATTGGCATGTTCTTCTCCCGCTATCGAAACGGAATCATATATGACCACAGCAAGATTATAGGCCATTCCTGCTGCAATAGCAATTCCATACCACAATCCAATGGAGTATGAAATCTTGTCTTCTACAAACCACATTCCGATAAACTGCACCAGAATTCCGTATAGGAAAATTCCAAGTATAAGCCCCGGTAATGCATCATTTAGTCTTCTTAACATCTTTCTTACCCTTACCGTTATTTTTGCTATATATCTTCTTTGCCATTTTATAAACGTTGGTGCCTCCTGCAAGTGCACCGATAAAAAAGAACGGTATCATCATCCACGAAATGTCGTATTTTTTTCCAAGCCAAATGCCAATAAATGTACACAAAAAAATGGGAACCAACATATAAATGCCAAACTGAACAATCATTGCCAGTGCCTCAAACACCTCGCGGTTTTCTTTCTTCATAAATACCTCTTTAAAGCTCCATCGTAATTTGTCTTCCGGTATGTTCGTAACGACGAATGCAAATTCCTGCTGCCTTTAACATTTTCTTAGAGGCAATGACGGATGCTGTGCCTTCGTATTTGTCACAGTCATAGACTACTTCACATATTCCGGATTGAATAATTGCTTTGGCACATTCATTGCATGGAAAAAGCGTAACATATATGGTCGCTCCTTCCAGACTTCCCCCTCTGTAATTTAGAATAGCATTCAGTTCACTATGGGTTGTGTAAAAATATTTGTTATCTTCTCCTTCGCGGTTCCATGGGAATTCATCATCCGAACAACCAAGCGGAAACCCGTTGTATCCCATCGATAAAATTTTATGCTCCGGACTCACAATACACGCTCCTACTTGTGTATTGGGATCTTTAGAACGCATACCGGAAAGCATTGCAATTCCCATAAAATATTCATCCCAGCTGATGTAATCCTGTCTCTTTAAATTGTCCATTTCTATTCCCCTTCGTTTAAGATTGCTACCAGTTTCTTAATGGATTTACGTAATGTTTCATAACATAAACCATACGCCGGTAACGGTCCTCC
The DNA here is from genome assembly GCA_045531055.1 of Lachnospiraceae bacterium. GTDB lineage: Bacteria > Bacillota > Clostridia > Lachnospirales > Lachnospiraceae > Roseburia. The sequence goes on along the minus strand of JAZSDG010000028.1, from coordinate 13,022 downwards.
ATATGGGTCTAAAATCTCTAGTTCATCACCAACAAGTTCGGTCAAAACATGTACATTCTCCGGGTCTGCATTCTCGTAGGTCTCTAGGATACGGTCACGGTGTACCCTTTCCATCGCAAGAATGAGTGCATCTTCTGTAAAATCTTCCTCTGTAAGCTGTACCGATGTAAAATCTTCTAACAAGATTCCATTACTAATCAATACAGCCTCTGCCTTTTGATTAAGCGGCTCCGGGAACAGTACTACTAAGCCTCTTGACAACACTTCTATCGGACGATCTAAAATACAATCTTGTAAAATCCCTTGTGCCATTGGCTCACGACACGTCCCTGACTGTGCCACAAAAACAATCCGATTGTAAACCTTCATATTCTTCCCTTCTCCTCTATTCCCTATACATGAATCACTTGATATCCCGCCGCCTTTAACAGGCGATTCATAATTGCGTGCCCTATCCTTGGGGTTGAAAAACTTTCCGAATAAATAACATCTACTGACAATTCGTCGCATTCTCGTAAAATCCGATATAGATGCTGTGCAATAGAGTCCTCATCCGCTCTTATTCCAATACTTAAAACGGTATCTGCCACATAACAATTCTTCGTCTCTTCTGTTGCTATCACTGCAACTTTCTTGCCGCTTTTCTGTTGTTCCTGTACCAATGCATTCATCCGATCAATGACTGCAGTTTCTTCTCCGTCCACAATAATCATGTCGGCTTTGGGTGCATAGTGCTTGTATTTCATTCCGGGTGCTTTCGGCTTTGCGGTATCATCCATAGCCAAAATCCCCGGATCCATCACAACTTCCTCTCCCAAAACTTCTGCCAACATCTCCTGGGTAATATAACCCGGCCGCAAAATCATGGGACGTTCTTCTGTCAAATCAATAATTGTAGACTCAATCCCAATCCCAACAACTCCACCATCAATAATCATGGAAATTCTGCCGACTAAATCCTCTACAACATGTGCTGCCTCCGTCGGACTTGGCCTTCCGGAAGTATTTGCACTCGGTGCCGCAATCAAACACCCACTTTCCTGAATAAGTGTAAGTGCTATCGGATGATTTGGCATTCGAACTGCAACCGTATCCATTCCACCGGTTGTGGTATATGGCACCATATCGTTCTTCTTCACAATCATAGTAAGTGGTCCCGGCCAGAATGCATCTGAAAGCACCTTCGCCTGCTTCGGGACTTCCTTAGCAATACGCTCCAGATCCGAAAAATCAGCTATATGCACAATCAATGGATTATCTGACGGGCGTCCTTTGGCTTCGTATATTTTACGCGACGCGTCAGGATCCAGCGCATTGCCACCGAGCCCATAAACCGTCTCTGTCGGAAATGCTACTAATTCTCCTGCTTGAAGAAATGCGCCTGCCTGCGCTATGATTCGCTTATCTATCGCGTCTTCATCCATTTTTACAATCTCTGTTCTCATAATGTCTATTATACCAAGATTGACCAAATATCGCAATAAATTGTGCCAAATTAAATACATACACTCTTTTTTCTTGAATTTCTAATGGATTTGTACTAAAATAGCGATGAGTCGCAAGACGAAATAATGATCATTATTTTATAAGGAGGAATTTATTATGGCATACGTGATTTCTGATTCATGCGTTAGCTGTGGTACTTGTGCCGGAGAATGCCCAGTTGGAGCAATCTCTGCAGGAGCATCTCAGTATGAAATCGATGCAACTTCTTGCGTTGATTGTGGTACATGTGCCGGTGCTTGCCCAGTTGGAGCAATTAGCCAGGAATAATTACAAACACATAAAAGAAGCTGTCTACACAAGCGATACAATCCGCAAGTGTGACAGCTTCTTTTTTACTTTACCGTTTAATTTTACCCGAAGCAGTTTTCGGAAATGGTTCCTCTCGAAATACCGTGTTATGGATACGACGGTATGTTGGAACACTTCGATTATATTTGGCTATGTACTTTTCTACCTTTTCCTGCACCATCTCATCATTATGCTCGCCACACCAAACATGAGCTACAATTACATCATCATCACCATATACCACTACTTCATCTATTTCAGGACAATGATTTAACTGTGACTCTATTGCCTCAGGGCTAACATTTTCTCCATTGGAAAGAATGATGATGTTTTTGATTCGTCCGGTTATATACAAAAATCCGTCTTCATCAATGTATCCAACATCTCCGGTATGATACCACCCATCCGCTAATACTTCCTTTGTCTCCTCCGGATTTCCGATATATTCTAACATCATAACATTTCCTTTAAAAAGGATTTCGCCGATGTCAGAAATTTTAATCTCATTCCATGGTCCCGGCTTTCCAACCGATCCAAAACGATATTCGGATGGCGTTGTATAAATTGCCGATCCACCTAACTCACTCGCTCCATAGGTCGATGAGGCAAAAACACCTAACGCTTTTAAATACTCTCCTTCTTGCAGATTTTGTGGGGCACCTGCACTTGTTATATATTTAAAGTTGGAAATATCTAATAGGTTTTGTCTGCTTCTTTTTATCATGACAGAAATAAACGCCGGAACAGCTGTAATATCCATCGGCCCAAACCATTCCATATCACGAATACCATCTTTCATATTTGACAAACACACATTCACACCATGCGATATATTGTTAGCAGTTACTGCAATTCCGGCAATATGGTGTAATGGAAATACAAGAATTGACTTCTTCGCATAAATTTCTTTTTCCGGCATAAACGCATATTGAGGCAATAAAACAAGTTTACTTTGGCTTGTACTTCCGGAAGTCATTATTACAAGCGCAGGATCCTCCGGCTTCTGATCGCCTTTGTATTCATATGCCACTCCGCCTTTGTCAATCCAATTGCGAATGCTTATCTCATTCTCTACGCTACTTGCACACATGCAACAGATTTCATTTTCTTTTGCATATTCTTCTACAACATCCAGATTATCTTCACTACAGATTATCATAGCCGGCTGCATGATATCCATTGCACGAAAAATCTCTTCTTCCGGCAAATCCAAATTCAAAACCGCCGCAACAGCTCCTATCACAGCGGTTGCATATATGGCTACTATAATCTCATAGTCAGATTTTCCTTCTATGACAATATATTTGCCTCTTAGCTGACGTTCTTCAAAACGACGCGCCACATTTAAAATATCCATCCAAAACTCGTTGTAGGAAATATTGGTAACCTGTTCATTTCTCATATAGGAAAAAACAATTTGTTCCCCATACATATCCGTTGTTTTTTTCAACATTTCATATACGGTTAAGCCGTAATAATTCTCATAATGCATAATTTTACACTCACCTTATTCGCCAATTTTTTGTTCGACAAGTTCTGCAAGTTCCCCTAAAGTCTCAATATTACGCAATTCTCTTTCTTTGATTCGAATGTTCATTGCACCCTCGATTTCTGCAAGAAATGCCATAAATTCCATAGATGATAATTCCATATCTGTAATAATGGATGTATCTTCATTGAATTCGATATCTTCTGCCTCACATACTTTTTCTGCAATTTTAATGATTTTTTCTAACATAATGATTGTCTCCTTTTTATCCAATAACGTTGTACTTGCTGCATAATCACACAAACAATAATAATAAATATCATTCTCAGCACAAAATGCAGAACACTTGCAAACATCGTATCCTGTTCCACATAGCGAAACAGGATTTTCCATGGAACGATTGCATATTCGATTGCGTGAACACACACCACCCACATAGAATATCTTCCCATCCATCGCAGTCCATCTAAAATACGCCATTCCAACAAGTTTAAATATAGGAATAATTTTATCATAAGGAAAGCGCCGCATAGACTTCCTATAACGGAGAAAATTCCATACTTTATGTCATACGAATATAAATCCATACTACCGTAAAGAACCGATAATATCCATGCTATCACGATAAGAACATATGCCAGCGGATGTATTTTGGCTTCTAACAATTTTCTCTTTTTCAACATATATCCACAGTATACAAAAGAAAATGCTACCAATCCTTGTGCAATTTGAAATGGCAATTTGAACGGTAACAACGCACAACCTACAATTGCGGATATAATGGCCAATACCATATGTATTTTTTCATTTTTAATGTTGATTACAAGATAGAATAAAATCCATCCAATAAACAATGCAAATATGAACCACATTGGTCCAATACGAGTCGCTCCATCGGTTGATACTAAGACACTTGGAAGCAAAAATTCGTCGACCCATTCTTTAAGATTCCCCTCTAAGGCCCGATGCGCTAATCCGACAACATCGATGATGAGAATTATCAATATATATGGCTTCAACAAATACTCCACGCCGGACTTGACGCCGACTGAGATTTTTTTCTTCTTGAGCCAATAACCACTTACCATAAAAAATGCCGGCATCAGAAGCGAATGCGCAATCCGTCCGTACCATTCGCCTATGATTAGCGTATCTACTTCTCCAAAGCTATGCCCAAATACAACACCAATCACGGCTATTGCCTTTAATAAATCAAACATGGTTAGGTTGATTAATTTTTTCATCTTGCATATTCCTCATTGATTCTTTACTTTTCACTTGATATCCATATTAGATTATGATAATATCATTTCCTAATAATGTCAATGAATGATATCATCTTCAAACTCTTCCTGCGATATTCGAATCAATCTTGTTCCCACCGGACGATTTATATATTTCCATGCAATCCGCCATTGTTCTTTCATTACACTATCCCGACATAAAAGAAAACCCCATCAGACAGATGTCTCTATCTAATGAGGTTCTAGTGTCATATCGTCTGATTCCACATCATCTTTATATTTTTCTGACATTGAAATCTGCATCGTTTGGCGTAAATTTGGCGTATGGCGTGGTAGTTACACCTCGCAAAGCCAGTATTTAAGTCACTTTATTTATCCAATGACTTCATTGTTGGGATTTGAAATTGCGTTTGTTTGTCTTTTATCGTCTAATTCTATCTATCCCATAAAATCAAAGAAAACAAGGCAGCAGGGCATAGTTTTACTTTCTTCTTGTTTCGTGTATTATTTTTCAATCCGTGTAAAAATCCGTGTACACCGTGTATTTTAATCAAATCATATCTCACAAAACACAAGGCTCTATTTTGGCTTATAATGGCTTTATTTGTGGTAGGCAAGGATTTTATCATTCATTCTTTCATAGTGGTTAAAATCGGCTTGTATGCGTTTATAATTGGCATTGTAGCAAACAAAAACCACTCAAACAAACTTACTGTTCAAGTGGTTTATGATGTACTAACTTATTTTGATTTTTCCGTCCAAGTTCTTAAATGTTTCCTTCTTTTTGCTCTCCGTAACCTCTGCATAAATGTTCATTGTAGTGCTTATATCAGAGTGCCCCATAATATCTTGAATAACTTTTACATTTGTTTCATTCTCGCAAAATCTAGTACAAAATGTATGTCTTAAATTATGCACACTAAAATGTCTAATCAAAATAGGCTCTCTATGTTCTCTCTTTGCGTTTTCGATTTCTTCCTCATTGTATGCGGTGTAAATCCTCACAATGGCTCTATTTAGTGTCTGCGGATTGTGTACATAGTCAAAACGATTAGTGAAAACAAAGTTTGTATATCCGTCAATTTCCGTTTTAGGATAACCGCCCTGCATCTGCTTTCTGCGTTCTTGCAATAATGTTTTCTTAACCTCTGACAACATCGGTATAGTTCTAACTCCGGCACTTGTCTTTGGTGTAGTGATGTGCATTTCACATTCTCCATTATCCTGCTGCCGATAAATCAAATTATGATTGATTGAAATTGTGTTATTCTTAAAATCGCAATCATTCCAAGTCAATCCTATCAGTTCTCCAACTCTCATACCAGTACCAAGAAAAACCGTGAATATAGGCAACCAATGATTATACATTTCAGAATTAGCAAGATAACTTATAAAGGCGGTCTGTTCTTCTATCGTGAGTGCGTGTCTTTTTGGCTTTTCCCAATTATGGCTCTTTTTAATCTCTGACATACAACCGTCTGTCGGATTGCATCGTATATATCCGTCACGAACTGCAAGTGTAAATACTGGGTGTAGTATTGTGTTTATGATTTCCATTGAATTAGGCTTGAAATTCTTTTCTCTAATCAATGAATTGTAAAAGGTCTTTATGTCTGAATACTTAATCTTACCAATTTTCTTTTTTCCTAAAGTATCAGCAACATAATTCTTGTACATATATGTGTAATTTGTCCTAGTGGATTGCTTTAATTCCGTCTTACCTTGCATATACTTTTCAAACATATCATTCAAAGTAATATTGTTTGCTTTCTGTCCGTCTATACCGTCTTGAACATCATTTTGTATCTGCAACTCTTTCTCTCTTAATTCTGCAAGATTTAAAGCATATACCGTCTTTTCTTTTCCGTTTACCGTCCAACGATACATATATCTTCCGTCTTTTCGTTGGCTCTCTCCAGTTCTTAAAACTCTACCCTTATTATCCCTGCGTTTCGTATCTGCCATAGTTACACCGCCTTTTTATTCAATAAGTGTTCAAGCAACGCTTTCTCCATTCCATTTGTTACTGTATATAACCCCTCTGTTGCGTTCGATTCTCTCTCTAATAGCATACGATACATAAACTGATTAAAATATTGCAACTCTTCTGCTTTTTGCTTATCAGCAAGATTGTTTACCATATCCACAATGTTATCTCTCACACCAAATAAAAAGCCCCAATCTCCAGCAATATCGTTCTTATAAATCTTTTCAACATAATCTTTGATTTGCTTTAATTCATCGGTTGTAACCATTCTATCAAGCATCTTGACAATCTCTGCTTTTAACAACATTTTGTCGTATTCATAACGCACATTTTCTAACTCAAACTTCAATTCTTCCTTTTTCATTTCATCAACGTGTTTTCTAATTTCTTTCATCTTTAAAGTCTCCTTTTTATTATAATTGCAGGAACACCAACACAATGATAAAATATTTTGTGTAGGCTTATGCCTGCTTTGGTGTGATTAGTCTTGCATTGATTGGTAGTCGGGCAAGGCTAATCTTTTTTATTTGTCTATTTCCGCTTTCAAAAGTCTAATGCCCTTTATGATTGCATCTGTTCTAGTTATTCCCAATGCATCAGCGACAAATTGTATTTCCTGCTTTTCTTCATCGGTCAGACGGATATTCAAATCATTTTTCCTTGCATTTTCTTTTGGCGGTCTGCCAGTCCTAGGGCTCATCAAAACACCTCTCTTTCATTTATTGCCCTTGCATTAAATATTATATTATTGCCCTCGCAATAAGTCAATAGATATTCTACATTTTGGCAGCAGGATTTTATACTTGCCTTTTTGTTTTGTGCCGGACAATTACCAACTTAATACAACCAGGATAACCGCCCCATATAAACCCCTAGGTATGCCCTTTTATGATGTACTTCATTTATATTCAATAAATAGTCAACGCAAGTAAAAACCTAGTATTTATAGGCATTTGCATGCATTTATAGACTATCAATTCAAACATTTACACGAAACTTTACACGGATAGTATATCAAAACATAGTTTTTTATTCTTCAGCTGGTTTTGTGCTGGTTTCTGTGTCGCTGGTATCGTGCAAATAGGTTTCTACATATTTACTTGTATTCTTTGCACCTTGAAGCATATTGTTGAAATATTTATTTTCGCCCATTCTTACAGCTACACTTTCAACTTCTTCCTTGCTTCCGGCTGTGATAACCTTGTCAAATGCTTTTCTTGCTTTTTGATAGTCGCTATGTTCTTTCTTTTTGTATGCCTCAAATTCATCTAAATAACCAGCCCAACGCAATGCACTATCATCAATATTTATTCCCTTGGTATTGTTTGCAATTTCAAAGAATAATGCCCTTTTTGTTTCTTCGGTTGTATTATTCAAAATATTTTGTAGCCCAATGCCTTGTTCTACAATACTTTTTCCCTTTAATTGTACAAAAGCTCTTCTTGCAATCTGTTCATCTTCCATACATTTACCCATGTGCCCATTTGTATATATACGTTCTGCCCTTGCAAGTACAGCATCAGCAAGTAAGACTTCGGTTTGATATCGTGGCTCTCCGTCATATTCCACCAAGAGTTTTTCCGTTTGTTCTTTTAACTGTCGTAATATATCTAACTTTGTATCAAGTGTTGCAGATTGTAAAAACTGTGATGGTTTTAAACCGTTCTTTTCTGCCAAATCCCCTATCATTCTAGTAGCCCAATATTCGCCATTAGGTGCGAATCTTTCTTGTAAAATTGAAATTTCTGTTGCGGTCAATGGCAAGTTTGCAACAGCTGACAATTTTTCCATGGCAATGGTATCAATTCTACGAACAGTCGCAACTTCATCGTCCATCAAATCATCAATATTATGGATTGTAAATTTTCTCACTTCTTGTCTTTCTTCCTCAATTTGCATTTCAAGTCGTTGTTTTGCTTTCTGCATTTCTTCGTTATACCGGGGAGTGTTTGGCTTAAAATCCCTTTGAATTTCCTTAACTTCCTTATCATATTCTTTTTTCAAATTTTCGTACTTGCTTTTAAATTCATTCCTAGCGACTGTTAAAATGTCAATTACTGTTGAAATATTTGTTTTGCTCATAATATTTTACCTCATTCTTTCTATAAAAAATTTGTTTTAATAATAGCGTTACAATAAACCGTATCACTCTACATCTTCACTTGTGTGCAATATCGGAAGTGTAGTATTTCCTTGTGATGTTTTCCAGTCTCCTAGCTTTGGAAGTTCTTTGGCTGACAAACATTTTCTATTGTCTGATTGTGGGATAGCTTCTTCAATAGAAACTGTATCTTTGTACGATAACCAATTCTTCATAAGAAATATGCCAGATGGTGGACTAATTTTACCACCTAACATAGCTTGCTCAAGAAATGCACCAATAAAGGATTTTGCACTTTGTATCAACTCCTGCTTGTACTCTGAACAATCTTCTCCATTATTCCACCTAAAAAGCGTTGTCCTGCTGATATGTAAAGCCATACAAAGACTTTCAATACCGGGTCTAATACTTGAACGCTCACAAAAATCAAAATAATAATCAATTCTCTGCTTTGTTTCTTCATCTGTTTGCGGTCTGCCTAAATCATGCAACTCTTTGAGTGACGTTACAATCTGTTGTACTGCTACCGGCTCTAAATCATCTAGTCCGGCTTGTGGATAGTTGTTTTTTGCCATATTTACCTCTTTTCTGCCAATTATGGCTCTTCTTTTTATGATGTTACTTGTACTCGTTGAACTTAGTTATATTACCTCAATGCTATTAAGCAATTCCTTTAATATCTCCACTTCATCAGCACTCAATGTCAATCCCTTTAATGGTTTACGGTTACCGTCTGCATCTTTGCCCCAACTTCTCAAATCAAATACTGCTGCCGACTTATTCCAACTAATCAAATTAAGTTCTTTATGTACTTGATTATCGTTGTCTGATAGATTACCAATTCTTTCCGTGATTTCATATTCAATCTTTCTTTTCTGCATAGATTTTATTATCCTCTCTTTCAATTCAAACTCTTTATGTTCTGCTCTTTGTTTCTTTGTTTCTGCTTTATGGCAATTAGGACAAAGCAATTCTAAATCCTCTAAAGGCTCATTAAACAAGTGTATATATGTCTTATGATGCACTTGTAAACAAGTCCGTTTAGGCTCATATCCGCATCTTTCACAAATCCCATATTTATTACTGGAGTTTGCGTTGCTCTTTGCACGGTCAAAAACTTTTATCCGTTTTTCCTGCCATTTCTTACTCTGTAAATACTCTCTATAAGTCAATAAATAACACCTCTCTGATAACCATATAGAATGGTATATTATTATAATGTGTGTAGAATAAACAACATAAAAACCTAAAAATCATTGTTTATGTGGTATTGAAAACAACAAAACTCTTTTTCAGAAAATTATGTTGTATCTATTACAACAAATTCATTACTTTTGTTGTGTAATAAACAACCGCAAAACACATTATGTCTTGTTGTTTTTCCACTCTGCCGAAAACTGATACACATTTACTTTCCAACGATGTCCGTTTTTTTCGTATCGTTTTATAAAGCCTGCTTTCTCTAGTTCTGTTAAATGTTTTGATACATTAGAACGGTCTAGTCCATATTCTTTTATATGCTTTGCAGGAAACACAAAACAATTTGCCGGATAATCTATATTATTTTCTTTTCCGTGATTATAAAGTGTCTGCCTGCCATTATTACTTGTTAGTTGGCATCGGCAAAGACAGTATATAAATCTTGCACTCAAAGATAATTCCTTAAACTGTTCCGATACAAGCATCGACTTATAAATCGTTCCAAATGTTTCGTGATTTCCACACATACTTGAGTAATAATCGGGCTTATAGTTTGTTTTTCTGTTTGCCATATTCCGCCCTGCTTTCTTTTAGTAGTTATTGATTGCTTTATCCATTGCTGGAATATCAATGCGAACGGCTCGCCCAAATCTACGAACTGCGTTTTCCTTTTCTGCAACATCAAGCAATAAATTTCTTGATAACTTATACCTTTCCTTTGCTTGCTCAACAGTTGCTAATTTGCTAATATTGTTTGAATAACTTGCTTTATTCATCTAAATTACCTCTACTTTCCTTGTGTGATTTCTTGTGCACTTGAAATACCTTGATTGTTGTTTACATTCACATTGTATCGTGTTATGCTATGAATATCGAAAACCTAACGTAAACTTTAACGTAAACTTTCATAAAAGGTGGTGTAATCTTTGAATAGTTGGATAACCGATGAAGGATACAACAATGCTCCTATGCCAAAACTAAAGGTTATTACTAAAGTTAGTAAATGGACTAAATATGAGTGCATAGAACACAATGGAGTAAAATATATACGTGGGTATGGGAATAAATTAAATAGTGAATTGTTTGAATATAAAGAAATAAAAAACGCAACTGTGCTATTTGCTTTAATGGACGTCGCAAACAAACTTAATACAGTTATGGATAATAGCCACTCATACGTTAATGAAAACATAGTGGAACGTGATATTGATATTATTATAGGTTTCTGTCGCTCCTATGGGTTGCCTTTTTGGAATAGTCATTATACGGTGGATTGTTACACTAATGAAGAATATCCAAACTTTGAAGGTATAGAACACAATACACAACTTAACCCTGTCTTAATACGTTCTATAGTTCCGTTTGCGTCCTATAATATAATGCCTCTTGCGTCCTTCATAGTAGGTATATATAGGCTACAGACGGACTTTTTAAGAGTGGCACTATATAACGGTTGGGATAATGATATAAATATTAGTGAATTGATAACCAATATTCCAAAATACAGAACGGATATAATTTTGAATTTATTGAAAAGGGACGGTTTACATCTTTTCTACCCTGGGTGTGTATCCTTCAGTACTTACTGGGATACAACATCACTTGCACTTGGTCTTAATTGCGAAAATTTGTTTCATTTATCAATTTATTATCTTTGCTTACTTGCACAAACAAGTGATTATACAGGTGGATATATCCGTAAATGTAAAAAGTGCGATACTTTGTTTGTAACAAGTAATTCTCGGAAGCAGTTTTGTAACAATCCTTGTACTCGCCAATCTTATTATGCTAACAAAAAAAGAAAAAATAAATCCAATGTATAACTTTATTTTCCGGTTTCTAACTCACAAAATTAGCAATAAAAAAGACATCAGCACGTTGTTTGTACTGGTGTCTTTCTCTTTATGCTCATTATGTCCGTACACGCTTTACACAAATCAAATCGCAATCCGTGTAATTTCCGTGTAAACCAACAAAAAAGGCTCTCCGAAAATCTCGGAAAGCCTTGTAAAACCAATATTCTATTTATCCAAACTCTTCATCGTTGGGAACAACAACACATCCCTTATCGCCGGACTATTCGTCATCATCATAACCATACGGTCAATTCCGAATCCGATTCCACCGGTTGGTGGCATACCAACACAAAGTGCATTCAGGAAGTCTTCGTCGGTGTGGTTTGCTTCTTCATCACCTGCTGCAAACAACTCTTCCTGTGCCTCGAAACGAGCTCGCTGGTCGATTGGATCGTTAAGCTCGGAGTATGCGTTTGCCATTTCCCAGCCGTTCATGAAAAACTCGAAACGCTCTACGTAATCCGGATTCTCCGGTTTCTTCTTGGTAAGCGGAGAAATCTCAATTGGATGATCCATAACAAATGTTGGCTGAATCAAGTGCTCCTCTACGAACTCTTCGAAGAAGAGGTTTAAGATATCACCTTTTTTGTGGTGTTCTTCAAATTCAATGTGACGCTCTTTTGCAAGCGCTTTTGCCTCTTCGGTTGTTGCAACTTCGTTAAAGTCAACGCCTGCGTATTTCTTAACCGCATCCACCATGGTAATTCTCTCAAATGGTTTAGAGAGGTCCATAACGTGGTCGCCATAAGTAAGCTCTAAGGAACCGGTGACTTCCTGTGCCACATGACGGTATAAATTCTCAGTTAAGTCCATCATGCCGTGGTAATCGGTATATGCCTGATAAAGCTCCATTAAAGTGAACTCCGGATTGTGACGGGTATCTAAGCCTTCGTTACGGAATACACGTCCGATTTCGTATACACGCTCCATACCGCCGACAATCAATCTCTTCAAATATAACTCTAAGGAAATACGAAGCTTTAAGTCTTCATTCAATGCGTTAAAATGCGTCTCGAATGGTCTTGCTGCTGCGCCACCTGCATTGGATACAAGCATTGGAGTCTCAACTTCCATAAAGCCTTCTCCATCGAGATAGCGGCGAATGCTGCTGATAACCTTGGAACGTTTGATAAAGGTATCCTTTACCTCTGCATTCATAATTAAATCCACATATCTTTGACGATAACGGGTATCGGTGTCGGTTAAGCCATGGAATTTCTCCGGAAGAATCTGCAAGCTCTTGGATAACAGAGTTACTTCTGTTGCATGGATGGAGATTTCTCCGGTCTTTGTCTTAAATACCGTTCCTTTGATTCCTAAAATATCACCTACGTCATATTTCTTGAAATCT
>JAZSDG010000030.1:0-189840 GCA_045531055.1 Lachnospiraceae bacterium | reverse complement strand
GGGATAACGGCTGGGATAATGGTTGGGAAAACGACTGGAACAACGGCTCTGATAACAGTTGGGAAAACGACTGGAACAACGGCTCTGATAACAATTGGAACAATAACGACTGGAATAACAATTGGAACAACAACTGGGGTTGGTAAGAAGTAAAGATTCCATAGTTAGTACAAATTAAAAGAGATGTTTTCTTTCTATAGCAATATAGGAAGGAAACATCCTTTTTTTATATACAATTATTAGAATAAAATAGGAAAAAAGCACACTTTTATACGCTTGCTGTTTCAAAATATGTGAATTTGTGATAAAATAAAGAAAAGTGTGAATGGGGGGAATTCATATGAAGGAATTAATGCGTAATAAGTTTAGACAACTGGATCCGGTATTGATGATCTCCTGTGTGTTGGCCGTTGTATCGATGGTCTGGAATCCGCCGACGAAAGAATATCTGGAATTTATAGACGTGCGTGTCATCTGCCTTTTGTTTGCGTTGATGGCAGTTGTGGCGGGATTTGGCGAAGAAGGAATATTTGCAGAATTGGCAGAGAAGCTGGTTAGGAAGGCCGGGAATCTGCGGACATTGGCGTATACCATGATTGGACTATGTTTTTTCTCTTCTATGTTCATTACGAATGACGTTGCGTTGATTACATTCGTGCCGATGACGATACTTATGATTTCGGGTTCTGAGCCCAAATATATGATTCGAATGATTGTTTTGGAGACGATTGCATCCAATGTCGGAAGTATGTTGCTTCCGTTGGGCAATCCTCAGAGTTTATACATATACGGAAGATATCAGATGCAATTAACAGAATTTATGGCAATTATGCTTCCTTTCTGGGTTGCGAGTCTTATCATAACGATTCTTTTGATTCGCTGTCTGTTTCCCAAAGAAGTGGTGGGAACATCTTCTTTTGAAAATGGAACGAGCATCTGTCCGAAAAACGGAAAGAAAATAGTGATTTATGTAATACTGTTTATCATTGCAGTCTGCGGAGTGGTTCGATTGATTCCGTATGGTGTGGTGACAGGAATTGTTATTCTTGTATTGCTTTTTATGGAGCCGCGAATATTGAAAAAGGTAGACTATGGTTTGTTATTTACGTTTCTCTTTTTCTTCATCTTTGTTGGGAATTTATCCAGGATAGAAGTAGTACAAGATGTTATAAGACAAGTTTTACAGGGACATGAGACAGTGGCAACGGTACTGGTGAGTCAGGTGATTAGTAATGTTCCGGCTGCATTGATGCTGTCAGGATTTACACAAGCCGGAGAAGAATTGTTGATAGGTGTAAATATCGGAAGTCTCGGTACGTTAATCGCATCTATGGCGAGTCTGATATCCTATAAATTTTATCGACGTGTAGAAAATAACAGTGCGAAGAAGTATCTTACTTGTTTTACAGGCTGGAATTTGTTTGTTTTAATCATTTTGGTTGGATTATATTTTGGCACGACAATGTGCTTTGGATGAACTTAGACAGAGGAAAAGAATTCGTTTTGAGGGAGAATAACAGGGGATGAATAGGAGTGGAAGCATGAAGATGATTAGGATTCTTGTGTTTCAGATAGCGGCCATATGTCTGTTTTTAGTAGCGTCGCTGGTGATGGGGAATGCAGGAGAGAAAGAAGATGAAACAGATGGTTTTGTAATATGCAGTGACGCTTGGACGGTAGAGGTGAATGGGGATGAGACATTTTATGAAAAATTACCGGCTATAGTTGACATGGCGGGTACAAAAAAGATTAGCTTGAAACGAAAACTGGAAGGAACCCTGCCGAAAAACTATCATTTGGGATTTTATACATCACATACACTGGTTACGGTTTTTGTCGGAAATGAGAAGGTATATTCGGTGAGACCGGAATATACAGCGATTAGTAAAACACCCGGAAATCTCTGGAATTTTGTAGATTTGAATTCGGAGTGGGCAGGTCAGGAAATAGAAATTGTGTTGACAGATTGCTATAATAACGATTCCATGCTGGTACCGACTTTTTATTATGGTGCGAAACAATCTGTTGTTTTGTGGTACATCGAACAAAAAATTGGAGCATTTTTAATAAGCTTTCTTATATTGTTGATAGGCGTTCTGTTGGTAATTATATATCTTTTTACAAGAAAGGCGCTGTCTGTCAGACAAAGTGCTTTATGGTTGGGGATGTTTGCGATACCGTTGGCTATTTGGACCGCAATAGAATGTCACATCTTTACCTTTTTTTCAACAGAGTATTTACTGCTAAACCAACTGACATTTATATGTTTGAAATTAGTGGCGATTCCCGGATTGAAATTCGTGGATTCCGTCTATGATATTCAAAATGAAAAAGTGAGCAACATTCTTTGCGGAGCCAGTATTGCGGATTTTTGGCTGACGAGTATATTGCAGGTTTTCGGAGTCCTGGATTATAGAGAGACGATTGGTATAACATTAATAATTTGTGTTGCGGTGATTCTGTATATTCTGGTTCAAACGGTAAAGGTTGTTGCAAAAAGACGCGGACGTGGTTTGGGAGGAAAACGTGTTATATTTTTGCATGCTGCATGTCTTTGTTTGGTGTCCATATGTGTATTAGTAGATATCCATCACTACTATGGTAGGACAACCATGGATGTTGCAAGATTTTCCAGAGGGGCATTTTTAATATATATTATCGTTCTTGCAATGCATATATTAAATCATTCGATTGAATTGATACGGGCCGGAATGCAGGTTGGAAAGCTGCGCATGGAGGCAGAGACCGATGCCATGACAAAACTGAAAAACAGAAGATCTTTTGAAAGTGACTTATATGGAATCGACCAGGAGGATTTGGAACAATACGGAATCGTAGTGTGCGATTTGAATAACCTCAAGATGATTAATGATGTATATGGCCATAGTATGGGGGATTATTACATTATTATATCCAGCGAGATGATACAGGATATCTTTGGAAGACATGGAGTGGTTTATCGTATTGGCGGAGACGAGTTCTGTGCGATTGTAAAGGATTTAGAAGAGGAACAGGTGGAGGTGCTGTATACGGAAATGCGTGAGAGACTAACTGCTATCAGTGGTATTCAGTTTGAGGGGACGATGCAGGTAGCGGTAGGGTTTGCGAAGTTTGACAAGACAAAAGACAGGAATTTATCAGATACTGTTGAACGGGCAGATGAATACATGTATCAGAATAAGAAGGAAATGAAAGAAGTAGCACTTCAGAAAAATCTTTAGAAATTGGGGGACGTAATATGAGATATATGCCAATAGAAAAGATTGTTCCGGGTATGGCTGTGGGACATGATATTTATGATAGTGAAGGCCATCTGATTCTGGCAAAACATCTGATTTTAAATGCCGAATATGCAGAAAGGTTAGACGGTTGGGGGATACCGGGAGTTTATATCGATGATGAATTTACGGAAGACATAGAGATAGAGCAGGTGTTGCGACCGGAGGTTAAGAAACGCGCTGTAAAAATGGTGCGAGACTTATTTTTAATAGAAGAGGGAAATGCGGCGGCGCAGGAAGAAGTACAGAAGCTGGTTCAGGATGTAGTGAATGATGTTATAAATAACGGAGACGTTATGTGTAATATGTTGGATTTGAAAAAATATGACGACTATACTTATTTTCATTCAGTAAATGTAGCAGTATTGTCGGCTATGATTGGCAGTAGCTGTCATTTGTCTGCAGAGGAATTGAACATTTTAACAACTGCGGCAGTATTGCACGACATTGGGAAACGATTTGTGGATATTAACATTCTGAATGCACAAAGAGCATTGACGGAGGCGGAACGCAGAATTATTATAGAACATCCCAAGTTAGGGTATGATTTCCTGAAAGATAACTATGACTTTTCAGCAAATGTATATGCGAGTGTTTTGCAACATCACGAATGGTATAATGGAGAAGGCTACCCGTTAGGACGAGCCGGCGATGAAATTCCGTTGTATGCGAGGATTATAAAACTGGCAGATGTGTATGATGCACTTACTTCAAAACGTCCATATAGAGAGGCCTTGCCGCCCTCAGAAGCGGTAGAATACATCATGGGTGCCGGTGGCGTGGAATTTGATTTTAATCTGATTGACTTGTTTGTGAAAAAAATTGTTGCTTATCCGGTTGGTTGTGAAGTCCGGCTTTCCGATGGCAGAACGGCAATTGTAGTCAAGAATTATGCAGACTTCATTCTTCGCCCGTGTATCAAACTCATTCCAACCGGAGAGATTCTTGACTTGAAAGAGGATCCGGATGCAAGATGCATCACAATTACAAAATTATTAATATGATTTATAAAAGAAAAGCTTTGGCAAATTTGTTTCAAATCGGCCAAAGCTTTTCTTTTATATTATTTCTTCTATACTAATTTCATCTGTTCTATTTTTATTTATTCTTCTGTTTCCTGTGGTTCGGGAAGTCTTAAAAATATTTTATTAATGCGTTTTTTCTCCATGTCTTCGATTCGGAAATAAACATTATCCGGTGAGGTGATATGTTCTCCTACGGTCGGAAGATGATCTAATAATCCGATGACATAGCCACCAATGGTATCATAGTCTTCCGAAGTGAGTTTTAAATTGAGTGTATCACTTAAGTCCTCCAGATTCATAGAAGCCTGAATCATATATTCGAGGTCATTGATTTTCTGGATAGGATCTTCTTCATCCGCATCATATTCATCACGAATTTCACCAACAATTTCTTCCAGTAAATCTTCTAAGGTAAGAAGTCCTGCGGTAGCTCCGTATTCGTCTAACACAATTGCAAGAGAAATGGATGATTTACGCATTTCAATAAATAGGTCAGCTGTGTTTTTATGTTCATATGTGAAATATGGCTCGCGTAAAATATCAGAGATACAAAAACTTTCCTTATTTTCATATAAAAGTAAATCTTTGATATTAATAATACCGATAACATTATCCGTACTGTCTTCATAGACCGGCAATCGCGTAAACTTTTCTTCTCGGAAGATTTCAATGATTTCGTCATAAGTAGCATCGTTTTGCACGAATGTCATATCAATACGCGGTACCATGACTTCCTTTGCCTCGCAGTCTCCGAAGTCAAACAGATTATGAATCATAGTACGTTCTTCACTTTCAATAACACCACTTTCCTGACTGACGTCCACAATGGTACGAAGTTCTTCCTCTGTCATGCTATTTGCTTGAGCTTTTGGATTCACACGAAAGAGAAACAATACCATTAAGGATAGCTTATTAATAATAAAAATAACCGGTGTCAGAATTTTCATTAAAAAATCAATAATAATTGCGTACGATAATGAAAGACGTTCTGCCTTAAGTGTTGCCATTGTTTTGGGTGTTACTTCTCCAAAAATAAGAATTAACAAAGTAAGGATACCGGTTGCAATACCTGCACCAACACTTCCGAAATACTTAATTGCAAGCGAGGTTGCAAGTGAGGAAGAAGACAGATTGACAATATTATTACCAATTAGGATTGCAGAAAGCATTTTCCCGGAATCCTCAGTTATTCGCAATACGCGTGCAGCTTTGGAATTTCCTGATTCTGCCAAGGTACGTATTCGAATTTTATTTGTCGTAGTAAGTGCAGTCTCTGCAGAAGAGAAAAATGCAGAAAGTAGTAATAATAGTATTAGAACAATTAACTGTACGATGTCGCCAGTTTCCAAAATAAATTCACCTCATTTTAATTAATGTCAGAACTATAATTAGGTGCTTCTTTGGTAATATGAATATCATGTGGATGACTCTCTTTCAAAGAAGCGGCAGAAATCTTAACAAATTGACCATTTTCTTTCAATGCTTGAATGGTAGGGCATCCACAATAGCCCATACCGGAACGGATTCCGCCGATCAACTGGAATACGGTATCTTCTAAAGTTCCTTTATATGCAACTCGTCCCTCAACACCTTCCGGAACTAGTTTTCTTGCACCTTCTTGGAAGTAACGGTCTTTGCTTCCGTTCTCCATAGCTGCAATAGAACCCATACCACGATATACTTTGTACTTTCTGCCCTGATATAATTCGAAAGTACCAGGCGCTTCATCACAACCTGCAAACATAGAGCCCATCATACATACATTAGCTCCGGCAGCAATTGCTTTTGTCATATCTCCGGAGTATTTAATTCCGCCGTCTGCAATGATTGGAATATTGTATTCTTTTGCCACCTCATAGCAATCCATAATTGCGGAAATCTGAGGCACACCGATTCCTGCAACCACGCGAGTGGTACAAATAGAACCAGGTCCGATTCCAACTTTAACAGCATCTGCACCAGCTTCGATTAATGCTTTTGCAGCAGCACCTGTTGCAATGTTACCTGCGATAATCTGGAGGTCTGGATATTTATCTTTGATTGTTTTTACAGCTTCGATAATATTTTTGGAATGACCGTGTGCAGAGTCAACAACGATTACGTCAACATGAGCTTTCACCAAAGCATCCACACGTTCCATCATGTTACCGGTGATACCAACGCCGGCTCCGCAAAGAAGGCGCCCCTTTTCATCTTTTGCTGATAATGGGTATTTGATCTGTTTCTCGATATCCTTAATCGTGATAAGGCCTTTTAAATTGTTATCTTTGTCAACAATAGGAAGCTTTTCCTTTCTTGCGTTTGCAAGAATTTGTTTTGCTTCATCAAGGGTGGTTCCTTCTAAAGCAGTAATTAAATTCTCAGAGGTCATAGACTCTTTGATTTTCTTGCTGAAATCTGTTTCGAATTTCAAATCACGATTAGTGATAATACCAACAAGTTTGCCGTTCTCGGTAATCGGTACACCGGAAATACGGAATTTGGCCATTAATTCATCTGCATCACGTAATGTATGTTCCGGAGAAAGATAAAATGGATCGGTAATAACTCCGTTCTCGGAACGTTTTACCTTATCAACTTCATCAGCCTGAGCTTCGATAGACATATTTTTGTGGATGATACCAATACCGCCTTGTCTTGCCATGGCGATTGCCATCTTAGATTCGGTAACGGTATCCATCGCTGCACTCATCATAGGAATATTCAGTACAATCTTCTGTGTAAGATTTGTCCGTAAATCAATGAGATTTGGTGTAACCTCAGAATACTGTGGAACGAGAAGAACGTCGTCAAAAGTAATTCCATCGCCGATAATAGTACCCATTTGTATATCCTCGCTTTCTTCTTATACAATGTATTTTTATGTTTTTTCGTTATTTTTTAGATGTTAGCAAAATAATGGTCTGATGTCAACCGTTTCTAAAAAAGAAAGATTCACAAAAAAAGCCCTTTGTGATATGCTTTTTAGAGGCAATTTTTCATATGGCAGAGGAGAGAAAGATGGAATTTAGACCATGTATTGATATTCATAATGGAAAAGTGAAACAAATCGTAGGAAGCAGCTTGCAAGATCAGGGTAGTTATGCGAAGGAAAATTTTGTTGCAACACAGGATGGCGCCTATTATGCAAAAATGTACCAGCGGGCAGGAATTTTTGGTGGACATATTATTTTGTTGAATAAAGTTGGGAGTGAATATTATGAAGCAACCAAACAACAGGCACTTCGGGCCCTTGACACATATCCGAACGGACTGCAGGTGGGGGGCGGAATTACTGCCGAGAATGCAATGGAATTCATTGAAGCGGGTGCGAGTCATGTGATTGTAACTTCTTATGTGTTTTCGGACGGAAAGATTAATTATGAGAATCTGAAGCGCTTACAATCAGTGGTAGGAAAAGAACATTTGGTGTTGGATTTGTCTTGCCGTTATAAAGGAGATGGATACTATATTGTAACAGACCGTTGGCAGAAGTTTACTACACAGAAGGTGACGCCGGAATTACTGGATGAATTATCTGTCTATTGTGATGAATTTTTGGTTCATGCAGTTGATGTGGAAGGCAAGGCAAATGGAATCGAAGAGGATTTAGTGAAATTGCTCGGAGATTGGGGAAAGATACCGATTACCTATGCAGGTGGAGTACATAATTTTGAAGATTTGGAAAAAATTAAAACGCTGGGGAATAATCATTTGCATGTTACCATAGGTAGTGCACTTGATTTATTCGGGGGTGATATGGCATTTTCACAAGTGCTCAAAATGTGTCAATAGACTTTACAGTCATACAAGAAAATGTTACAGTTTAGGATAGAAAAAATGTTTTATATAAGGAAAGGAATCGAAATATGTATCAGGTAAATGACAATTATCAGAAATTGCCGGGAAGTTATCTTTTTAGCACCATAGCAAAGAAGGTAAATGCATATCAGACAGCGAACCCGGACAAGACTTTAATTCGTTTGGGAATTGGTGACGTAACTCAACCGCTTGCGCCTGCAATTATTGAGGCAATGCACAAAGCAGTTGACGAAATGGGAAATAAGGACACTTTCCGCGGATATGCACCGGACTTAGGATATGATTTTCTTAGAAATGCAATTGTAGACAATGATTATAAGGCACGTGGATGTGATATTGCCGCTGATGAGATTTTTGTGTCGGATGGAGCAAAGAGTGATTCTGCCAATATTCAGGAGATTTTTGCAGTAAACAATCGTATTGCAGTTTGTGATCCTGTTTATCCGGTATATGTGGACTCCAATGTTATGGCAGGAAGAACCGGAACATATGATGCTAAGACAGAGACTTGGAGTGATGTGATTTACATGCCATGTACTGCTGCAAATAATTTTATTCCGGAATTCCCGAAGGAAACTCCGGATATCATTTATCTTTGCCTTCCGAACAATCCGACCGGAACAACCTTGACAAAGGATCAGCTTCAAGAATGGGTAGATTATGCCAATAAAGTGGGAGCAATCATTATTTATGATGCTGCATATGAAGCATATATCAGCGAGAACGATGTTGCGCATTCCATATATGAGTGTAAAGGTGCAAAGACATGTGCAATAGAACTTCGTAGTTTTTCAAAGAATGCAGGATTTACCGGTGTTCGTCTCGGATTTACAGTGGTACCGAAAGAATTAAAATCGGGCGAGGTTTCTTTGAATGCAATGTGGGCAAGAAGACATGGAACCAAATTTAACGGCGCTCCTTATATTGTACAGCGCGCAGGCGAGGCCGTTTACTCTGTCGCAGGGAAGGCTCAGTTAAAAGAGCAGGTTGCTTACTATATGAATAACGCAAAAGTAATTAAGGAAGGATTAAAAGACGCAGGATATACTGTGTTCGGTGGAGTAAATGCACCATATATCTGGCTGAAAACACCGGATCATATGACTTCATGGGATTTCTTTGATTACTTATTAGAAAAAGCAAATGTTGTTGGAACTCCGGGATCCGGATTTGGTCCAAGCGGAGAAGGCTACTTCCGACTAACTGCTTTTGGTAATTATGAGAACACTGTAAAAGCAGTGGAAAGAATTAAAACATTATAAAGCATCCAAATAGAAACTCCCCGGTACAAGGTGCCGAGGAGTTTTTGAGTGCAACATAATATTCTTTTAAGAATTCTTTTTTGCAAAATTTGCACGTTTACGAAGTGTCGGATCCAAGATGCGTTTACGAATCCGCAAACTTTCCGGAGTCACTTCTAAAAGTTCATCTGTGTCGATGAAATCAAGTGCCTGTTCCAAACTCAATATACGAGGTGGAACAAGTGTTAAAGCTTCGTCGGCAGAAGAAGAACGTGTATTGGTTAAGTGTTTTTTCTTACAAACGTTCAGCTCGATATCTTCCGCTCTTGAGCATTGTCCGATCACCATACCGGAATAAACTTTTTGACCAGGTCCAATGAACAAAGTTCCGCGATCCTGCGCAGAGAAAAGACCATAGGTTACGGATTCTCCGCTTTCAAAGGCAATTAATGAACCGGTAGCGCGGTAAGCAATTTCACCACGGAAAGTATCATATCCATCAAAAATTGTATTGATGATACCATTTCCCTTGGTGTCGGTCATGAATTCGCCACGATATCCAATCAATCCACGTGATGGGATGCGGAATTCCAAGCGAGTATAGCCGCCGGCAATCGAGCCCATATTAAGAAGCTCACCTTTTCTTTGTTGAAGCTTGGAAATAACAGCACCGGTAAATTCGTCCGGAACATCTACATATGCGATTTCCATTGGTTCCATTTTCTTACCATTTTCATCATTTTTATACAATACTTCGGCTTTGCTGACAGCAAATTCGTATCCTTCACGACGCATGTTTTCAATTAAAACCGACAAATGCAATTCGCCTCGGCCGGAAACTTTTAAACTGTCCGGACTTTCGGTATCTTCTACACGAAGAGAGACATCCGTATTTAATTCACGAAGTAATCGCTCGCGGATGTGACGGGAAGTAACAAATTTTCCTTCCTGTCCGGCAAGCGGACTGTCGTTTACAATAAAGTTCATAGAAATTGTCGGTTCTGAAATTTTCTGGAAAGGAATTGCAACCGGAGCATCGACAGAGCAGATGGTATCACCAATATGAATATCTGCGATTCCGGAAATTGCAACAATGGAACCGATTTTTGCTTCATCCACATCCATTTTATCTAAACCGTCGAACTCGGAAAGTTTGCTGATGCGGACCTTCTGTAATTTATCCGGGTTGTGATGATTCACAACAATATATTCTTGGTTTACTTTTAAAGAACCATTGTCCACTTTTCCAATACCGATTCGCCCAACGTATTCGTTGTAGTCGATGGTACTGATTAGTACCTGAGTGTTAGCATCCGGATCGCCTTGTGGAGCAGGAATATAATTAACGATAGTCTCAAATAAAGGTGTCATATCCTTTCTCTCATCGTCTAGTTCTAACATTGCGTAGCCGTTGCGGGCTGATGCATAAACAAATGGACAATCCAGCTGTTCATCCGAAGCGTCCAAGTCCATAAATAGTTCTAATACTTCATCAATTACTTCATCCGGTCGGGCTTCCGGTCGGTCGATTTTGTTGATACAGACAATAACCGGGAGATTTAAGGAAAGTGCTTTCATCAAAACAAATTTGGTCTGCGGCATGGTTCCTTCGAAGGCATCTACAACTAATACGACGCCGTTTACCATTTTAAGAACTCGTACTACTTCGCCGCCGAAGTCAGCATGTCCCGGTGTATCAATAATGTTAATTTTGATTCCTTTATATTCGACAGCAGTATTTTTGGAAAGGATAGTAATTCCTCTTTCACGTTCAATGTCGTTGGAATCCATAACGCGTTCCTGCACATCTTGATTTTCACGGAAAACACCGCTTTGTTTCAAAAGTTCATCTACCAATGTTGTTTTTCCATGGTCAACGTGTGCAATAATTGCAATATTTCGAATGTCATCTCTTGATGTAATCATATGAATTATCTCCTTTTCTGGCATGCATTCGCCTAAAAACCGACACTTATCTTATACCAAAAAGCGCAATAAAGCAAGAATTTTTCAAGGGTTCGGAAAATTGTATATTTTTTACGAAAACTTATCGACAAGCTTTGATGATTTCCACCAACGTCCAAATGATAAAACATAACCCGAACAAATATTTCCACAAAAGGAAGGGAGAAAATTCATGGCAGATAAAATTTTTGAAAACAACCAGGTATCTATTATTGGAGAGATTGTATCGGATTTCCAGTATAGTCACGAAGTTTATGGGGAAGGTTTTTATATGGTAGATGTATCCGTAAGTCGACTTTCCAATTTCGTTGATTATATTCCGGTAATGATATCCGAACGATTAATCGATGTGACAGGAGATTATGTAGGACAGTTTGTATACATAAGCGGCCAGTTCCGTTCGTTTAATCGTCATGAAGAGAGAAAGAACAGATTGGTACTTTCTGTCTTTGCAAGAGAACTTGAGATTATGGAAAATGTAGGAGATGAAAGTGCAAGCAACCAAATCTTTTTGGATGGTTATATCTGCAAGGAGTCCGTTTATCGAAAAACTCCATTAGGAAGAGAAATTGCAGATTTGTTAGTAGCGGTAAATCGTTCATATGGAAAATCAGATTATATACCTTGTATCTGTTGGGGAAGAAATGCACGTTTTGCATCCGGATTTGAAGTGGGCACGCATGTGCAGATATGGGGTAGGATTCAAAGTCGCGAGTATGTGAAAAAAATTAGTGAAACAGAAGTGGAACAACGCACTGCTTACGAGGTTTCTGTTAGCAAAATAGAATTTTTAGAATAACACTGTTCAAAAAAAGCAAGATGGCGTTGACATCTAAGAGCCATGATGCTATGATATTTCAAAATGATAAAAAGATAGAGGTCGCGTGAATTATGAGTAGTCTATGTGATGTGACAGGCACAGAGGATCATAGATGAAAGGGAGGAACGCCGAAAGTGAGAATTACCTGTATACTTTTCGCTTGGGCATAAAGCGAATAACTTTATGACTGTCATCGTTTCGATGGGGGGCTATCAGTAGTGTGAAGATAACTAGCTCTCTATGGGCTAGTTTTTTTATGTGATAGGAAAGTCCTCTTCGAGTTCTTTCCTATCCATAAAAAGCTCCGCAAGGGATGTGCAGCTCGCGACAAGGTAGTTAGCCGTAAACGGCATCGCTCGCGCGCCAAGATTGCACAAAACGCAATCTTATGGATAGGAAATACATAACAAATTATTTAGGAGGAAGAAAAATGGCAATTTTTAAAGGTGCTGGTGTTGCAATTGTGACGCCGATGAAAGAAAATGAGGATGTTAATTACGACAAATTAGAAGAACTGATTGAGATGCAGATTGCCGGCGGAACAGATGCAATTATTATCACAGGAACAACCGGTGAGAGCTCAACTCTTTCTATGGAAGAACATCGTAATGCAATTAAGGCAGCAGTTGAATTTACCAAACATCGCGTGCCGGTAATAGCAGGAACCGGTTCTAATTGCACCAGAACTGCAATTCAGCTTTCAAAGGAAGCAGAAGAAGATGGCGCGGATGGCCTTTTGATTGTGACTCCATACTACAACAAGGCAACACAGGATGGACTTGTGTCCCACTATTCTCAGATTGCCAGAAACACAAAGCTTCCGATTATTTTGTATAACGTACCGGGAAGAACCGGATGTAATCTGATGCCGGAGACTGTTGCAACTTTATTTAAGAATGAAGAAAATATTGTCGGATTAAAAGAAGCAACCGGAAATGTAGCACAGGCATCTAAGACCATGTATTTAACCGATGGGAAATTAGATTTGTATTCCGGTGAGGATGGACTTGTGGTTCCGCTTATGTCAATCGGGGCAATTGGTGTTATTTCTGTATGGAGTAATATTGCGCCGGATAAAGTGCATATTATGTGCGAATGTTTCTTAAAAGGTGATTATGCAACGGCACAGAAAATGCAAAGAGAAGCATTGCCATTAATTGATGCTTTATTCTCAGAAGTAAATCCGATTCCGGTAAAGACTGCAATGAATTTGATGGGACTTGAGGTTGGACCGCTTCGTGCGCCAATGAGCCCAATGAGTGAGACGAATGTTGTCAAATTAGCAAAAGCTATGCAAGATTATGGTTTGAAATTGGCATAGAATAACAGTAGTATGATTTCTGCGCCTGATGTAAAATTACATCAAGGCGCAGTTTTGTAAATAGAATACATATAAGAAAAGAGGACAATAATATGACAAGAATCATTATGCATGGTTGTAACGGAAAAATGGGACAAAGCATTACAAGAATTTGTAAAGAAGATCCGGATGTGGAAATTGTAGCCGGAATTGACACATATGATGGAATTAAGAACGACTATCCGGTATTTGCAGATATTGCATCTTGTTATGTGGACGCAGATGTTATTATTGATTTTTCCAATGCAAGTGCAGTAAATACATTATTAGATTATTGTGCAGTAAAAAAAGTACCGGTTGTTTTTTGCACCACAGGTCTTTCTGACGAGCAACTTGAAAAAGTACAAGAGACCGCGAAGAAAGTAGCTGTTTTAAAATCTGCAAACATGTCGCTGGGTGTGAATACGTTAATGGAGCTTTTAAAAAAAGCTGCCCTTGTGTTTGCGCCGGCTGGTTTTGATATGGAAATCGTAGAGAAACACCATAATCAGAAGGTGGATGCACCTAGCGGAACAGCACTTGCACTTGCAGATTCTATCAACGATGCACTAGACAATGCCTATGAATACAAATATGACAGAAGTCAGGTGCGAGAAAAACGCGATAAATACGAAATTGGAATCTCTGCTGTTCGTGGAGGCAATATTGTGGGAGAACACGAAGTAATCTTTGCAGGTGAAGATGAAGTGATTGAATTTAAACATACTGCTTATTCCAAAGCCGTATTTGCAAAAGGAGCAGTAGAGGCAGCTAAATTTTTAAGTGGAAAAGCAGCTGGTCATTATGATATGGCAGATGTCATTGCAGCGAAATAGAAGGAGAAATTATGATTTATATTGGAAATCATTTGTCATCTTCCAAAGGCTTTTATGCAATGGGGAAAATGGCATTACAACTTGGTGCAGACACGTTTGCATTTTTTACAAGAAATCCGCGTGGTGGTGCAGCAAAAGAAATTGATCCGCAAGATGCACAAAAACTCATTGATTTGATGGAAGAACATCATTTTGGAAAACTTGTTGCGCATGCACCTTATACCATGAATGTATGTGCGGCTAAAGAAGATGTAAAAAGCTTTTCGCGCACTATGTTGCAGGAAGATTTAAAGCGTATGGAATATCTGCCGGGCAATTATTATAATTTTCATCCGGGTTCCCATGTAGGACAAGGCGAAGAGGTTGCAATTCCGATGATAGCAGATGCGCTAAATGTAGCGTTAAAGCCGGAATATACCACAATCGTTTTGCTAGAGACAATGGCTGGAAAAGGGTCAGAAATTGGTAGAAACTTTGAAGAAATTAAAGCGATTATGGAACGAGTGGAGCTCCAAGAGAAAGTGGGAGTTTGCTTTGATACCTGTCATGTATGGGACGGCGGCTATAATATTGTAGAACAGTTGGATTCTGTTCTGGAGGAATTCGATAAAATCATTGGATTAGACAAGTTGAAAGCTGTTCATTTTAATGACAGTATGAATGTATGTGGTTCACACAAAGACCGTCATCAGAAAATTGGAGAAGGAGAAATTGGTGCAAAAGCAATGGAAGACGTGGTGACACATCCGTTTTTGCAAGGTAAGCCATTTATTTTAGAAACGCCAAACGATGATGAAGGTTATGCAAAAGAAATTGCACTGATTCGTTCTTGGATGAAGTAGAGGAGGAAGACTATGACAACACTGATTCAAAATGGACGTATCTTAAATCCGGCAACCAATATGGACGAAGTTGCTGATTTGCTTATTGTCGATGATAAAGTGGAAGCGATAGGAAAAAATTTAACAACAGATGTTGACCGTGTAATCGATGCAAACGAGTGCTATGTCATGCCTGGATTTATTGATTTACATGTGCATTTTCGTGATCCGGGTTTGACGCATAAAGAAGATATTATAACCGGAATGAAGGCGGCTGCACATGGTGGTTATACGACAGTTCTTGCGATGCCAAACACGAAACCGGTAGCGGATAACGCGGAAGTAATTGAATATGTACACAACAAAGCAAAAGATGGAAAATGTATCAATGTTTTGCAGGTTGGAGCTGTAACAAAAGGACAGCAGGGGGTAGAACTTTCGGATATTGAGGGAATGGTAAAAGCCGGTTGTCCTGCAATTAGCGAAGACGGCAAATCTGTTATGAATGCGCAACTTTATCGGGAAGCAATGGAAATTGCGGCACGTTTGGATATCCCGGTGTTGGCACATTGCGAGGACATCAATATGGTCAATGGAGGTGTAGTAAACGCAGATGAAAAGATGAAAGCACTTGGCTTGCCCGGGATTACCAATTCGGTGGAAGATGTCATTATTGCCAGAGATATTATATTAAGCAAAGAGACAGGTGCAAGATTGCATTTATGCCATTGTTCTACCAAAGATTCCGTTGTAATGGTACAAGCTGCAAAAGAAGAAGGAATGCAGGTTTCTGCGGAAGTGTGCCCGCATCATTTTGTGTTGTCAACGGATGATATAAAAGAAGCAGATACGAATTATAAAATGAACCCGCCGCTTCGAACGAAAGAAGATGTAGAAGCATTAAAGGCAGGTCTTCGCGATAATATCATGGAAGTAATTTCGACCGATCATGCACCGCATAGTGAGGAAGAGAAGGATCAAGACATTCGCAAAGCGCCATTCGGAATTGTCGGATTAGAGACGGCAGCTTGTCTGACATATACAGAATTAGTACAAGGCGGTTGGTTGACACCAATGCAGATGGCTGAAAAAATGAGCTATAATCCTGCAAAAGTACTTTCAATTGATAAAGGAGATATTAGACCTGGGAAAATTGCAGATATAGTAATCTTTGATCCAAATGAATCCTATTTGATAGATAAGAATCAATTTGCATCCAAAGGGAAAAATACACCGTTCCATGGAACAAAGGTAAACGGTAAAGTAAAATACACAATTTGTGGCGGAAATGTTGTGTACGAAGAGAATAAATAATAACGATTAGGAAGCTACTTCACGATAAAGGAAGCTTCCTTTTTTGGGGACATTTGTGAAAAAAATATCATTCGTGTGAAAGAATTATCAATTATTGCATCTAAAAAAATACAATCGTATAATAGAATGGAATGAAAATGGTATGAATACGAAAAGGAGATAAAACAGTGGCAAGACAAACACTTATGAATGACAACAAAGCTCAATCCACCGTTAAGACGATGATGCGTGAATTTGAGCAAAGAATTATTGCCAGTCCTCCGGGGGTTTGTCCGGTTGATTTACAATTGGCATTTTTGAAAGTCTGTCATGCGCAGACTTGCGGAAAGTGTGTTCCGTGTCGTGTCGGACTCGGACAATTAGAGAATTTGTTAGAACAGGTAATGAACAATGAAGCGACCATGGAGACGCTGGATTTGATTGAAGAGACCGCAAAGAGTATTCGTGATTCTGCGGACTGTGCAATCGGATTTGAAGCGGCAAGAATGGTGTTAGTAGGATTTGAAGGATTCCGTGAGGATTATATTTCCCACGTGAAAGAGAAACGTTGTATTGGTGCATTTGAACAGCCGATTCCATGTATCAATCTTTGTCCTGCGCATGTGGATATTCCGGGATATGTAGCTTTGGTTGGAGAAGGAAATTACGAAGATGCGGTTCGCTTGATTCGTAAGGATAACCCATTCCCAACTGCATGTGCTTATATTTGTGAACATCCATGTGAAGAACGTTGTCGTAGAAATATGCTAGATAGCGCAATCAACATTCGTGGATTGAAGCGTTATGCAGTAGAACAGGCGCCGGCAGACAAGGTAAAAGTTCCTGCTTGCGGTCCGGATACCGGTAAGAAAGTTGCAATTGTCGGAGGTGGACCAAGCGGTCTTACAGCTGCATATTTCTTAAGACTTATGGGTCATGCGGTAACGGTATATGAAGAGAAACCAAAGCTTGGCGGTATGCTTCGTTATGGAATTCCGAATTATCGTTTCCCTAGAGAACGATTGCAGGAAGATATCGATGCAATCCTATCTACCGGAGTGGAAGTAGTATATAATTCCCATGTTGGTAAGGATATTACAATTCAGCAATTGAAAGAAGATTATGATGCAATTTATCTAGCAATTGGTGCACAGACCAGCAAGAATTTTGACTTAGAAGGTGTACATAGTAACAACGTTGTATCCGCAGTTGATTTGTTACGTAATGTTGGATTGGATCAGCCGATTGATTTTACCGGTAAGCGTGTAGCCGTTATCGGTGGTGGTAACGTAGCAATGGACTGTGCAAGAACTGCTATCAGAGCAAACGCAAAGAGCGTATCTATTGCATACCGTAGAAGAGAAAAAGACATGACAGCTTCTCCGCTTGAAGTGCGTGGCGCAATTGAAGAGGGAATTGAATTGTTTACCCTTCAGGCACCATTACGTATTGAAGCAGATGAAAAAGGCGATGTTGTTGCACTTTGGACCCAACCGCAGATTAGTGGAACTTATGATAAGAATGGTCGTCCAAGAGCGAATAAAGCAGACAAAGAACCGGTTCGTATTCCATGCGATGTTGTATTACTGGCAATCGGTCAGGAAATCGATAGTGATTATTTTGCAGAGAATGGCATTGCAACCAAATGGAATCGTATTATTGCAGATGATACATGTATGGTTCCGGACAATGATGGAATTTATGCAGGTGGAGACTGCGTATCCGGACCGGCAACTGTAATTAAAGCAATTGCAGCAGGTAAAGTGGCGGCTGCCAATATCGATGAATATTTAGGCTATCATCATGAGATTTCCTGTGATGACATTACCATTCCGTCTCCAAGAATGAATGATAAATTACAAAGCGGTAGAATTCATCTTACCGAAAGAGAAGCAAGTGAACGTAAGAAAGACTTCGAAGGAATTGAACATTGCATGAGCAGAGAAGAAGCAATTCAGGAATCCGGAAGATGCTTACGTTGTGATCACTTTGGATGTGGCATTTTGAGAGGAGGCAGAGAGGACAGATGGTAACAGCAACAATCAATGGTATAACGATTCAGGTAGAAGAGGGAACCACGATTATGCAGGCTGCAGAAGCTGCCGGAGTACATATCCCGAAACTTTGTTTCCTGAAAGAAATTAACGAAATCGGCGCTTGCCGTATTTGTATGGTAGAAATTGAAGGAAAGCAGACCTTGGTTGCTTCCTGTAATAATGTAGTAGAAGATGGAATGTCTATTTTGACAGATAGTCCAAAGGTGCAAAGAGCAAGAGAAATGAACTTAAAGTTCATTCTTTCCGAGCATGATTATCGTTGTGCAACCTGTGTAAGAAATGGTAATTGTTCATTGCAGACATTAGCAAAAGAATTTAATATTTTGGATTTGCCGTTTGACAGTGTTGTCGAGAAAAAAGAGTGGGATAGCGATTTCCCGCTAATCCGTGATGCATCCAAGTGTATCAAATGTATGCGCTGTGTACAGGTGTGTGATAAAGTGCAAGGCATGAAGGTATGGGATATTATCAATACCGGAAAACGTACATCAGTAGGAACCAAAGGAAATGTTCCGATTGAAGCAACTGATTGTGCTCTTTGTGGACAGTGTATTACCCATTGTCCGACCGGTGCGCTTCGTGCAAGAGATGACACCCGTAAAGTGCGTGATGCAATTATGGATGATAGTAAAATCGTTGTTATGCAGATTGCACCGGCGGTTCGTGCCGCATGGGGTGAAAGCCTTGGTGTTCCGGATGAAAAAGCAACCGTTGGAAGAATGGTTGCAGCAGCACGCAGTCTCGGTGTTGATTATGTATTTGATACCAACTTCACCGCTGACCTTACCATTATGGAAGAGGGCAGTGAATTATTGGAACGTCTGGGTCAGGGAGAAAAGGCTAAGATGCCGATGTTTACTTCCTGCTGTCCGGGATGGCTTCGCTTTATCAAGTCACAGTATCCGGAGTATGTAGATAATCTTTCTACAGCAAAATCGCCACAGCAGATGTTTGGTGCTGTAACTAAGAGCTATTTTGCGCAGTTATTGGATGTGGATCCAAATCAGATTTACTGTGTATCCGTAATGCCTTGTACGGCAAAGAAATACGAATGTGATGTTCCACAGGTAAATGATAGTGCGGCAGATAAAGATGTTGACGCGGTATTAACCACCCGTGAGTTGACAAGAATGATTCGTATGGCAAGACTTAATGTGTTAGAACTTGAAGAGGAAGAATTTGACAGTCCGCTTGGAACCGGAACCGGTGCAGCAGTTATCTTTGGTGCAACCGGTGGTGTTATGGAAGCAGCATTAAGAAGTGCTTATTATCTGGTGACCGGAAGCAATCCGGGAGCAGACGACTTTAAAGTTGTTCGTGGAAGCGAAGGAATTCGTGAAGCAACTGTTACCATCAATGGTACTCCGGTTCGTGCAGCAATTGCCAGTGGACTTGGAAATGCCAGAAGGTTGATGGAGCAGATAAAAAATGGTGAAGTACAGTATGATTTTGTAGAAATCATGGCTTGTCCTGGTGGTTGTGCCGGCGGTGGTGGTCAACCGATTTGGGATGGTGAAGAACGTGCCGCTTCTCGTGGACAGAAGTTGTATGATTTGGATGCAAAGAATACTATTCGTTTCTCACATGAGAATCCGGATGTATTAGATGCATATAATAAGTTCTTTGAGAAACCACTTTCCCATAAATCACATGAATTGTTACATACCTGTCAAAGAGAGTGGGATTTGTAATTTATTAATTGAAGAGATATTGAAAAAAGAAATAAATTATGTATAATAAAATCAGGCTGTCAATCAGGCAGCTTGATTTTGTTTTATAAACAATTATAAAAACCTGCCCTTAGTTTACTTTCTAAAAAGATGATAGAAAGAAGGAGAAGTACTATATGAAATTAGGAGAGAAAATAGCTGTTTTAAGAACAAAGTGTGGATATTCACAGGAGTATCTTGCAGAAGCGCTTGGAGTTAGCAGACAGGCAGTTTCGAAATGGGAATTGGGAACCGCATTGCCGGATGCAGATAAGGTAGTAGCGCTGAGTGATTATTTCGGTGTATCAACAGATTATTTGTTAAAGGAGCATATTGAGATTACAGAAAGTGATGGTTTGGACCGTGTTGTGTTACGCTTTTTAAGCTCAGCGCAAGACATGGATGGAATTTCTAAGGACCTTTTAGATATTATGAGAGATGGAGTGATTGATGATATCGAAAAGGGGAAAATGGATGTGATTGTAGATACTTTAGATTCGATTACTTCGATTATCAATGAAATGAAACGCAAAATGAATATGAAATAGCAACCATTAGTTGCGCAAAGTTGTAAAACGCAGTTGGTAGTAAACCAGCTGCGTTTTTGTTATTCTTCTTTACGTAGTAAGCGATAAACAAAACAAGGAGGAGTTTTATTTATGAATGTAAAAGAAATTTATACAAAGACAATGAAATTTGTCTGGATGCGCCTTGGCTTAGGCTTGGCGGTAACATTGGTGTCAATTCTGCTATTGGCCATTTGCTTAGGAATCTCAGCTTTGATTGGTGGAAGCAGTATCATCTTTATGATTTGCATATGGTTAATTTTAACAGGTGGTATCACAAAACTGGTTTCGTACTATATGGGATATATGCTAAAAGCAGCGCACATTGCAGTAATCACTACAGCGGTTACAACCGGTCAGATTCCGGACAACATGTTTGAATATGGTACTAATATGGTAAAACAGCGTTTTGCAACCTCAAACGTATATTTCGTAATCGATAACCTGATTAGTGGTGCTGTAAAACAGTTACAGAATGCCGTAGGTGTTGTAGATAATATTCTTGGAAATATTCCGGGGGTCAGTGCTCTTGTTCGTTTTGCAAAAATCTTTATCGGCATTGCATTAGGATATGTTGATGAATGTTGTCTTGGATATACATTCCTAAGAAAAGACGAGGGGGCTTTTAAAGCAGGATGTGACGGCGTTGTTATTTATTTCCAAAACGCAAAAAAATTATTAAAGAACGCAGCGATTACCGCATTAATCGTTATGGGGGTTACTTTTGTACTTGCAGTAGTTCCGTTGATTATTCTTTTACCAATTTGCTATGCAATTGGTGTACATCCAATCATTGGTATTTTCATCTCAATTATGATTGCGATTGCTATTCGTTCATCATTTGTAGATAGTTACATTTTAGTAAAAACGATGAAAGCATACATGGAGGTTGCTCCATCTACAGAAATTACATTTGACATTTACGGAAAACTCTGCAAGCTTTCCAATAAGTTTAAACAACTTTTTGGAAAAGCACAGGCAGAAACACCTGTTATGCAAACAACTGCAATGTAGCAGTATTTATCAAAAAAAGGGAATTGAAATGAAGCTGTCATTAGGCAGCTTCATTTTTTTGGAATAACTTGAAAAAAACTGCAACTCGGGCTATGATAGAAAAGAGAATTGAGTGAAAGAGGGATGAATTATGATTAACAAAATGATTGATAAGATTAAGAAGACAAATGCACCGATTGTAGTGGGATTAGATCCGATGCTTTCCTATATTCCGGAGCATATTCAGAAGAAGGCATTTGCAGAGTTTGGTGAGACACCAAAAGGAGCAGCAGAAGCAATCTGGCAATTTAATAAAGCAATTGTTGATGCAACCTACGATTTGATTCCGGCAGTAAAGCCACAAATTGCAATGTATGAACAGTTTGGTGTAGAAGGCGTAAAGGCATATCAAAAGACCGTAGATTATTGTCACGAAAAGGATTTGGTGGTAATTGGTGATGTAAAGCGTGGAGATATTGGATCAACCTCTACTGCATATGCCGTTGGTCATCTTGGTAAGGTGCAGATTGGAAGCAAATCTTACGCGACATTTAATGAAGATTTTGCAACAGTAAATCCGTATTTGGGAACCGATGGAATCAAGCCTTTCGTAGATGTATGTAAGGAAGAGAAAAAAGGAATTTTCATTTTAGTTAAGACCTCAAATCCTTCCAGTGGAGAATTTCAGGATCGTATGATTGACGGAAGACCATTATATGAATGGGTTGGTGAGAAGGTAGCGGAATGGGGCGCAGATTGTATGGGCGATTCCTACAGCTATGTAGGTGCAGTAGTAGGCGCAACCTATCCGGAAATGTGAAAAGTACTTCGTAAAGTGATGCCAAAGAGTTTCATTTTAGTGCCGGGATATGGTGCACAGGGTGGAACCGGAAAAGATTTAGTGCATTTCTTTAATGAAGACGGATTAGGTGCAATTGTAAACTCTTCACGTGGAATTATTGCGGCATACAAACAGGAGCAGTATAAGGCAATGGGTATTACGGAAGAGAATTTTGCGGATGCGTCACGTAAAGCAGTAGAAGATATGGTGGCAGATATTGCAGGCGCATTAAATGCACGATAACAGAGAAAAGGAATCAAAAATATGGCTGAAAAATTTAAAGAACAAGCCGTTGTAATAAGACAGCAGCAAATTGCAGACGGCATTTATGATATGACGTTACAGACAAACGAGATTGCAAAATATGCAAAAGCAGGTCAATTTGTTTCTGTATATTGCAATGACGGAACCAAGATTTTACCAAGACCGATTAGTCTTTGCGGCATTGATAAAGATGCAGGAACGATACGTCTTGTGTATCGTGTTGCAGGCAAAGGAACAGCGGAATTTTGTGAGTTGACAGAAGGGGATACCGTAGATATTTTAGGACCTCTTGGCAATGGATTTACGCTTGGTACTAAGAAAGCGTTTTTGATTGGCGGAGGAATTGGTATTCCACCGATGTTACAGCTTGCAAAAGACTTAAATTGTGAAAAACAAATCGTGTTAGGATATCGTGATACATTGTTTTTATACGATGAGTTTCAAGAATTGGGAGAGGTGTATGTATCTACCGATGATGGAAGTGCCGGTGTGAAAGGCACCGTAGTAGATGCAATCAAAGAAAACGGACTTACCGCAGATGTGATTTATGCATGTGGACCAACCCCGATGTTACGTGCATTGAAAGAGTATGCGATAGAACATCAGATGGAGTGCTATATTTCGATGGAAGAGCGCATGGCATGCGGAATTGGTGCTTGTCTTGCATGTGTATGTAAGACAAAGGAAAAAGACAGTCATACCAATGTAAATAACAAACGTATCTGTAAAGAAGGACCGGTTTTTGATGCCAGGGAGGTGGAACTGTAATGAATACAAGTGTAAATCTTTGTGGTGTAACTTTAAAAAATCCTGTAATGACAGCATCCGGAACGTTTGGTTCGGGAGAAGAATATAGTGAATTTGTGGATTTGAATAAGCTTGGAGCAGTTGTGACAAAAGGTGTTGCCAATATTCCATGGGCTGGGAATCCAACTCCGCGTGTGGCGGAAGTGTATGGTGGAATGCTTAATGCAGTAGGACTTCAAAATCCGGGGATTGAGTTGTTCTGTAAGCGCGATATTCCATTTTTGAAACAATATGATACAAAAATTATCGTAAATGTCTGTGGGAAATCAACCAGTGATTATTGTGAGGTTGTAGAACGTTTGGCAGATGAACCGGTGGATATGCTTGAGATTAATATTTCTTGCCCGAATGTAAAGGAAGGTGGAATTGCATTTGGACAAGATACAAAGGCGGTAGAAGCCATTACCAAAGAAGTGAAAAAACTTGCAAAACAACCGGTTATTATGAAGCTTTCTCCGAACGTGACAGATATTACAGAGATGGCAAGAGCAGCAGAAGCCGGTGGAGCGGATGTTTTGTCGCTCATTAATACGATTACCGGTATGAAAATAGATGTTGAACGACGTTCATTTGTTCTTGCAAATAAAACCGGCGGTATGTCCGGTCCTGCAATTCATCCCGTTGCCGTTCGTATGGTCTATCAGACGGCGCAGGCAGTTAAACTTCCAATTATTGGAATGGGTGGAATTACAACTGCAGAGGATGCAATAGAAATGATTCTTGCAGGAGCAACGGCTGTATCGGTTGGAACTGCGAACTTCATGGATCCAAGAACGACGGAACATGTGGTAGCAGGAATTGAAGATTATATGAGAAGACATCAGGTAAATGATATCAATGAATTAATCGGAGCAGTGAAATAATTAAATTTAAAACTTGCACATACCTTATTGCTGGGTATGTGCAAGTTTTTTGTGTAGAACTTTATTCAATATTTGGTAATTTGGAAAGACTTTCTTGAATTTCTTCATCAGTCGGAATGTAGTTTTCCATAATTCCGTCATGGAATTTTCCATAAGACATCATATCAAAATAACCGGTACCGGTAAGCCCGAATACGATAGTTTTTTCTTCACCGGTTTCTTTACATTTCATTGCTTCGTCAATTGCAACTTTAATTGCATGTGAACTTTCCGGAGCAGGTAAAATACCTTCGACTCTTGCAAAGTCTTCTGCTGCTTGGAAGACATCTGTTTGATGTACAGATACGGCTTCCATCAAACCGTCATCATACAACTGAGAAAGTGTAGAACTCATACCATGGTAACGTAATCCGCCTGCGTGACTTGCAGATGGGATATAGTCACTTCCGAGTGTGTACATTTTTGAAAGTGGACATACCATTCCGGTGTCGCAATAGTCATATGCATATTTACCGCGGGTAAGAGATGGGCAAGAAGCTGGCTCAACTGCAATAATACGATAATCTGCTTCGCCTAAAATCTTTTCTTTCATAAATGGAGCTATCAAACCGCCTAAGTTAGAACCGCCGCCGGCGCAACCAATAACGATATCCGCTTTTTCACCATATTTATCTAAAGCAGCTTTGGTCTCTAAACCGATAATGGATTGGTGAAGCATTACCTGATTTAATACACTTCCTAATACATAACGGTATCCATCCAAAGAGGTTGCCTTTTCTACGGCTTCTGAAATTGCACATCCAAGACTTCCGGTAGTACCAGGATGTTTTTCTAAGATTTTTCTTCCTACTTCTGTTTCCATAGATGGAGATGGTGTAACAGAGGCACCATAGGTGCGCATGACTTCACGACGGAATGGTTTTTGTTCATAGGAACATTTTACCATGTACACCTTGCAATCTAAATCAAAGTAAGAGCAAGCCATGGAAAGAGCGGTACCCCATTGACCGGCACCGGTCTCGGTAGTCACACCTTTTAAGCCTTGCTTCTTAGCATAATAAGCTTGAGCAATTGCGGAATTTAATTTGTGGCTTCCACTGGTGTTATTGCCTTCAAATTTGTAATAAATCTTTGCAGGAGTCTGTAATTTCTCCTCTAAACAATAGGCACGAACAAGTGGTGCCGGACGATACATTTTATAGAAAGAACGGATTTCTTCCGGAATCTCAAAATAAGCAGTGGTATCATCTAACTCTTGTTGTATCAGTTCTTCACAAAATACCGGTTTTAATTCTTCGGCAGTCATTGGCTGTTTTGTTTTTGGATTTAATAATGGTGCCGGTTTGTTCTTCATATCGGCACGCAGATTGTACCATACTTTTGGCATCTCATTCTCTTCCAGATAAATTTTGTAAGGGATTTTCTTTTCTGACATTGTGTTGTCTCCTTTCGATATTTTCCGGGAAATAAAAAAACCTATCCCAGACATTCTGTTTGCTGGGACAGGATAGATATTCTTCCTGCGGTGCCACCCGGCTTGACGTATCTATGATACGCCCACTTACGCATACCAACATATGCAGACGATTGATTACGGAGAGTCTGCTCCGTCGCACATACTCCGGAAATAGAATATGATTCCGTTTCTGATTGCCCTCGAAAGTCCATTCGGTCTTATGTTTTCCACAACAGTTCCACCATCTGTCGCTCTCTGGAGAAAAATGGATAAGACTTACTTACTCTTTCTCATCGGTTTATGATATTATACGCTTGAAAAAAATGAATGTCAACTAGAATGAGTTTAAAACATTATAAATATTATCCTCTTGCGTCTTCAAATTATATGGTGCAATCGTCAGGCAATACATTTCATTGTCTTCTTTTGTAATAGAAAGATAAACCATTCCGGATGAAAATTGCTTTTCACGTTGTAGGACAACCTTATTATCGGTAGATTCCGTAATAAAAAAACCATTTTCCTCCACTAAGTATTGAGGATAATTCATCATGATTTTCTCGTAACTATCCGAACAATTATATTCAAAAAATAAGGAATCATCGCTAAAATATGAATTTGATGTATCAAATTGGTTATCGTAATATTCTAAAGATGGAATCATTTCATTTTGGAAAATGTATCCGGATGCATGGATATCTTCTACTGTCTGGGAAATGGCAGAGGATATTATGCGAAAATCTTTCATAGCACCCGGTAATAATACTACTGTCATTGCAATCATAGCCAATCCCGTATAATAAGAAATCAAGTTGTAGGAATGAGGTTTGCTGGTACAGTACATATCTAATAGCCAATCATATTCTTCAGAAGTTGATGCAGGCGCGCATTGTTCTCCGGTCTGTTTTAATTTGTGGAAAGATAATTGCAAAGGTTCTTCCTTTTTGATAAAACGCTTTCCGTTAAAATAAGTTAGTATCGTAGTTGCTTCGGCTTTGATATAATGAGAATTCAAATCTTGCTGGTAGGAAGTGATTTTGCAGCTTTTCATTTCGCAATCTACTACATTATGATAAAGTGCTATTTCATCGGATAAATCACATCTTACAAAAGAAGAAATCTCTTTTTTATCTTCTGCATAGTGAATTGTTTTTAGTTTATCCTCCAAACAATTTGCAAATTTTTCAAAATGAAAATCTTTGTAATAGGTACTTAGCTGAGACATGGCTTTTGACACGTGAAGCCGTGGTGTCTTTCTGCGATATGCCCATAAAGTGGCAATTAGAAAAACAATCGCGTTTGCGGCAATGACACCGCCAAGAACAAACATCAAGTGAGAAAGCGCAACCGAAATAAGTAAAGTATCACTTAACAGAGATCTTATGTGATTCATGGACATAACGATTACAGATAATACGATACAAACGAATACAATAAATAACTTGAACTTTAAAGAAGCTACGGAAGCGCTCATATCATCATGAGAGACATGATAGCTAATGATGTTGTATTTATTGGTATCAGTCTCGGTGCCTTCTAGGATAGAGCAAATAGATTTTGCGTGCCAATCTACTTTTTTGGCGATTGTCTTTCCTTGGTAAGTATATGTACGCTGTGTTCGAATAGGTGTATGAACAATAGTTGTCGTATTCTGTAGCCCGCGGATGTGTTCAATGGTTTGAAACTCGTTTGGCGCTCCAGGGTAACGAATTCCCGTTTCGGTAAGTTTAACATCAAAATCAATCCCGAGTCTTTTCATGCGGTTTCGTTGTAAATGAAAAACTTGAGAACAAGCTGAGGTAACCTCATTATCCATATGGTTGCCTTGAAAAAAACGTTGATATTTTTCTGCAAAATTTGATGCGATTCGTTTGTATGCAAATTCTTCCATATATTCTCCCGTAATGATATATAAATGATGTGTCTAGTTTAGCATACCTAAAGAAGATTAGAAAGAGAAATAGTTGAAATTGTACTGGAAACGAGTTATTGTTTTATGGTAGAATGTTTTGTAAAATTTAATTTATAAATAAAGTCTGATACAGGAGGCACAAATGAAAGTAGCTATTACAGAAGATGTAAAGTACATAGGCGTAGATGATACTACGATTGGTCTGTTTGAAAGTCAATACGTTGTTCCGGAAGGAGTTTCTTACAATTCGTATTTGATATTGGATGAGAAGGTTGCGGTAATGGATACAGTAGATAAACGCAGCATGGGAGAATGGGAGAAGAATCTTCTTTCTGAGTTAAAAGGTAGAAAGGTGGATTATTTGATTATTCATCATTTAGAGCCGGATCATGCAGGGAGTATTGCGCGTTTAGTAGAGCTTTTCCCGGAGATGGCACTTGTTGGAAATGCAAAAACATTTTCAATGCTACCGCAGTTTTTTGATTTTGATGTTGCAGGAAAAACATTAGTGGTAAAAGAAGGAGATACCTTATCGTTGGGCGCGCATGAACTGACATTTGTGATGGCTCCAATGGTGCACTGGCCGGAGGTTATGGTATCTTATGAAAGCAAAGATAAGATATTATTCTCAGCAGACGGATTTGGAAAGTTTGGAGCGTTAGAACTGACAAAGGATGACGATTGGGCTTGTGAAGCAAGAAGATATTATTTTAATATTGTTGGTAAATATGGCGGACCGGTACAAACCTTATTAAAAAAAGCGGCAGCCTTAGATATTGCTTTCATTTGTCCGTTACATGGGCCAATCTTATCAGAAAATCTTTCCTACTACATGAACATGTATGATATATGGAGCAGTTATAAACCGGAAAATGAAGGTGTGCTTGTTGCATATGCTTCCATTCATGGAAATACCGCAAAGGTTGCAGAAACCATCGGTCAGATGCTTCAGGAAAAGGGAGTAGAAAAGGTTGTTATTAGCGATTTGGCAAGAGAAGATATGGCAGAAGTCATTGAAGATGCTTTCCGATATGATCGCATGATCGTGGCTGCAGCAAGTTATGATGGCGGGGTATTCCCGTGTATGCAGGACTTCTTATTACATCTTCAGAGCAAAGCGTATCAAAATAGAAAGGTTGCAATCGTAGAGAATGGTTCTTGGGCACCAAGCGCGGGAAAAGTGATGAGATCCATACTTGAAACTATGAAAAATATCGAATTAGTTGAGGATGTGGTAACGATTCGTTCTACAATGAAAAACGATGATGTACAAAATATAGAGAAACTTGTGAATAATATGCTTTAAAGAAATGGGATGTCCTTTTGGGGCATCCTTTTGTATCAGAGTTAGATTTAAGGAGGAGTGAGAAGATGACTTCAGAATTACAGCAGAATTTGGACGAAAAGGCGGTCCCGGGAGGCGTATTTATGGTGCAGCTCTTGTTTGAGGATGAGGTTGCGATAGCGGATAAAGAACTCATGAATACAGTTATGAGGAAATATTTAGGGGAAGTGGATAATTTTGCATATGATGAAACAATGGCCGGTTTTGCGGTGAAAAAGTATCTTGCAGAATTTCAGGATGCAAAGGTGCCCCCACAAGTAAT
This sequence comes from Lachnospiraceae bacterium, assembly GCA_045531055.1. Lineage (GTDB taxonomy): Bacteria > Bacillota > Clostridia > Lachnospirales > Lachnospiraceae > Roseburia. The sequence goes on along the minus strand of JAZSDG010000030.1, from coordinate 160,346 downwards.
GATTATGGGATTTCATGAATTTGATGCTTCAAAGATTGGAACCATTGAACGGAGCCAAATGTGGGATTGTACAGAAAGCGAAACCGTATTAAGTAAGTGTCGATATCAGATTGTGGGAGTAGATATGTTGGCATCGGCTTTACATTACAAGGAACGCGCGGAATTAGATATGGATTTTACAGAAGCTCTTTTGGAATTGTTTCCAACATGCAAAGCTGTATATTTTCAAAATTCCGGAAAATTATTTTTAGCAAATGATATTCGCAATCATCAGGTGCCAAGAGAGTATAGATTTATTAATTTTGCAGTAAATGTACGTTTTTTTAATATTCAGGGAACGAATGATATGATGGTGGATAGTGTTGGTATGCATACGTTATTTTTGCCGGACTTACAGTATCACTTCCATGACTTTAATCACAATTGGGTAATAAATCATGCATATAACGTGCTGTGTTACATATTTGATAACGATAATCCGATAAAAAGCGGCGATCCCATTGATGGCATTGTGGATGGTTTTATGAGCAGAGAGGTTATGTGGTGTTGTAATTATGAAATGGCACTAATTCAACCGATTCGCGAGGTAATCGATATATGCATGAATGAATATGCATCCGGTGCACGAGAGGCCGAATAAAAAGGAGAATAGAAGAATATAGCGTGTCACAATGGTGAATTGGATTTTTATTATCAGCATATTAATGAGCAAAAGTAAATACGAGTTGGCGTTTGTCACAGTGTTCCGAAAGTTCTAGAAAATGGTAAAATCGAGCTTTCTGAAAAATGGCAATGGTTAAATGGCGATAAATCAGAAGGTAGTTCGCTTCTGGTAGAGGTTTAATTGTACATTAATAGATGAATTTTAAATTGGGGGCACACACAACTTTCATCCTTGCGAAGAGATTGAAGTGAATAAGTAGTAAAAGGAGAATTAGAAATATGCACTTAGATGAGATAATGGAGGAAATTTGTTCTAGATGGAGTTTGCCAAAAAATTACATAGATTTTCTTAATAATCATAAAGATAACATATATGTAAATGTGAATGAATCTGAAGTTGGTGGAGAGACGTTTTTATAAGTGTTTCAACAGATAGGTTTAAAAAAAGTGACATTTCTAGCTGTCATAAAGTGGCCCAATATAAGCGTTATGGCATATAGATTTTGAAAAGTAGGCACATCTAGCTGTCAAATAGTGTTAAATTAGGCGGTTTGGGGATTAAAAAAGAAGAAATTCTCAAGTTTTTAGCAGCTAGATTTGAAAAATATCCAACTTATATATGCTGACATGTACGTAATTATGCAAAAATTGGCAGATAGAATTGTTCAAAATCAAATTTCTAGCTGAAGGACGAATCTAAAGGTACATTTTTGATTTGCAAGGTTGATTTTATGCATTATCAGCAGAACTGGAATATTCCGTAATATGGAGAGAAACTTTAAAGTTGTGGAGGGTAAGTGGAATGAAATTGACATTGGTTAGACCAACTTTAGAAATGATTATTAATGGAAGTGAATTGTTAGACAAGCGTAATTGTAGTATTCAATATTTTAAAAATTAAGGGGGAAATGGATATGATTTATATGGATTTTCAGGATTTAAAACTATCAGCACTTGGTATGGGATGTATGCGTCTTCCGGTGCAAGGAAGTGATAATAGTGCAGTAGATGTAGAAATGACAAAACAGATGTTGGCGTATGCTTTTGAAAAAGGTATCAATTATTTTGATACAGCTTGGGGATATCATAACGGTTATTCAGAAACAATAATTGGAGAATGCTTAAAAGAATATCCACGTGATAGTTTTTACCTTGCAACGAAGTTTCCGGGGTATGACCTTAGCAATATGTCCAAAGTTGAAGAAATTTTTGAAGAACAATTAAAAAAATGTCAGGTAGAGTACTTTGATTTTTACCTGTTCCATAATGTATGTGAGCTGAATATTGATGCGTATCTGGATCCTAAATATGGGATATTGGAGTATTTACTGGAACAAAAGAAAAAAGGTCGTATCCGTCATCTTGGTTTTTCGACACATGGTACATTAGCTACGATGAAGCGTTTTCTGGATGCCTATGGAAAGGAAATGGAGTTTTGTCAGATACAGCTTAATTGGCTTGATTGGAAAATGCAGAATGCAAAGGCAAAAGTGGAATTATTAAAAGAATATGGACTTCCTATCTGGGTAATGGAGCCTGTTCGTGGCGGAAAATTAACAAATCTTGATACGGAATATGAAGAACGATTAAAAACAGTTCGTCCGGATGCAACAGTAGTGGAATGGGCTTTTCGATTCTTGCAGACGCTTCCGGAAGTTACAGTAACACTTTCCGGAATGTCCAATCTTGAACAATTGAAAGAAAACATTGCCACATATGAGGCTGAAAAGCATTTAGAAGAAAAAGAGATACAAGAACTGTTTGATGTGGCAACAAAAATGACTGCAAAGGATACGTTGCCTTGTACGGCTTGTCGATATTGTACCACACATTGTCCTATGGATTTAAATATTCCGGAGCTTATTGAACTATATAATGAACATGTATATTCCGGCGGCGGTTTTTTGGCGCCGATGGCCATTGGTGCACTTGCGGAGGATAAGAAACCGTCTGCATGTCTGGGGTGTCGAGCGTGTGAAGCAGTATGCCCTCAAAACATAAAGATTAGTGAAATGATGAGCGATTTTGTAGAGAGATTAAAATAATGAAAGAACTAAGGAAAGCAAAAGAGCAGTTATTATCAGGTGCATATACATGCGTATTGTATGGAGATGACAAGTTTGTTGTTTCTACACAGCGCGGTGTAGCACCTTTGGTAAAATGGCTCAAATCAGGTCAGGATTTTAAGGGATATTATGCAGCGGATAAGGTGATTGGAAAGGCTACAGCGTTTCTTTATATACTTCTTGGCATAAAGGCTGTGTATGCCGGTGTCATAAGCAAATCTGCATTGAGCGTATTGCAAGAACATGACATTGTGACGGAGTATGACAAGCAGGTAAAAAACATTATAAACAGAAAAGGGGACGGCATATGTCCTTTCGAAGCCGCCGTTCTTGATGTGGATAGTGCTGAAACTGCATATGAAATTATAAAATGCAAAATGAAGGAAATGAATCTTGGCTAAAATAAGTGCGAGAGCATAGGCTTTGGTTTCTGTTGAAAACCCAACCTGTTTATGATAAAATCCTGTTATATTAGAGATATTATGACTTACGGAGGTTAATAATGGAAGCATACAAGCAGGAATTTATTGAATTTATGGTAGAGAGTGATGTTTTGAAATTTGGAGATTTTACGTTAAAGAGCGGAAGAAAGTCTCCATTTTTTATGAATGCGGGTGCCTATGTCACAGGAACGCAGTTGATGAGATTGGGAGAATATTATGCAAAAGCAATTCACGATAATTTTGGTGATGATTTCGACGTATTATTTGGACCTGCTTACAAAGGGATTCCGCTTTCGGTTGCGACCACAATTGCATATGCAAAATTATACGGAAAAGAAATTCGTTATTGTTCCAATCGTAAAGAAGCAAAAGATCATGGAGATACCGGTATTTTGTTAGGAAGCAAAATAAAAGATGGCGACAAGGTCGTTATTATTGAAGATGTTACCACTTCCGGAAAATCTATTGAAGAGACATTTCCGATTATCAAAGCACAAGGGAATGTAGAAATAAAAGGTTTGATGGTATCGTTAAACCGCATGGAAGTTGGTTTGGGAGGAAAAGTTGGAGCGTTAGATGAGATTCGTGAAAAATACGGATTTGAGGCACGTGCAATTGTTACGATGGATGAGGTTGTAGAACATTTATATAATCGCGATTGTCAGGGCAGAGTGGTAATTGACGATACTATCAAAATAGCAATTGACGCGTATTACGAGCAGTATGGTTACAAATAATAAATCACGACGTGGCTGGTCTGTTTTTTTTCTGATAGCGTATCTGATTTTGTTGTCCTATTTTCTTCTTTTCGCGGAAGCGATGGGAAGAACGCATGCAACAGAAGAGTACCGGTATAATCTCGCTCTGTTTCGGGAAATTAAACGCTTTTGGAGTATTATTGGCAGCCACGGATGGAAACCGTTTTTATTTAACGTGGTTGGCAATGTTTTGGCATTTATGCCGTTTGGATTTTTATTGCCGAAGGTGTTTATCAAAAGTAAGCGTATTTTGTTAATTTCTTTACTAAGTTTTGAATTAAGTTTGTTTGCAGAAACACTTCAGTTGATTTTTAAATTAGGGTGCTTTGATGTAGATGATTTGTTGTTAAATACGATAGGAGGAATTCTTGGATTTCTTTTTTTGTGGATGGTAGAACACAAAAAGAAATCGTAGTTTCGTGGAGAGATTTATGTTCGAAAGACGACGACGTAACCGTTATAAATTTACAGAAAAAACACATTCAAAAAAAGGAATAGCAGCATTCGTTGTTGCAATACTGTTAGTAGCATTATACATTGGAATTGTTATGAGCGCTTTCCATGGAAATGGGAATTTGTCGACTTATCATGGTAGCATAGGGGTGCTGGCAATGTTTGTGTCAATTGTAACAATCGTGTTGTCAATTCAAAGTATGCGTGAAGAAGACTCGTTTCAGCTATTTCCAAGATTGGCACTTGTAGCATCTATTCTTGCAGCAGTTAGTTGGATAGGTACATATGTCATGGGATTTATGGCATAATAAAGCGCAAAGAAGGAGAATGACATGAACTATCCAAATCTGATACAGGAAAGAAATGAAGAATTGCAGGAACGTTTGTCGCTTGTAATGGAGCGACTTGCACAGATACAGGAAGAACAACAATACTCCCCGCAAATCACGGCGTATTTTCACACCGTTTCGGGATATTTGCTATTACAAAATAAAGTTGCGCAAATGGCGTTATGCGGTGAGCTTGCAACAATGTCAAAAGAGGACGGCAAATTGCTAAACCGTCAGTTGTATGATTGTTTCTTGGCAGAGAATTATGATACTTGTTTTGCCAATCCGACATATGCAGTTGCAGAACTTGGAGCAGACTATGGTCCGTATTTGTCTGCACTTTTTGCAAGGATTCAAAGAGAGACACCATATGTTTTTGAAGGTAATATTCAGTATCTTTGTATTTTTGCAGAATTAATGGTAGAGCTATACAATTGTTTCGAAGATGGAATCAAAGATAGCATATATTCATTTATGCATGATTACACAGAAGTATTTCATGAGGAACAACTGGCACGTTTGTTTTTGCCGGAGTATGATTATGCCACAGGAATTCTTATGGATTCTGATTTGTCCACACAAGCATATTTGTATCGTTATGGACATTATGTGGGAAATAATGAAATCAAAAGTGCACAGTATTTGAATACATTTTCAGAGGCAGAAATTCAATCCATGGCAGATACTTTTACAGAAGGGTATCGCATGGGCTTTGAGACCATGAAAAAGGATTTGAGTATTAAGACAACAGTAGAAATACGTTATCCGCTCGGGTTTGAAAGAATGGTGAGAGTGGCCGTTTCAAACTTTGAAAAGCTTGGACTTCGTTCCGTAGTAAAGCCATATACAACCTCGGTGAATAAGCAGTTTGATTATGATCACAAAGAAGATGCAGCTCTTTGGTTGGATAAGGCATATGTAGAGCGTGGTTTAGAAGTATATCGAAGTGTTTTTGAGAAGTACAAAGAGCAGGCGGCAGGTTATGCAGGTCCGGCTGTGATTGAGGTGTTTGGAGAGGAACCATTTTCCCCAATTAGCAAAGATGAAAATGTTCGTTTTTCAGAAAAACAACAACAAATCGTAGTTTATCAAAAACGCGAGTTTTCGCAAATGTTGAATCAATATATTCATGGAGAAGAACGTGGATTTACGATTATTGCATATCCGATTCCGGATATTGGAAAAGATTACGAAGCCATTTTTGCAGAGACAGTGAAAATTAATACATTAGACTACATGCTTTATCGCGATATGCAACAGAAAATCATCGATGTCTTAGACACTGCGGATAAAGTACACATTCTTGGTGCCAAAGGAAACAGAACGGATTTATATGTACAGATTTATCCGCTTAGTAATCCGCAAACAGAAACAGCGTTTGAAAACTGTGTGGCAGATGTAAATATTCCGGTGGGGGAAGTCTTTACTTCGCCGGTGTTAAAGGGGACAACCGGAAAATTGCATGTCAGTCAGGTGTATTTGAATGAGCTAAGTTATAAAGATTTGGAGATAGATTTTAAAGATGGCATGATATCGGATTATTCTTGTGCCAACTTTGAAGATGCGTCAAAAAATCGTAAATATATCGAAGATAATGTCCTAATGCATCACAAGACGCTTCCGATGGGTGAGTTTGCTATCGGAACAAATACAACTGCTTTTCGTATGGCAAAAGTATTTGATATTGCAGAAAAGCTGCCGATTTTAATTGCTGAAAAAACCGGCCCGCATTTTGCAGTGGGAGATACGTGTTACACATATGATGAAGATAATATGACTTATAATCCGGATGGTAAAGCCATTGTTGCAAGAGACAACGAGATTTCGATTCAAAGAAAAACGGATGTTTCAAAAGCATATTTCAATTGTCATACAGATATTACAATACCGTATGATGAATTGCGACAAATTACGGTAATTCGTAAGGATGGAAGTACACAGGATATTATTGTAAATGGTAGGTTTGTAGTTCCGGGAACGGAAATTTTAAATGTCCCGTTAGAGGAACTTCTTATCAAATAAATATGAATTTTTAGGAGGAAATGAAAATGGCACAAGTAGGAATTGTAATGGGTAGCGATTCAGATATGCCGGTAATGGCTAAAGCTGCTGATATTTTGGAAGAGTTAGGCGTAAGCTATGAGATGACGATTATCTCTGCGCACAGAGAACCGGATGTGTTTTTTGAATATGCAAAGAGTGCAGAAGAAAAAGGTTTTAAAGTAATTATTGCAGGCGCAGGTATGGCAGCACACCTTCCGGGTATGTGTGCAGCAATTTTTCCAATGCCGGTCATTGGAATTCCAATGCATACAACATCTTTAGGCGGAAGAGATTCTTTATACAGCATTGTACAGATGCCAAGCGGAATTCCGGTTGCAACAGTAGCAATTAACGGTGGTGCAAATGCGGGAATTCTTGCAGCAAAAATTTTAGCTACATCAGATGCTGTGTTATTACAACGTTTGAAAGAATATTCTAATAATTTGAAAGAGCAGGTAGTGGCAAAAGATGCCCGCCTTCAGGAAGTTGGTTATAAAAATTACTAAAAAAGATGTCAGAACATGAAAAATGTTCTGGCATTTTACAGTTGTTAATTTACTTATTTTCTAATATAATGATTAGGAATTACATTTAAGGAGGAAATGAAATGGATTACAAGAATTCCGGAGTAGATATAGAAGCGGGATACAAATCAGTCGAATTAATGAAGAAACATGTACAGGGTACCATGCGTCCGGAGGTGTTAACAGGACTTGGCGGTTTTTCCGGTGCATTTTCCATGGAAGCATTCAAGAATATGGAAAAGCCAACACTTGTATCAGGAACAGACGGTGTTGGAACCAAGTTGAAGTTAGCATTCTTATTGGACAAGCACGATACCATTGGAATCGACTGTGTTGCAATGTGCGTGAATGATATCGCATGTGCCGGAGGTGAACCATTATTTTTCTTAGATTATATCGCATGTGGTAAGAATTTCCCTGAGAAAATTGCGACCATCGTAAGCGGTGTAGCAGAGGGGTGTAAGCAGTCCAATGCAGCACTGATTGGTGGAGAGACTGCAGAGATGCCGGGATTTTATCCGGAAGATGAATATGATCTTGCAGGATTTGCAGTAGGTGTTGTCGATGAAAAAGACATCATTACCGGCGCGGACTTAAAAGCAGACGATGTACTTATCGGTATGGCATCATCCGGTGTGCATTCCAATGGATTTTCATTAGTTCGTAAGATTTTCCAAATGGACAAAGAGACACTGAATACATATTTTGACGAATTAGGAACCACACTTGGCGAGGCTCTTTTAGCTCCGACTAAGATTTATGTAAAAGCATTACGTTCCGTAAAAGATTCCGGCGTTCGCATCAAAGCATGCAGCCACATTACCGGTGGTGGATTCTACGAGAACGTACCTCGTATGCTTCCGGAAGGGAAACATGCCGTAATTGAGAAGAACAGCTATGAAGTTCCTGCAATTTTCAAGATGATGGCAAGAGAAGGACAGGTAGAAGAAAAGATGATGTACAATACCTATAACATGGGTATTGGTATGGTGCTTGCAGTAGATCCTGCAGATGTGGATGCGACCATGGAAGCAATTAAGGCAGCAGGCGAGACCCCATACATTATCGGTAAAATCACAGACGGAGAAAAAGGAGTAACCTTATGCTAAAATTAGCAGTTTGTGTATCCGGTGGAGGAACCAATCTTCAAGCGATTATTGATGCAATTGATAACGGAACGATTACCAATGCGCGAATTGAGGTTGTGATTAGCAACAATCCGAATGCTTATGCATTAGAACGTGCAAAGCAGCATGGAATCAAAGCTGTTTGCATTTCACCGAAGAATTTTATGAATCGTGAAAGCTTTAATGAGGAGTTTTTAAAGCAATTAGATTCATATCAGGTGGATTTAGTGGTGTTGGCAGGATTTTTGGTGGTAATTCCGGAGCAAATGATTGCAAGCTATCGCAACCGTATCATTAATATTCACCCATCGCTGATACCATCGTTTTGTGGAACCGGTTATTACGGTTTGAAGGTGCATGAAGGTGTGCTTTCGCGTGGTGTGAAAATAACAGGAGCAACCGTACATTTTGTTGATGAGGGTACCGATACCGGTCCAATTATTATGCAAAAGGCTGTTGCGGTAGAAGCAGACGATACACCGGAAATTCTTCAGAAACGTGTCATGGAACAGGCGGAATGGATTATCATGCCACAGGCAATAGACATGATTGCCAATGGAAAAGTAACTGTAGAAGACGGTCGTGTTCGAATTAAGGAATAGATGATACAATAAAAAAGTTGTTACATTATCCGAAAGAGATATGTAGCAGCTTTTTTTGTGCAACTGATAGTTGCACAAAAATGTAAACTTTAGGTGGTGGATAGTCATTAGTTGTTGCGGTATTTTACATATCATAAAACAAAGAAAGGAAAGCATAGATTATGAAAAATAGGAAAATAAAAATATTGTTTTTAGTAAGTGTATTAGGAATTTCTGTTATGTCCGGTTGTGGGAATACTACAAAAAATAGTGGGAATAGAGAAAGTTCTCAGGAATCAGAGAAGTTAGATGCAACTATTTATTGGTGTGGCATAAATGGAACGGTTACAAGAACAACAGATGGAGTTAATTGGGAAAAAGTTACTTTACCATCCAATGATGATATTGATTCTTCGCAATTAAAAATCAACGGAATTGATTATGTAAATGGTGAATACATTTTGTATGCAGAGGGGGTAAGTAGTGAAAAATATTCATCGAGCTTTCCAATATTATACAACAGTAGTAATGGTATTGATTGGGAATTGTTAACACCGGAGTATGATAAGTTTCAGACTCCTCAACAATGGATTGATTTAGATTATGTTAATGAAAAATATTACATTACAAGTCAAAAGGGTGGCATGTCGACAAGAAAAATTTATTGTGGAGAAACAATCAACCTTACAGAAAATATGTTCAAAAACAATGATGATATCACGACGTATGAGATGTATGTAAAAGATTATGCATATGGAGACGATAAGTTTGTTGTTCATATGGGAAGAGATAAGTTTTATTGGGAAGATGAAAATAGCATAGATAAATATTTCTATGTAAGTACAGATGGACAGGATTTTGAAAAAGTAGAAACCGAAATAGATTTGGTACAAATAGAATTTGGTAATAATGTATTTGTTGGTATAGGAACATCCAATGCGGAAGGGTTTTATAAAAGTAATGATGGAGTAAATTGGACGAAAACATTTGAGGTAAAGGATAGTTCGGTGTATTATGGGCTAATTTATAAAGATGAACATTTTTATATATGGTATAAGGATACTATATATATAAGTAGTGATGGAGACGAATGGAATGAGTTTTATAAAAATCCGGATGGAGAAGATATTATTGAATTCGATTGTCAAAATGGAGTATTTGCATATAGTACCATTTATTCGGGTGTTGGTGAAACGCAGTCTGAACGGGAATATAGAGTTTTTGTGAGTTCGGATGGAGAAAATTGGATAGATAGTGCATTTGAGATAGATAATTATGATTTTTCAACATTGTATATATTGGAAAATTAAGTATTATTCAAAAGAATGTTAATGTAAAAAAGAGGGACAAATCAAAATATATTTTGTCCTTCTTTTTCATTGCAAGATAATCTCGTCTGGTGTAAGATTAACAATAGGAAAATCTTGTGATTTAGGAGGAAAAAGATGAAGGTTTTAGTAGTAGGAAGCGGCGGAAGAGAGCATGCAATTGTAACAAGCGTAGCCAAGAGTGCGCGCGTGGATCAAATTTATTGTGCACCGGGAAATGCCGGAATTGCCGCACTTGCAGAGTGTGTGCCGATTGGCGCGATGGAATTTGATAAATTGGTTGCATTTGCAAAAGAGAATGCGATAGATTTTACGATTGTTGGAATGGACGATCCGTTGGTAGGCGGTATTGTAGACGCATTTGAGGCAGAAGGATTAAAAGTATTCGGACCAAGAAAAAATGCAGCGATTTTGGAAGGCTCCAAAGCATTTTCAAAGGATTTAATGAAGAAATACAATATTCCAACAGCTGCATATGAGAACTTTACCGACCCACAAGAAGCGCTTACCTATTTGAAGACTGCAAAGATGCCAATCGTATTAAAGGCAGATGGCCTTGCACTTGGAAAAGGTGTTTTGATTTGCAATACCTTAGAGGAAGCGGAAGCCGGCGTAAAAGAAATTATGGAAGATAAGAAATTTGGTTCCGCCGGCAATACCATGGTAGTAGAAGAATTTATGACCGGACGCGAGGTTTCCGTATTATCTTTTGTCGACGGAAAATCCATCCAGATTATGTCTTCTGCACAGGACCACAAACGTGCAAAGGACGGCGATCAGGGATTAAATACCGGTGGTATGGGAACTTTCTCACCAAGCCCATTCTATACACAGGAAGTAGATGAATTCTGTAAAAAATATATTTATCAAGCAACCGTAGATGCGATGGCGGCAGAAGGAAGACCATTTACAGGTGTTATTTTCTTTGGTTTGATGTTGACCGAAGATGGTCCAAAAGTATTAGAATATAACGCACGTTTTGGTGATCCGGAAGCACAGGTTGTATTGCCGCGTATGAAAAATGACATTATTGATGTAATGGAAGCATGTGTGGATGGAAAATTAGATACTATTGAATTGCAATTTGAAGACAATGCAGCGGTATGTGTTGTTTTAGCATCCGATGGTTATCCGCTTGCTTATGAAAAAGGACTTCCAATTAGCGGATTGGAGAAATTCGATGACAAAGACGATTATTTCTGTTTCCATGCAGGAACCAAATTTGATGAGAATGGAACTTTGGTAACAAATGGTGGTCGTGTTCTTGGAATTACTGCCAAAGGAAATGATTTAAAAGAGGCTCGCAAAAAAGCTTATGATGCAACCGAATGGGTAGCGTTTGCAAACAAGTATAAACGCAACGATATTGGAAAAGCTATTGATGAAGCATAATCGAATAGGAGGGGGTTATGTTACAAAAAATATTTAAGTTAAAAGAAAACAACACGAATGTAAAGACCGAAGTCATTGCAGGAATTACGACATTTATGACAATGGCATACATTCTGGCTGTCAACCCGAGTATTTTATCTGAGTCAGGAATGGACAAGAATGCAGTGTTAATGGCAACAGCACTTGCTGCATTTATCGGAACCATTGTTATGGCGTTTATGGCAAATTATCCGTTTGCATTGGCTCCGGGACTTGGGCTGAATGCATACTTTGCATATACCGTATGCGGGGAAATGGGATATTCCTGGAAGATTGCGTTGTTTGCAGTATTCGTGGAAGGATTAATTTTTATTGTTTTATCTATAACCAATATTCGAGAAGCCATTTTTAATGCAATACCGTTGCAATTAAAGAAAGGTGTATCCGTAGGTATCGGATTATTTGTCGCCTTTATTGGTTTACAGGGTGCGAAGCTGGTTGTGAAATCAGATTCTACATTAGTTACTATTGTAAACTTTCGTGAGAATTTCTCTACAGTAGGTATTGGAGCGCTTCTGGCTGTAATCGGAACGATATTAATTGCAATTCTTTATGTAAAGAAGGTAAAAGGTGCCATTTTAATTGGAATTGTAGCTACTTGGGTGCTTGGTATGATTTGCGAGGCAACCGGCATTTATACGGTGGATGCAGAGGCTGGATTTTATTCTCTATTCCCGGCATGGTCTACATTTGATTTAACCGCAATTGGCTCTACCTTTGGGCAGTGTTTTAAAGCAGATTTTGGAGCAATTAAAATCCTAGATTTTGTTGTAATTATCTTTGCATTCTTGTTTGTAGATATGTTTGATACACTTGGAACATTGATTGGTGTAGCAAATAAAGCAAACATGTTGGATGAAAAAGGGAAACTTCCACGTATCAAACAAGCACTTCTTGCAGATGCGATTGCTACTTCTGCGGGGGCGGTGCTTGGTACTTCAACCACCACAACGTTTGTAGAAAGTTCAGCGGGTGTGGCAGAAGGTGCAAGAACCGGTTTGGCATCGGTGGTAACCGGATTCTTATTTTTACTTGCAGTGTTTCTTTCGCCAGTATTCTGTGCGATTCCGGGATTTGCAACGGCTCCTGCACTAATTTTTGTTGGATTCTTAATGGTTGGTGCAGTGGTAGAAATTGATTTCAATGATATGACAGAAGCAATTCCGGCTTATCTTTGTTTGATTGCTATGCCGCTTACGTATAGCATTTCCGAAGGAATTGCAGTTGGTGTAATTTCCTATGTGGTAATTAATCTAATTTGCGGAAAAGCTAAGAAAATTACACCGCTTATGTATGTGCTTGCAGTCCTTTTTGTACTTAAATATATATTTATATAAATACTAGGTAGGTAAACTATCTTCAACACATAGCGCACCCCATCCGACCTGTGGATTTGGATATTCCAAGAAACCGGGAAGTGGGCGTGCGCCTTTTCTTAAGTAAGCTTTCATCTTTTCTCCGTATAAATATCGGTCATTATTATCGACAATTCCCCATTGCATTAAAATTGAACAGCTTCCGGTTACAAATGGAGTTGCCATAGAGGTTCCGCTCCGTATTGTATAGCCACCACCGGGAGCGCATGAATTAATATTAACACCGGGAGCTACAAGATCCGGTTTTGCTAAGTGCGTAGCCCATGTGTAACCGCGCCCGGAAAAAGGAGCCAGACTGTCGTTGGTTGAATCGTATGCACCTACGGTAATGACTTTTGAAGCAGTAGATGGAATTGTCAAAGTAATGTCCGGAGTTGGACGTAGGAAACGTGTTGCATCATTTCGAGTAGAAAATACTGGCATCCACATATCCCACTCTCCATCGCGTATGGATAGTGCTTCTAATGTAATTGTCCAGATACCGGTATCTACATAATTTTCTGCAGGAATAAAATCAAGATATATTTCTTGATAAACGCTATATGGTGAGGGCTCACCAAAGTAGATTAAAAGGTCGGTAGAATCAACTCGGTATCTTTGGATACCGCTTTGTGGGTTAATGATAAATGAAGATGTAGCAGAGGGGGCACGAATGGCAAAGCGTATAAGATCCCAATATTTTTTCCAAATTTGAATACTAAATGCGGTAGAATAGTCGCCAACGGCAAATTCTACTGTTTGTGTTTCCCCTTCGGAAAGAATTCCACTGGTATGACCACCGCCGCTTCCTTCGTTGCCACTTCCAACAACAATACAGCATTGTCCGTTATCCGAAACTGCATCCAGATAAGTTTCAATTAGAGAAGTTCCGCTATGTGAACCGTAAGTATTTCCGAAGCTTAGATTTAGTGCAAGTGGCATCTGATAAAAAAGACTGCGTTTTATACAAAAATCAATCGCTTGCATAAGTTGTGTAGTACTTGGAAAGCCAAGTGGGTTAGGTGTTCCGAGTTTTACGATAATGAGGGATGCTTCATATGCTACTCCTCGATATTGACCATTGGATGCACGTCCATTTCCGGCTGCAATTCCGGCAACATGGGTTCCATGGCCGGAACGATCAAAACTGGGGCAGATTCTTTCTTGGTCCAAAATGGTTGGTGCAGCTAGAGCTTCATTAATTTGTGATTCTGAAAAAAGTGTACCAAGGGGATAACCTTCCGGAGAGTTTCGATTTTGTGAGGGATTTGGAGCTAGGGTTTGGTCCCATAAATCGAGGATACGAGTCTGTCCTGTTGGTGTTTGAAAGTCAGGATGCGCATAATCAATTCCGGAGTCAATGACAGCAACAAGCGTTCCACGTCCGGTAAATGTGGATGGATTTGTATTTTGTAAAGAAGTAATGCAGGAAGCGCGTCTTCCTTGCAGGACTTCAAAGTAAAGGCGTTTAGGTTTTTCCATATAGGTAATTTGTTCTAGGGATGCTATTGTATCGACAAGGAATTCCGGGATTCTAAGAATTCCATATCCGTTTAATAAAGGTGTGACAACTATATCCGGATAATCGGATAAAATAACGAAAAGATCTCCGGTGTGTTTTACAATAACTTCCCAGATTTGTGTAAGCGGTTCATAACCAATGGATAAATTTTCTGATTTCTCTCGTTCTTCATCGGATGCCATAATGGCGGTACGCAATAGGTTTTCGATTTTTTCATTATCTGAAATTGGCATGAATTATCCTAAAAAAAAGGTTATTTTATTCTATGATTATTTATTGCAGATATGCTACAATAAGCATAGTTTTTAGGAATGGGAGGCGTTTATGTTAACGGTATCACAAGTAACAAAAAAGTATACAAAAGTTGTTGCAAATGAAAATATTAATTTTTCCATAGGGGATGGGCAGATTGGAATATTGCTTGGACCCAATGGTGCAGGAAAAAGCACAATTATCAAATGTATTATGGGTTTTTTGAAATATGAAGGAAAGATAACAGTAGATGGTATTTTAAATAAAACAGTTCAGGCGAAACGCCTGATGGGGTATGTGCCGGAGATACCATCGCTTTATCCGAATTTAACCGTAGATGAACATATGGAGTTTATTGCCAGGGCGTATAAATTAAAAGATTATGTGTCTTATAAGGATGAACTGTTGGCACGTTTTGATTTGGCGGATAAAAAGAAGAAATTTGGGGATGAGTTATCCAAGGGAATGCAACAGAAACTGAGTATTTGTTGTGGACTTTTGCCACAACCCAAGGTAGTTTTGTTTGATGAACCAATGATCGGCTTGGATCCGCATGCAATTAAGGAATTAAAGAAATTGCTCATTGAATTAAAAGAAGCAGGAGGCAGTATTCTTGTTAGCACGCATATGATTGATAGTATTGAGGGACTTTGGGATACGACCTACATCATGAAGGATGGAAAGGTGGCAGCCGTAGTGCAAAGAGAAGAGAATCAAGATGGAAATAAGACATTGGAAGATATCTTTTTCGAAATTACAGAAGGTGAGGTAGAATCATGAAATTATGGGGATACTATGCAGCGCATAGCTTTATAAACTCCATAAAAAAGGTTTTCCGAAGTAAAGTGTTTGTTGTGATTTTTGTAATATTTATGATAGGAGTTTTGTTTGGAGTTTCAGCAGGTATTGTCGCATCTGTAGTAATGCCGGACGAAGCAGTTGAGGAATCTACAGAGGAAGATATCGCTCCAGAAATGCTAGAAGAAGAGGAAGAACTGTCCAAAGAAGATATACGGATGATAAAACTCTTTGTAGAAGCAGGTGTGGCACTTCTGCTACTGTTGTTTCTTCTCATGGGCTTATACAGTGGCTCAAAAAGAGGTTCGGATATATTTATGATGGCGGATGTCAATTTTCTATTTACAGCACCGATAAAACCTCAGTCGGTGTTGCTGTTTCGATTGAGTTTTCAAATGGTTGCTTCCGTAGTGGCATCTATTTATTTGGTTTTTCAAATACCAAATTTGGTAATTAATTTAAATTTATCAGGATATGCGGTAGTGGCAATCTTTTTTGCATGGATTGTGCTTTTGTTATTACAGAAACTGATGTCAATTTTTATGTATACATTAACTGCTACACACAAAAAGTTGCAGAAATATGTTCTTCCTTTTATCCTGACAGTCTTGTTTATCCTAATTGCAGTCAACAGTGTGACATATTTGTCTACAGGAAAGGACGTTGAAGAGACTGTGTCCATATTATATGCGTCAAATGTGTCACGAATGGTTCCGATTATCGGATGGTACAAAGCAATGGTTATGACCGCAGTAGATGGAAAAATCGGAATTTCGCTATGTTATATGGGCATTCTTTTGCTATCAATGATTCTCATAGTATGGGGAATTTGGAAAATGAAAGCAGATTTTTATGAAGATGCTTTTCAAGGAGCGAAGACAAGAGATGAATTGGTTCATAGAGCGCAGCAAGAAGGCACAGCAATTATACCGGCAAGAAAAGAACGTTCGCAAAAAATTAAGCGTAATTTGGGATTGAAAGGTTGGGGGGCGAGTGCCTTTTTTACAAAAGAAATTTATAATCGGAAAAGATTTTCTTACTTTGGATTTGTAACAAAGACCATGATTACTTATTTGGTAATAGGAATAGTAGTTACCATGTTTTGCATTCGGATAATAGAGGTTTTTGATTTTTCAATAGTAGGTATTATACTGGCTATTGTTTTGTTTTTCCGTAATTATGGAAATCCTATTGCATCGGAAACGAGTATGCAATGGCTCTTTTTGGTGCCGGATGATGCTTACAAAAAAGTATTTTACGCCATGGCTGCCGGCTCTTATGCTTGTGCAATCGACATCTTGCCTACAATGCTTGTGATTGCAGTTTTGATGCGGACATCGCCACTGCTATTGATGCTATGGTATGTGACATTAATTGCTTTAGATTTCATGTTTTCATCCGTCGGAATGATATTAGAAGCAATTTTTCCAGCGTCTGCATTAGACATTGTAAAAGGATTATTGCAATTTGTATTAAAGTATGTTATTTTGATTATCCTTGCACTGGTATTGGTATTTGGAATTGTTATTGGGGGAATGACGATAGGTGTTGTTTTTGTATTGTTGGTAACGATTGCATTTGGAACACTATGTTTTCTCATGTATCCTTCAATGCTCCATAAAGGAATTTCATAAAACATATTGCAAAACATATGTTCTGGGTATATAATAAGAGCGTACACATGTTCGGTCTTGCTATATACCTTTTTTATTATAATGCGAATATGTTTTGGAGGTGAGGGTATGACGGCGGTGATAAGTCAAAGTGAATTAATGGAGAAATTGACAATTTTATCAGATGCGGCGAAGTATGATGTGGCATGTACGTCCAGTGGAGTAGAACGTAAGGGTGATGGGCGTTTCATGGGGAGTGCAAGTGGTTGTGGAATCTGTCATACATTTACTTCCGATGGAAGATGTATCTCTTTATTGAAGATTCTTTTTACCAATGAGTGTATTTATGATTGCAAATATTGCATCAATCGAATTTCGAATGATGTGAGACGTGTTTCATTTACTCCGGAAGAGGTGTGTACATTGACCATGGAGTTCTATCGGAGAAATTATATCGAAGGTTTGTTTTTAAGCTCCGGCATTGTTCGCTCACCGGATGAGACAATGCGACTTTTATATGAGACTTTATTTCTATTGCGAACGAAGTATCATTTTCATGGATATATTCATATTAAGGGGATTCCTGGAGCATCTGCAGAGGTGATTGAACAAGTGGGTTATCTGTGTGACCGTATGAGTGTGAATTTGGAACTTCCAACAGCCGAAGGACTGCGTCAGATTGCACCGAACAAGGTACGTAAGAATATTTTACATCCAATGAGGCAAATTCAGAACGGTATCAAGGAGAGTCGCTTAAATCATGGTATCTTAAGTATGAAAAGCCGCGTGTCTGTGGATGAGAAGACATATTATAATCAGATGGCAGAGATAGCAGATAGTCAAGCTCGTTTATTCGATTATCAAAGCAATTTACAATTACAAGAACATGCTTTGGCGGGGAAAGTTGCAGAAGATAGCTGGGGATTTGAGGAAAACAGTAAAGTGTCTTCGATTAATTTGAGCAACTCGAAGTATTCCTCGCGTTATTTTGTTCCGGCAGGGCAAAGTACGCAGATGATTATAGGTGCGACAGAGGAGACGGATTATGAGATATTGTCGGTATCAGAGGCTTTGTATCAAAAGTTTGATATGAAGAGAGTATTTTATTCTGCTTTTGTTAATGTGAATCAGGATAGTAGCTTACCTATGACTTTGCAAGGACCACCGTTGCTTCGCGAACACAGATTGTATCAAGCAGACTTTTTGTTGCGATTTTATGGTTTCATGGCAGATGAATTACTTTCTGAGAAGAATCCGAATTTTCATGAGCAATTAGATCCGAAATGCTATTGGGCAATTCATCATTTGGAATTGTTTCCGGTTGAAATTAATAAAGCCGATTATTATACATTGCTTCGAGTACCGGGAATTGGAACGCGTAGCGCAAAACGAATTATTACGGCACGTCGTCATGCGCAGTTAGACTTTGTTGACATTAAGAAAATGGGGGTTGTATTGAAACGAGCACTTTATTTTATTACCTGTCGTGGGCGAATGATGTATCCGACCAAATTAGACGAAGGGTATATTACGCGTCATTTGATATACAATGAGAAACCGGCACAACTTCTTTTGCCAAATGGAGGGATACACAAGTATGAGCAATTATCATTTGATTTTGCGATGTGAGAACCATATCGAAGGCATTTTAACTGCTATCTATGATGCATTTGAATATAAGAATCAGATGGAGAAATATGAAGATAATATTGCAATAGAAATTGGGAATGAAGGGAATCTTTCATTGTTTGCAAGAGAAGAAGTGGTTATTACCAATAGTGATAAGGCACGCAAGACTGTTTATGCGATTCAGAAAAAATTGGGCTATTCTGTTTATGATACTGTTTTTTATGCGTTATGCCATTTTGCACCGGATAGAGCAAGTGTAGTTTTAGGGTATCTGGTGAGGGCATTTGCGACAGGGAGCTGTATAAGGGAATATATGGCAGATCGATATGTGATGCGTGTATTAGAGCTTTCTCGTAAAGTGGCCAATGAACAACAGAGATTTTTTGGTTTTTTGAGATTTCGTGATATGGGTGATTTTTTATTTTCCGAATTAGAACCAAAGTGTGATATGTTGCCTGTGTTGGTAGAGCATTTTTCCGATCGTTATCCGAATGAAAATTTTATGATATATGATAGAACGCGTCAGTATGCGTTGGTACATCCAGCTTTTGGGAGGAGTTTTTTTGTATCAGGGCAGGAATTAGATAAGATTGCTACTTTAACACAACGGACAATGGATTTAGATGAATTTGAGTTATTGTGGAAACAATATTTTTATTGCATGGCAATTGAGGAACGGAAGAATGAACGTTGCCAGAACAATGCGATTCCGAAATGGTATCGTAGCACGATGATCGAACACATAAAATAACCGGTACTGCACTTGCAGGTACCGGTTATCCCATAATCTGTGTATCCAATATCTTATTTCTATAACAAAGAAAAAGGTACGTAGAGACTAGATTGACGGTGTAGTAATTATTTTACTACTACAACATTTGTTGCCTGAGGACCTTTATCGCCATCTGTGATTTCAAATTCAACAGCAGCGCCTTCTTCGAGGGATTTAAATCCTTCCATATTAAGTCCTGAGTAATGTACGAACACATCATTTCCGTCTTCTCCGGTGATGAATCCGTATCCTTTCTGGTTATTAAACCATTTAACTGTACCTTTGTTCATCGAAAGTACCTCCAATAATTATAATGTTGCAAACGCAACTACGACTAGAATAGCATACCGATTTCTAAAAGTAAAGGGATAAATCTTAAAGTTGTTCGTAAGAAATATCGTGCTTTGTCAAAAATTGTTGTACCATCTGATCCCATTCGTTTTCCAGTGATTTATCAATAGAAAAAATACGATAGGAGATTCCGGTTGTTAAAGTAAGCAGTTGGTTTTGATATTTTAAATTTAAATAAATACCTGTAATATCATTTTTTGTAAAAGAACCGGAAGTATGAGAAAGTGTACGACTAAGATTTTCCGGCGAAAGTAAGAATACAAATTTAAAGGAGATAGGTGTTTTCTTTCCTTTGATGAGATTAAAGCAATCATTTCTTAGCATTGAAAAAGGAAGGAATGAATAGTCAGTAAGTCCTAGTTCCTCAAGTTCTTCTGCAGAATAAAATCCTTTTGCAAGGTGTCCGTCTATGATATAAGAGGCTGCACCGTTTATTACGGCTTCCTGAAGTAAAAAATGGTCAAAAATCTCACTTTTTAATAGTTGATTCATGAATTTTTTGATATTCGTCAATTCTAAAGCAATCATATTCCCTCCAAACAGAAATAATTATTATGATATTTTACTACACTTTGAAAGTTTGTGATAGAATAAATATAAAATTATTTTGTAACAATAAGAAAGGACATAACGATACGATGGAAGAGAATAAATTAATAGAGTTATTGAAAGAGTCGGTTTCACCATTCCAATGTGTAAAGGCATGTAAGGACAGGTTGTTAGAAGCGGGGTTTTTAGAACTTTCTTATGAAGATTCCTGGAATTTAAAAAAAGGCGGTCGATACATGGTGGATCATCATGGTTCCACGCTATTTGCATTTTCAATAGGAGATTTGTATGAAGTGGGTGACATGATTCGCCTCGCAGCTGCGCATACAGATTCTCCGTGTTTTCGAATTAAGCCGAATCCGGATTTTGTAACAAATGGGTATGCACAAGTAAATGTCGAAGTTTATGGCGGACCAATTTTGCATACATGGCTAGATAGACCATTAGGAGTTGCGGGACGGGTTGCCATTCGAAGTAGGGATTTGTTTAAACCAAAGATGGTGCTTTACCATTCCTCGAAGTCTCTTTTTACTATTCCTAGCCTTGCTATTCATATGAATCCCGATGTGAATCAGGGTGTTGCAATAAATGCACAAACCGATTTGATGCCACTTTTTGCACTTGTTCCAGAGGAACAAAAGCAAATGGATTACTTTATAAGTTTCCTTGCAAAAGAGCTTAATGTAAGAAAAGAAGATATTTTGGACTTTGAATTATATCTTTATTGCAAGGAAGAACCTGTTTTGATGGGGGCAAATCAAGAGATGATTTCTTCTCCACGTTTAGATAATATATCCTCTGTTTCGGCTATGATTTCTTCAATGATAGAAGGAAAACGAAAGAATGGAATTAATCTGATTGCGTTGTTTGATCACGAAGAAGTTGGAAGTAGAAGTAAACAAGGTGCCGGAGCAATTTTCTTACATGATATGCTTTGTCGTATTTTGGCGAATATGGGAGCAAAGGATGAAGAAATTGAGCAAAGTCTCTATCAGGCAATGATGTTATCAATAGATGTTGCGCATGCTTTGCATCCGAACAAAAGAGAGAAAGCAGATATTACAAATCAGCCGGTTTTTGGCGCCGGATTTTGTCTGAAAGAGGCTTGTGCACAAACTTATGCAACAGATGCAGAAGCAGTTGCAATACTTTGCCAGATATGTGATGCAAACAAAATCCCGTATCAACGTTTTGTGAATCGCTCAGATATACGTGGTGGCGGAACGTTAGGAGCAGTAGCAGCATCCTTCTTGCCAATGAAAATGGTAGATATAGGTGTGCCTATTTTGGCAATGCACTCTGCAAGAGAAGTGATGGGAATGACAGATGTTTTTGCACTGAAAAATGCACTTACTGCCTTTTTTGAATGTTAATTATAAAAAAAGTATGAAATATGCAAATACCACTTTTCAATACTTGGTTTTCGTGATAATATTACGTAGTAATCAAAACTACGTTAAATAGAAAATAATAACCCGTGTTAAAGCTTCTGGAACTTTAACCACAAAAGGTTGAGAAAGGAATTGGTATGAGCTATAAAATTGTAATTGACAGTTGTGGAGAATTATCGGAAGAATTGAAGGCAGATGGTCATTTTTGTAATGTAGCACTTGGATTGGAAGTAGACGGTGTGCATATTCGTGATGATGAAACATTTGATCAAAAGGACTTTCTTCGTAGAATTAAGGAAAGCCTTAAGGGGCCAAAATCTTCTTGCCCTTCTCCGGAAAGTTATATGGAGGTATTTGAAGGAGATGCAAAACGAATTTATGTGGTTACACTATCCGGAAAACTAAGTGGTTCCTATAACAGTGCAATATTAGCTGCCAAGCTTTACAATGAAGAGCATGAGGAGAAGAAGCAAATTTATGTATTTAATTCTCGCTCAGCCTCCATAGGTGAAACTTTAATTGGTATGAAAGCTCAGGAGTATGAAGAACAGGGACTTTCATTTGAAGAAGTTGCAGAAAAGGTGGAAGAGTATATTTCTTCCATGAATACATTTTTTGTATTAGAAACCTTAGAGACACTTCGAAAAGCAGGAAGACTAAGCAATTTGAAGGCGCTTGTTGCAAATACCTTAAATATTAAGCCAGTGATGGGGGCTACGGATGAGGGAACGATTTGTCAGCTTGGTCAAGCGAGAGGAATCAAGAAAGCACTCGCCAAAATGGTTGAAGATGTTGTAAATAAGACTAAAGATTGTGAAAATAAAATTCTTGCCATTTCTCATTGTAATTGTCCGGAACGTGCACAGTATGTAAAAGAGGCATTAGAGAAACTTTGCAAATTCAAGAAGATTCTTATCTTAGATACTGCAGGTGTTTCTAGTATGTATGCAAATGATGGCGGTATCATTATCGCTGTATAAGATGTAGTAGAATTTTAGAAATTGGAGAAAGCGATGTGGCAGTATACCTATGATGAGGTATTAGAACGGATGAACCAAGCAAGGCGTTTTGGGAATCTTCCGGGAGTGGAAGTAACAAAACAAATGCTTGAAAAATTGGGGAATCCAGAGAAAGGAATTCCATATATTCATGTTGCTGGGACAAACGGAAAAGGTTCGGTATGTGCTTTTTTGACTAGCATTTTAAGAAAAGCAGGGAAGAAAGTAGGAACCTTTACGTCTCCGCATCTTGTGAACTTTGAAGAGCGTATTGTTGTCAATGGAAGTCAAATATCGAAAGAAGCTGTAACCAGATTTGGAAATCAGTTGTTAGGAACAGATTTTCAAGTAACTCCTACGATGTTTGATTTGTGTCTTGTGATGGCTATTCTTTATTTTAAAGAACAACAATGTGATATTATGGTAATCGAAACGGGACTTGGAGGTCGTTTGGACTCTACGAACGCATTAGGGAAACCAGAAGTATGTGTGATTACCAAAATCGGCTATGACCATACTGCAATCTTGGGAGATACATTAACACAGATTGCTACAGAAAAAGCAGGGATTATCAAGGCGGGATGCCCTGTTGTTATAGAAGGTCAAGAGCAAGAAGTTATAAATATCATATACCAATCGTTTTGTCAGAGGAATAAAGACCAATCACTTTTTTTTGTTGTAAAAGATCATCATCTTGCAGAAATAGAACACTGGAGAATTCAAATTTCAGGTGTTCACCAAAAAGAGAATGCCGCGGCAGCAATGTTGGCAGCTAAACTATATTTGAGCCAATCTATGAAAGAGCAACTGTGTGTTCCGCTTTTAAAAGCCGGAATTGAAGCCGCAACATGGCCGGGGCGAATGGATATCCTTTCACAAAACCCGTTTTTTATGGTGGATGGAGCACATAACAGTAACGGTGTGAAAGCCTTGGCACAAAGCTTAAGAGAAATGTATCCGGCAGAGCGGTTTCATTTTATCATGGCTGTTATGGCGGATAAAGATTACGAAGAAATGATAGAAGAAATTCTTCCCATTGCCATAGATTTTGCAACAGTGACACCGGAATCGGAACGAGCATTGCAAGCGGAGGAACTTTTAAAGTGTATTCAGAAAAAAGGGATTCCGGCCAAGGCATTTCATTCTGTGGAAGAGTGCTTACAAAATTTGTCGCCGGAAGGCAAGAATGTTGCCTTTGGTTCCTTGTATTTTATTGGAGAAATACTAGACAAATCAAAAGGATTGTACTAGAATAAACTCGATATTTGCATATAGGAACGGAGGAATTAATTATGGAAAAGAAGGACTTAGATTGGGGTAATCTAGGATTTGGTTATATGATGGCGGATTATCGCTATGTATCCAATTATAAAGATGGGAAATGGGACGATGGAGAAATCACAACAGATGCAAACATTACCTTGAATGAGTGTGCTGGTGTTTTTCAGTATGCGCAGACTTGTTTTGAAGGATTAAAAGCATATACAACAGAGGACGGCAATATTGTATGTTTTCGTCCGGATTTAAATGCAGAACGTATGAAAGATACTTGCAAACGTCTTGAGATGCCGGTATTCCCGGAGGAACGTTTTATTGAGGCAGTAAAAGAAGTAGTAAAAGCGAATGAGGCATGGGTTCCACCATATGGTTCCGGTGCAACATTATATATTCGTCCGTATATGATTGCGACGAATCCGGTTATCGGTGTAAAACCGGCGAGCGAATATCAATTCCGTATATTTGTAACTCCGGTTGGACCATATTTTAAAGGTGGAGCAAAGCCGCTTACAATTCGAGTTTCGGATTTTGACCGTGCTGCTCCGAATGGAACCGGTCATATTAAAGCTGGGCTTAATTATGCAATGAGTCTGTACCCGATTGTAGATGCACATAATCAAGGTTTTGATGAAAATATGTACTTAGATCCGGCAACCAGAACTAAAGTAGAGGAGACCGGTGGGGCAAACTTTATTTTTGTCACCAAAGATGGGAAATTCGTCACACCGAAATCAGATAGTATTTTGCCTTCTATTACACGTCGTTCTTTAATGGTAGTGGCAGAGAAATATTTAGGAATGACGGTAGAACATAGAGAGGTTTATTTGGATGAATTGAAAGATTTTGCAGAGTGTGGTCTCTGTGGAACTGCGGCAGTTATATCGCCGGTTGGTAAGGTTTTTGACCATGGAAATGAAATCTGCTTCCCGAGTGGAATGGATGAAATGGGACCAAATATTAAGAAATTGTATGATACATTGACAGGAATTCAAATGGGCACAATTGAAGCACCGGAAGGTTGGATTTATGTTATAAAATAATTAAAAGAACGAAATGAAAAGGGTTCCGCTCACACGGAACCCTTTTTAGAGAGAAACAGTGACATGGAAGACTATAGAGAAATTGTGCGAAGACGTGCTTTTCAAAGAAGAAAGAAAAGAAAAATACAAATTATCAGTAGAGTTGGGATTGGTGTGGTCGTGTTGCTTACAATCATAGGTGTGATTGTGGCGGTAAATAAGAAAAACAGTTCCAAGGAAACCTCAGTCGCATTAGAGGAAGTTTTAAATTATAAATATATTGATCAAAGACCGGAATTGGATGTACAGCTTTTGGACGTGAATGATTATTCAAGACCGGGAATTGCATTGGAAGTCGTGAATGGAATTGTTATTCATTATACGGCAAATCCGGGTACGACCGCGCAACAAAACCGTAATTATTTTAATGGATTGGCAGAAAGCAAAAAGACATATGCAAGTAGTCATTTTATCATAGGACTCTCTGGAGAGATTATACAGTGTGTTCCATGCAATGAAATTGCATATGCATCAAATGAGAGAAATAGTGATACCATTTCTATTGAATGTTGCATTGAGGATGAATCGGGGAAATTCAATGAAGAAACATATAATTCCCTCATTGAACTTACAACATGGCTAATGGGGCGTTATTCACTTACGGAGGATGATGTGATTCGCCATTATGATGTCACAGGAAAGAATTGTCCGAAGTATTTTGTGGAGCATGAATCTGAGTGGGAGAATTTTAAAGAGGATTTATTAAAATATATTGATAAATATGGTGTGGGAAAAAATCTTGAGATGCTTGTCAAATGAGGCAATATCCGATAAAATAGTTTTCAAGGTGTGATGCGAGGAAAACTTGATGGATAATATATTAAAAGAACTTGAAAATCAACAAAATGTTCGGATAAATTTAAGTAATTTGCGTCAATTAATCAAAGATAATCAACAATTAAATGAATGCAAACTTTGGTTTACAAATAAAATGGATATTATTTTATCCTTTTTACAATCAGAAGATGCAAAAATAAGAAAAAATGCAGCATTGTTGCTTGGAGATATGAAATGTCAGCAAGCGGTCAATGCGCTTTTTGCTAGCTATAGAAATGAGATGACATTATTCGTAAAAAGTGCTTATTTAACAGCACTTTCCGAGTTAGATGTAGAACAATTACTTCCTGATTTTCGAGATTGTTTAGAAGCATTACTGGAGCAGGAAGTAACAGACGAAAATCGCAAACATATCAATGAAGAGATACGTGTGCTACGTCGAATTATCATTGCTTATGATGGCATTGAACATCATACATTTCATGCAAAGGGACAGATGCAAGAAGTACTTCTTATCACGAATCGCATGCAACGTGATTTTATATGTAGTATGATTCGGTCGATGGAATGTAAGATTCATCCGCTCGGTGTTCTTGTGAGAACGGATCAATTGGAACAATTACAACAAATACGGATGTATCGAGAGGCACTTTTTCCAGTACATATAAATGGGTTGTTGCCGAATCAGCCTTTGGATGCGGCAAAAGAATTATGGAAAAGTGATTTATATACCATTTTGACAAGTTTACACAAAGAGGCAGGACCGTTCTATTTTCGAGTGGAGTGTAAAAGTGCACGTACTTTGGAACAACGAAGTGATTTTTCCAAAAAGTTTTCTGTTGAATTAGAACGGTGTTCCGGCGGTCAATTAGTGAATTCAACCACAGATTATGAAATAGAGATTCGATTAATTGCAAGTAAGGAAGGAACTTTTTTCCCTTGTGTGAAGTGTTATACATGGAAGGATGAGCGTTTTGCTTATCGGAAAAACAGTATTTCTGCATCGATTCATCCATCCACTGCAGCTCTTATTATGGAACTTGCCAAGCCGTATTTGAAAGAAAATGCACAGATTATGGATCCGTTTTGTGGTGTGGGCACCATGCTGATTGAACGGGATAAATGTGTGCCGGCAAGGGAAATATATGCTACGGATATCTTTGGAGAAGCTATCGTAAAAGGCCGGGAAAATGCTTCTTTTGCAAAGAAAACAATTCATTTTATTCATCGTGATTTTTTTGACTTTCACCATGATTACTTGTTTGATGAAATTGTTACAAACATGCCGATTCGTGGGAAACGAACCAAAGAGGAGATGGATGCGCTATATGCTCTGTTCTTCAAAAAGGTTTTAGAAATAACGGAAAGAAATGCTGTGATTGTCATGTATACCAATGAAATTGGTTTTGTCAAAAAACAGCTTCGCATACACAAAGAATTTCAATTATTACAAGAGACGTGTTTGCAAAATAAAACGGAGTTTCATTTATTAATCATAGGGATAAAGAGGTAAAAATGGCGACAGAGGGTAATCGTGATATTCAAGCAAATGAACTTATTGATATGGAAATGTTACAACGGTATCAAAATCAGTTTTGCGTGACAAGCAGAATTTACCTTACGTGTATTTCCATAGAAAAAGGTGTTATTACCAAGACTTATGGAAGTGAAGAGGAAGTAAGTTTTCTCCATACCTTAGTAAGTGAAAGTGACTATATGTCTCTCGCATATAAAATGATAGATAGTACGGTAGAATGTGTAATAGAAGAAAAGTTGCCGCATGACTATTTGAAAATGTGCGGAATTTCTACTAAGGCTGCAGGTAAAACACAGATTATCTGGATTGCAGTAGCAATTATGGAGGAATTTATCAAAGAGGAAGATAACATTCCGGACTATATGATGACCACAACGGAGGCGCATTTTTATCGAGCGGCTGAATTTTTAGAGTATACGTCCAAACAGTTGTTGGCAGTAAAGTTGGATGAGCTGATTGCGCAAGAAGCATTGCAAAAAAGTGCAGATTCCGAGGAACGTATGCAAATACAATTGCAGCGAATGGAGACGATGAATAAGATTGTTTCCATGCTTGAGTCGGAAAGTGGTTTTGGCAAAATTGTTACTAAGATTTTAACAATGGTATGTACCTGCCTGGATATCTCTTGCGGTGCACTGATTCGTGAACATTCCCATAATGGTGGGTTGGACATGATCTGTGAGTATGCGACACGGAAAGAGTGGTATCAGATGTCGGAATTTCAAAGAATTCCAAAAGAAGAGGTACCATTTTTTAATAAAAAACCATATATTATTTCATCGGATACTGCATTGCCGCCGGCATTTCATAAGTTTTTTAAAGAACAAAAAATTACGGCAGCCATATATCAACCGGTAGAAATTAATGAAAGAACATTAATGTATCTGTGTTTCTACGAGCGAGATAGGGAACGTATTTGGTCTGTAGAAGATATAAAATTTATTAGCGATACAAAACGAATTGTGTATAGTATTTTATCTAAGCGGATTACAAAAAATTCGCTTGCCAGCTCCTATGCCTCTTTGGAAGCAATTTTGGAAAATATCGGTTGTGGGATTTATGTGATAGACCGAGAGGATGCATCGATACTTTATACGAATCATAAGTTTCGGACCTTACTTGCAAATAGTATTGCATCCGGCAAAATTAACCAGCTTCTGTATACGGAGAAATTGCCAAAAGGTGAGACGCATTTTGAGGAGTCCTTTTTTCCGGAGGAAGAACGTTGGTTGGATGTTCATGTTACAACTATCAAATGGGTAGACGGAAGAAGAGTAAATCTTGGAACAATTTATGATGTGACGGATAAGAAGTTATATCAGAGAAAGATTGAAAATCAGGCAAACAATGACTTTTTGACCGGATTATATAACCGAATGCGTTGTGAGCTGGATTTGGAACAACATATTCGCTTAGCAGAACTCAGTGGTAAAGAAGGTGCATTGTTATATATTGATTTGGATGATTTCAAGCATATTAATGATGCATTGGGGCATAAGTATGGAGATACGCTTCTAAGGGCAATTTCAAGTAATTTAAAAAGAATCGATGGAATTCAAAGCAATTGCTATCGCATGGGTGGAGATGAATTTATCGTGATAGTTCCGGAAACGGATAATGATACATTGAATAAAGTGATTGAGCAAATTCAAGATATCTTTACCAAGCCATGGTTCTTAAAAGGGGAAGAGTATTACTGTACTATGAGTATGGGAATTGCTTGTTTTCCGACAGACGGGGATTCCGTAGAAGAATTAGTTCGAAAAGCTGATTTGGCGTTGTTTTCAGCGAAGAGAGACGGCAAGAATCGTGTAGAATACTATAATGATAAAGAAGCATCTGCAGCACATCGCAGGCTTGATTTGGAAAAGAACATGAGAAGAGCGACCAATGAAGCATGTGAGGAATTTGAGGTGTACTATCAGCCGGTCATCAAAGTGGATGGTGATAAAAAAGTATGTGTGGGCGCAGAAGCTTTAGTACGTTGGAATTCTACAGAAATGGGATTGGTGTCGCCGGATGATTTTATTCCGTTGGCAGAGTATTTAGGACTAATAAATCCAATCGGAGACCATGTGCTGAATAAAGCGGTAAAACGTTGTAAGTTTTGGAACGATATGGGGCACCCGGAGTATAAAGTCAATGTCAATTTATCAGTTGTTCAGCTGTTGCAGAATGATGTTGTAAAGAAAGTGAAAGCGGTTTTGGAAGAAACCAGAATTACTCCGAATAATTTGGTTTTGGAAGTAACAGAATCACTTGCAATCAATGATATGGAAAGAATGAAGCGAATTCTTGGTCAAATCAGAGAGTTAGGCGTCAAAGTTGCGCTTGATGATTTTGGAACCGGATATTCTTCATTGAATCATATTCGTGAGATGCCAATCGATGTGATTAAAATTGATCGTTGTTTTATACAGCATATTGGCGAAGATGATTTCTCAGATGCATTTGTACGCATGGTTACAGAGCTGGCAACAACAATTGGCGTAAAGGTTTGTGTAGAGGGTGTAGAAACAGAGAATCAAAGTGAAATATTAAGCCGAATGCCAATTACCATGATGCAAGGGTATTTCTTTGGAAAACCAATGAAAATAGAAGATTTTGAGAAGGAATATTTGTGATTAAAGTAGAGCATATAAGTAAGAATTATACGAAACGACCAGTTTTAAAAGATGTGTGTTTTTCAGTGGCTTGTGGGGAACAAATTGCTATCATCGGAAGGAATGGATGTGGAAAGTCTACGCTTATGCAGATTTTAGCAGGAATATTAAAGCCGGATAGCGGAAGTATACAGTATTTTGATAAGAATCCCTTGAGAGAACGAAAAGTGTTTCGGACATTATGCGGATATGTGCCACAAGGCAATCCGTTAATTGAGGAATTGACCGTCAAAGATAATTTAAAGTTATTTGGTGCGAATCTGAATCAGATAACATCAGAATTGTTAAGGGATTTTGAATTGGAAACTATTTTAAACAAGAAGGTTTCAACACTTTCCGGCGGTATGAAAAGAAGAGTAAGCATTGCATGTGCAGTGTTTTATCTTCCGGCCATTTTATTTATGGATGAACCAACGACTGCGTTGGATCTCTATTATAAGTCGACAATTCATAGTTGGATGGAACAGTATCGAAAAAGGAATGGGATACTAGTTTTGACGACACACGACGAACATGAAATTTCGATGTGCGATCGATGTTTTTATATGTCAGACGGGGAGGTAAGAGAGTTGTCTGAAGAAGAAAAAACGATTGAGCGCATTAGAAATCTTATACTAAATACATAAAAAAGGAGAAGAGTTATGGATAACAATATGAATTTACAGAACCAACAGAATGAGCAACCGATGATGCGGTTTGACCCAATGACAGGGCAACCGATATATCAAAATCCACAGCAGCCGATGATGCAGGAACAGCCGGTAGCACCACAGCAACCGATGATGCAGGAACAGCCGGTAATGCCACAACAACCTATGATGCAGCAGTCGTATATGATGCCGCAGACACCACCCATGCCACAGAAACCAAAGAAGAAATTTCCGGCAGGAGCACTTGTTGGAATTATTATAGGGGTAGTTGTTGTTGTGGCCGTTGTAATTGGTCTTTTGATTTATAATGGTGTATTTTTAAGTGCGCCGGATAAAATTATTCGTGCGGCAGGTAATACATTTGAAGCTGGTCCGTTTTTAAAAGATATCAATACGGCAGACATTGTCAAAGATGGCAGTTATACAACAGATGTAACAATAAGCGTAGAAGGACTTCAGGCGGATGCTACATTTGCAACTACAGAAAAAGCACAACGAATAGATGTTTTTTTGGATCTTTCGGATGGTTTACAAAGTGTAGAGCTTGAAGCAGGAGCAATTATCGATCAGGAAAAAGTGGCGGTACAGATTCCGACCTTTGGTGATGATATTTATGTCTATAATTTCAAGGAAGAAAAGACCGGCTATATTACAGAGCTATTAACAGAAGAAGAAATTGAGCTTTTGGATGAAATGCTACAAAGCGTTAATTCAAGGGAAAACAATACAGAATTTATAGCAGAAGTATCCGGTATTTTTCTTTCTGAATTCCGTGGATTAAATTTCGAAGAAGTATCAAAAGAATCATTTACCGTTAATGGAAAGTCTAGAAGTTGTAAAGGTTATCGAGCAGTAGTTACAGCCGATAACGCGCTGGATGTCATTGAGCAATTGGAAAGTGTATGTAAAGAAGAATACGGAGATGAATTTTCAGCTACCTTCGGAACTGCCTTTAAGGAACTGGAAGAAATATTTGAAGAAATGCCGGATATGGAGTTGACATTCTATCTATACAAAAATCAGTTGGCATGTATTGATCTTGTAATGCAGGAGGAAATGATTAGCATTGAGTTTTTAGGTGGAGAAAGACCAATGCAAAATGTAAGAATTATTGACCCATATGAAGAAATTGCTTTTGAAATAGTAGGTAAGACCTCCGGTTCTACGGAAACAACTGAAATATTTATCGAAGGAGAAAGTGTTTTCTTTGGAACTTATGATACAAAGTCCGGAAAGTTTACGGTCGAATTGGATGAAAACTATAGTACGCCTATTTATATGGAAGGTAAAGTTACAAGTGAAAGAAGTACCGTGGGATTGGACATTACCTCAATTGAGGTGGAAGGTAACGAGTTGGATGGAACCTTGGGATTTTCTATTACAAAAGGTGCTGATATTGATAAATTCGAAGGAAGTGCAGTGGATCTTGGAACTGCATCAGAAGCATTGTTGATGGATGTTTTAGAAGATTTGGAAGATGCGTTATATTAATTATTTTTACTATCAGTTGAAGAGAAGTGCCATCGCTTTTTTACATATGATAGGTGGAATTATTTTACTTTTGTTGCTTACAATTTTTGTTGCATGGGGAATCAGTCAGTGGTTCTCCAATGCGCAAATATTTCAAAAAGTAACCATTGGTATTGTGATACCGGAAGATGCGGATACAACAAAATTTGTGACGAAAGTGATTTCGGGTATGGATAGTGTTAGAAGTATTTGTACATTCACCTATTTAAGCGAAGAAGAAGCACAGGAAAAACTTTTAGAAAATGAAATACAAGCAGCCATTGAATTATCTGCTGATTTTTATGAAGACGTGGATACCGGTGTGAATACACCGGTAACAGTCTTTTTTTCGAATGAAAACAGTTTAAATCTGGACATATTTAAAGAATTGCTCAGTGATGGCGTCTCTTACGTACAGATTACAGAATCTGCGGTATATGCGGCAACAGATCATTCGAAAATCTATGAGCTAAAAATGAAAAAGAGCAAAATGCAGTCATTTCTTTCGGAATTGTATATAGTCAATATCTATCAGAGAGGAAATACATTTCAGAATTGCATACTCACAGAGACGGGAGAGGTTGATTTTCGACAATACTATTTCGTAATTGGGATTCTACTTTTTTTGTTGATAGGTGGAACTCATTTTGGCTTTTTTTATCAGAAACAGGATATGGATGTTGCAAAGAAATTAAAAGTACTGGGAGTAGGTGCAGGATATACGTCAGCTGTGCGTGTTCTTATTATGGCAATATACGTGTTTCTAATCATGCTGGTTACTTATTTCATCGGATGCAAAGTGAGTGATTATTTAGATTCATCATTTCTTATGTCAGACAATCTGACAGTGATAGGGTTGGTGCCACTGTCATTTTCTATAGCGTCCTTTTTTCACCTTGTTTTTTCATTTGCAAAAAAGGAGGACACTGGTATGTTGCTCTTATTAGGCATAAATGCAATCATGATCATCTGTTCGGGCGGGATTCTTCCTATGGTGTATTTCCCGACCATTGTTCAAAAAATAGGAGAATATCTCCCACTGTCATTTTGGATGGATTATCTGCAACGTGTGTTGTATGGAAAGAATTTTGGAATGGAAATGATTTGGGTACTATTAATAGGGCTTGTTTGTTATGGAATAGGGACATTAAAAATATGCAAAAATACGTAAAATGGTATCTGCTACTTGTGAAGGCACAGGTAAGACGATTAGAAACATGGCTTGTGCTTATTAGCATGAGTATTCTTGTGATATTGGTAGCGGGAGTAACAATGCCGGATATCTCAAATACAACAGTGCTTGTTTTCTGTCAAAATGAAAATGTGCAAAATGAAGTAATGGAGTGTCTGGAAAAAAAGAATAGCATTTTCGATTTTAAAATCGCAAATAGCGAACAAGCTTTGAAAGCAGAAGTGCATGCAGGGAAAGTAGAGTGTGGTTTTGTTATTGAAGATGATATCAAGGATAGGTTTGCAAATTTGCAACAGGAAAATGCAGTGACTTATTATGGATCTTCGTTTTCAGTGAAGGGCGAAGTTGCAAAAGAAACAATTTACAGTGCTCTTTTGGAAATGATGAGTGAAATCTTGCTTCGTAAAAATGCACAAGAACTTTATAAAGATGTTGATGAGACCATGCTCGAAGAGCTTCTTAAAAGGCAACAAGAATATATAAACAGCAATGAATTGTTTCGAATTGAGGAAGTGATGGTTGGAGAAAAACAAGAAACAAAAAGAAAGGAAACAACGACATTCCCGATTCAAGGAACAATCGCACTGTTTATCTTTTTCATGGTTTTTCTATCCATTGGAGAAGAAAGTCATTCGCAAAAAGCGTCATTTTCTATGTGTTTAGACAAACAAGAGAGAACAATATTTTCATTCACGCACTGTCTGAGTGTAGTAACCTTACCGTTTGTGGCTGGACTAGGCATGATGTTGTTTTTGGGAGTTATGGGAAATATCATTTATGGAATATTGTGGTTGATCTGTTTGGTTGGATATTCTTTCGTCTGGTGTTATTTCATGAGGAATTTTCTTCGAAAGGCAGAACGATTTATGTCATGGATGATACCGGTGCTGTTCTTGAATATATGTCTATGCCCGGTATATTTTGATGCATCAACCTATTTTCCGGTGGTATCCGTAATAAGATTCTTTCTTCCGCTAGGGATGTATTTAAAGGGGCTATAAAAGCCCCTTTAATTCTTGCAAAAGTTCTAGGTCAGATGCCTGTACTTTCAGATTGGATGTAATTGGGGATTGGTTTGGTCTTGTCACGGTAACTTCAATCACAGTTCCTTCTTCCGGTGTCTGCGAAAAGACAGTCTTAAGAAATGAAACAAATTTCGGATGGTTTCCGGTAAATTTGTTCTTTGCTTGCATTATCTTTATCATAGTAGCTGGGTTCATCATGGGTGACTTTCTCCTTTTATCTAAAAAAGAACCTCGTAATCGAGATTCTTAGTATTCAATGCGGAAGATGGGACTTGAACCCACACGATATTGCTATCACAAGATCCTTAGTCTTGCTCGTCTGCCAGTTCCGACACTTCCGCATATGCAATTATGTGCATTCGTCGTTTGACGACTTGATTATAATATCAAATGCTAAACTAATTGTCAATGCAAAAATTGTATTTTTTGAGAAAAAATCATATTGACATAACTTTGGAAATTCGTTAGAATATTTTTGGTTTGCAGGAGTGGCGGAATTGGCAGACGCGCAGGCTTCAGGTGCCTGTGGTAGCAATATCGTGTGGGTTCAAGTCCCATCTCCTGCATTTGAAAGAAGGGAATCTTAAGGAATCTTAAGGTTTCCTTATTTTTGTTTTCTTTCACCTATTTTTGTGGTAAAATAAAAAAGATTGCTCGCATATTAAACATGGAGAGGGGACGCGCTATGAGTGTATTGGAATTGGAAAAGGTTTATCTGCGTAGAGGAGATTTTGTATTACATGACATTTCGTTTATCATAAATGAAGGTGAAACTGTAGCGATTTTGGGAAGAAGTGGTGCCGGAAAATCAACATTAATTCAAATTATTGGGAATGCATTATTAGCTGATGTTGGAAGGATTCGCTATTTTGGAAAAGAACTGTATGAAAATGAAATGGAGATTCGTAAAAAAATTTCTGTTATTTATGACGCACCTAATTTTAACATGGAAATGAAGGCGGTTAAACTTGCCGCAGAAATAAGAAAATTTGAGCCGTGGTTTTCTATGGAAGATTTTTCATGCAGAATGAAAGAAGCAGGCCTCGACGAAACAAACAGAATTAAGATGTATTCCAAAGGAATGCAGAAAAAATATATGTTGATTCTTGCATTATGCAGACAGCCAAACTTTTTGGTTATGGATGAACTGACAAGTGGAGTGGATGATTTGTCAAGAGAAGAGATGTTGCATATGATTGCTGATTATAGAAAAAAGAATTCTCTTACTATTCTTTTTTCCACACATAACCAGGAAGATGTTAAACGTGTTGCAACACGCGTACTTAAGCTGGAGAATGGAGGCTTGCAATGAAACATTACTATCGGATTTCATGGAATATAGAGAATACACCGTTGCATTTAGCATTCTCTGTCGTGCTCTCTTTTTTACTTATGCTTTTTATGAATGGTTTTATTGGCAGTATGGGTGGAATTTCGGCGTTTGTAGCTTTTGGGGTTGTATTTTATGTGCAACGAGGAATGCTGCTTAAGGGTAACCATATGAGTCATCAACTTGCAATGGATAGTAAAAAAGAACTTCGATTTATGATGGTTAGCTATGCGGTTGGCTATATGGCGCTGTGGGCGATTATGAAACTGGTCATATTCTTTTCGCGGATTTCTGGTTGGGGAAATATCGATGGCCTTACCATGGGAGAATATTTAACTAGAATTTATGGTAGCACTATGTTTGAGAGATGGGCATATTTTTTTGTCGGCATTTTAATGTTTGCTTTGGTAATGTCGTTATTTCCTCTTGTTGTTATTCGAAAACCAAAAGCATGGATTAGCTATTTGATAGCAGATGGTCTTTTTTTCGCAGTAGTATGTGGTGTGATAGAACTTATATGCCGGATATTTATTGATGAAAGATTACTGGAGCGTACAGGGTGCGTGCTGGATGATTTGTTGTTGTGTCAATTGTTGCATCCTTGGCAACCGGTCGTTTACATATTGGGGATTGTATTATTAACCATTATTGTCATTGAAGTTTCCTACATTGTTGCGAAGAAATTTTATTTGCCAAAACCGGGTATCATTGAGTTTGATGAAAAGCGCTTTTTGGTAGCAACAGAGCAGGAACGTGCATCCATGAAGCGGCTACGAATGAAACGTTTGGCCAAGAACATTGTAATTGGTGTGGTATCTTTAGGTGTTTGTATATTTTTTGTCGGCAATTTGTTGTTTGGAAAAAGAAATGAACACCCGCATTATCATAAAATTGCAGAATGTTTAACGAAAGATAGTGCTTTTGGACCGATGCAATATGGGTCAATAGTATATCTTCCTGTAGATGAAGAACTGAATTATTATGAGACGGGGGAGGCACTTGGTTATTTAGGCTATAAAGATGAGAATTGCGAAAGCCGTTTTTACGAACTGGCGGTTGCAAATGTTTTATATAAAGGCCCGAATTGGGAAGAAACTTATCTTCAAATGTATGGTGCCGACGAGAATACATTTGAAGAAGCAACAAAGATCGAATCAAAGGAATCGTGGAGAACGGATTCGGTATTCTTGCTATGGGATGAGGAATGGGAAGACCAAATTCGCTATACAAATGATATTACAGGATATTCTATTTGTGAGAAGGATTATGTATTAATGCTGGAAAATGAATTTGGTGTTGTTACTTATAATCCAAAGGACTTTACAGAATATGATGCTTATTTTACCATTCGCGGATATCACAATATGCAGGAAGCCTTTCGTCAGGAGGGCGTACATGGGGATTGGGTAGGTTGTATATTGGTTAAAGATGATAAATTTTACTATGGAAATTATCAGAATGAAATCAAAGGAAATATGTTAGAAGATTTGTTGGAAATTTTAGGTGGATATAAAAAATGAAAATAAAAAAAGGAAATTGGAAAGAAAGACAGAATATTTATTGTTGAAAGGCAATTTGCACGAAGGAGCGAAAGCATGTCAATTCGAGAACAAATTGAGAAAATGGAACAAGAAAACTTAAGTCCGTATGCCTGTCTTAGCATCAACTCAAAGGGCAGAGATATTCCGGAACCGCAGTGTGATATCCGTCCGGTATTTCAAAGGGATCGGGATCGCATTTTACATAGTAAGTCTTTTCGGCGTTTGAAAAATAAAACGCAGGTGTTTTTGACACCAAGGGGAGATCATTATCGGACGCGACTGTCACATACTTTAGAGGTGTCACAGAATGCAAGAACAATAGCCAAAGCGCTTCGTCTGAATGAGGATTTGGTCGAAGCAATTGCGCTTGGACATGATTTGGGACATACACCGTTTGGTCATGCGGGAGAATTTGTATTAGATCGTATTTACGAAGGCGGATTCAAACATAATGAGCAGAGTGTAAGAATTGTGGAAAAATTAGAGAAGGACGGCGAAGGTTTAAATCTTACATGGGAAGTGCGAGATGGTATTTTAAATCATCAGACGAAAACGATGCCACATACACTTGAAGGGAAGATCGTTCGCCTTTCCGATAAGATTGCATATGTCAATTCTGATTTTGATGATGCAATTCGTGCACAACTTTTGTGTGAAGAAGATATTCCGTTAGAACTTCGCAAGACGCTAGGCTATGATACCAAGTCGAGACTTGATCATTTGATCCATGACATTATTATGGAAAGTGCAAATAAAAATGATATTGTGATGTCAAAAGAGACGCAAGAGGCACTTCGTGATCTTCGATTGTTTATGTTCGAGAATGTTTATAAAAACCCGGTTGCCAAAAGCGAAGAAGTTAAAGCAAAGGCTATGTTAGAGCAAATGTTTTATTATTATATGGATCATGTGGAACTTTTACCCGACAAACTTTGTCATATGATGGAGGAGGGTGAAGACAAGGGTCGTATCGTATGTGATTATATTTCCGGTATGACTGATCAATATGCGATTAAGAAGTTTGGTGAGTTTTTCTTGCCGGAAGCATGGCAGGTAGATGGTTATTAAATAAACGGGTGATTGCATAGAAAGGAGGAACCGTGCCTTATTATTCCGATGAACTAATTGAAGAAGTCCGTTCGCGCAATGATGTGGTTGATATCATCGGAGGCTATGTGCGACTTCAGAAAAAGGGAAATACCTATTTTGGACTATGTCCGTTTCATAACGAAAAAACGGGCTCCTTTTCGGTGTCTCCCAATAAGCAGATGTATTATTGTTTTGGTTGTGGTGCAGGAGGGAATGTATTTACATTCTTGATGCAATATGAGAACTTTACCTTTGGCGAGGCAATGCAAACTTTGGCAGATCGAGCCGGTATTGATTTGCCAAAACAAGAGATGACACCTGCGCAAAAAAAAGAAGCTGATAAAAGAACGCAATTGCTTGAGATGAATAAAGAGGCGGCGAAATATTTTTACGGTCTTTTACGAGGACAGCGTGGAACTAAAGCATATCAGTATTTTAAAAATCGAGAGCTATCGGATGAAATCATGCAGAAATTTGGGCTGGGGTATTCCGATCAGTACAGTGATGATTTGTACCGCTACTTGCGCCAAAAAGGATATGAAGATGAAATTTTAAAAGAATCCGGACTGGTTTCTTTTGATGAGGTTCGAGGTGGTCATGATAAATTTTGGAATCGTGCAATGTTTCCAATTATGGATGTACATAACCGCGTGATTGGTTTTGGCGGACGAGTTATGGGAGAGGGAGAACCGAAATACTTAAATTCTCCGGAAACTAAGATTTTTGATAAGAGCCGTAATTTATATGGGCTTAATATTGCGCGTACCACAAGAGCGAATCAGCTGTTGCTATGTGAAGGTTATATGGATGTCATTTCTTTGCATCAGGCAGGATTTGACAATGCAGTGGCATCACTTGGAACAGCGCTTACAAGTGGACATGCCAATTTATTAAAGCGTTATACAAAAGAAGTGTATCTGACATACGATAGTGATGCTGCAGGAACGAAAGCAACACTCCGTGCGATACCGATTTTAAAGGAAGTTGGTATTGTTGCAAAGGTCATCAATATGCGGCCATACAAGGATCCGGATGAATTTATTAAAGCACTTGGCGCAGATGAATATCGGAAACGAATTGAAGAAGCTGAGAATAGCTTTTTGTTTGAAATTCGTATCATGGAACAGAATTATGATATGAACGATCCGGAAGCGAAGACCGCATTTTATAATGAAATAGCCCAAAAGCTTCTACAGTTTCCGGAAGAACTTGAAAGAAACAATTATATAGAAGCTGTGGCGTTAAAGTACCGGATTGGGTTTGACAATTTAAGAAAGCTGGTCAATAATTTTGCAGTAAAAGGTGGTATTGTAAGCCGACCGACTCCGCTAAAAAGTGGTATCCACGAGAATAAGAAAAAAGAAGATGGCATGAAACAGTCACAGAAACTGCTTATCACGTGGCTGATTGAAGATACCAGACTTTTCTCGGTGGTTCAACCATATATTACTGCTGAGGATTTTACAGAAGATTTATATTTTCGAGTTGCACAGATATTATTTGCACAATATGAAAGCGACGCAACTGTAAATCCTGCAAAAATCATCAGTATGTTCGATAATGAGGAAGAACAACGCGAAGTGGCAGGGCTTTTTAATGCTCGGATTCATGAAGTTGAGACAAAAGATGACATGAAAAAGGCGTTAAAAGAGACGATTATTCGAATCAAGCAAAATAGCATCGAGCATCGTTCCAAGAATCTTGCGCCAACCGACATGCAAGGTTTGATGAAGGTTGTGGAAGATAAGCGAGCACTCGAACAGCTGGAAAAATTGCATATTTCCATAGAATAAGGACAAAATAATAAATAACCTGAGAGGATGAATGAAAAAATGGCAAAGAAAAAAGAAGAAAAAGTAGAAGTTGTAGAAACAGAAGACATGAACGCGAAATTCCAAGAAAAGATGCAGGAGCTTCTCGCGCTTGGAAAGAAGAAAAAGAATATTCTCGAATATCAGGAAATCTGTGATTTCTTCAATGATATGAATCTCGATGCAGAGAAATTTGAACAGGTTCTTGATACGTTAGAACATAATAATATTGACGTCCTTAAGATTAGCGATGACGACGATGACGATGAGATTATTTTGGACGAAGACGACGAAGTAGAAGTTGAGAAAATAGACCTTTCTGTTCCGGATGGCGTAAGCGTAGAAGATCCGGTTCGTATGTATTTAAAAGAAATTGGTAAAGTGCCTCTTTTGAATGCAGAAGAAGAGATTGACTTGGCACAAAAGATGGAAGCCGGTATCGTTGCAGGAGAGAAGGTTTCTATTTTGAAGAAACGTATACAGGAAGTCCAAGAAGCTGAACAGGAAGAACTAAAAGAAGAAATTAAGCTATTGCAAAAAGAGGTAGACCTTGGTTCCGATGCAAAAAAACGTTTGGCAGAGGCGAATCTTCGTTTGGTAGTTAGTATTGCAAAACGTTATGTTGGACGTGGTATGCTTTTCCTTGATTTGATTCAGGAAGGCAACCTAGGTTTGATTAAAGCAGTTGAGAAATTTGATTATCGTAAAGGATATAAATTCTCTACTTATGCAACATGGTGGATTCGTCAGGCAATTACGCGAGCAATCGCAGATCAGGCAAGAACCATTCGTATCCCGGTGCATATGGTAGAAACTATAAACAAGCTGATTCGTATTTCCAGACAGTTATTGCAGGAACTTGGACGCGAGCCAAGTCCGGAAGAAATTGCAGAAGAAATGGGAATGCCGGTAGAGCGTGTGCGTGAAATTTTGAAGATTTCTCAGGAGCCGGTTTCATTAGAGACTCCAATCGGTGAAGAAGAAGATTCTCATTTGGGAGATTTCATCCGTGATGAAAATGTTCCGGTACCGGCAGATGCGGCAGCATTTACTTTGTTAAAGGAACAATTAGAAGAAGTTCTTGGAACTTTGACAGAGCGTGAACAAAAAGTACTTACTCTTCGTTTTGGATTGGACGATGGTCGTGCACGGACATTAGAAGAAGTTGGTAAAGAATTTAATGTTACTCGTGAGAGAATTCGTCAGATTGAGGCAAAAGCACTTCGTAAGCTTCGTCATCCAAGCAGAAGTCGTAAGTTAAAGGATTATCTTGAGTAAAATGAGCATATTATCCAAAAGAATGGAAGCAGTTGCGTCCATGGTTACAAAGGGGAATATATTAGCAGATATAGGAACGGACCATGGATATGTACCAATTGCACTTGTAAAAGAAAAGAGAATACCATCTGCGATTGCTATGGATTTACGTCCGGGACCGTTGGAACGTGCGAATAAACATATTGCACAGTTTGGGCTAACCGAATATATACAGACACGGCTTTCCGATGGAGTGGCCGCATTGGAACCGGGCGAAGCGCAGACCATTTTAGTTGCCGGGATGGGCGGAGAATTGGTCATACATATTTTAACAGCAGGTAGCAGAGTGTGTCGGGCTGCCAAGGAATTAATTCTGCAACCGCAGTCTGACTTGTATAAGGTGCGCCGTTTTTTAAGAGAAAATGACTATTCTATTGTGGCAGAGGATATGGTTTTCGAGGACGGAAAATACTATCCTATGATGAAAGTTATTCCAAGAAAAGCAGACATAACGGATGACCAATTCCAAGAAATATATGATCAATATGGTCCCATTTTAATTCGAACCGGGAATCAGGTGTTGTGCCGCTTTTTGGATAAACAACACATGCAATTGCAAACGATTTTAAAAGAGCTTACAAAACAAGCGGATTCAGATGGGATTGTTAGTCGTAGAGAAGAAGTACAAAAGAAAATTGTAGAAAATGAGAAGGCACAAAAACTAGCATTAAGGGGGAGAAAACATGCAGGAGTTTGAACTTACCATTGAGTTACCAA
This sequence comes from Lachnospiraceae bacterium, assembly GCA_045531055.1. GTDB lineage: Bacteria > Bacillota > Clostridia > Lachnospirales > Lachnospiraceae > Roseburia. The sequence continues at coordinate 117,855 of JAZSDG010000030.1, read as the reverse complement.
AGGATAAAATTAGGAAAGTTGTTGTTCCGGAAGGCACTACATTGGAGGATTTAGCAGAAGAATATCAGGAACATTATCCGGATACGATAGTACTTGCTGTATGCAATCACAAACTAAGAGAATTGCCAAAAGTTGTGAAAGAATCCGGTAGGGTTTCATTCTTAACAATGACACATAAAGATGGTAAGCGTACATATCGTAGAAGCATGACGCTTCTCATGCAAAAAGCGGTATCTAATTTGTGGGGAGAAGATGTGCATGTAAAAGTGTTTTATTCGCTGGGGCAAGGATATTATTGCGAACTGTTAGACCGAAAAATAAGTGATGTAGATTTGCTGAAATTGAAAAGGGAAATGTTTCGCTTGGTAGAGGCAAATATTCCGATTGAAAAAACGAGTGTAAAAACAAGCGATGCAGAAAAATTATTCCATGATCGCGGAATGTATGACAAAGAGCGTCTTTTATATTATCGTAGAAGTTCGCGTGTAAATTTGTATGAAATTGACGGTCTTTTAGACTATTTTTACGGATATATGGTTCCGTCTACCGGTTATCTGAAATACTTTGATTTAGAATTGTATGAGGATGGTTATGTGCTACTGTTCCCGGATAAGGATTCTAAGAAAGTGGAGCCATTAAATGCATCCGGTAAAATACATCATACATTAAAGGAATCACGTGAATGGAGTCGAATGCTTGATATTGGTACTATTGGCGCACTAAATGATGCGATTACTACCGGTCATGGTTCGGATATTATTTTGACACAAGAAGCACTGATGGAACAGCGTATTGGAGATTTAGCGACGCAAATTGCAGAAAGTGGAAATAAAAAGTTTATTATGATTGCAGGACCATCTTCTTCCGGAAAGACTTCTTTTTCCAATCGTCTTTCGATACAGCTTTTTGCGAAGGGATTAAAACCACACGCAATTGGTTTGGATGATTATTATGCAGATAGGGATAAGTGTCCAAGAGACGAAGATGGAAATTTAGACTTTGAGTGTCTTGAGGCGATTGATGTTGAACTTTTTAATCAAGATATGAAAAAACTATTAGATGGGGAAGAAGTAGAATTACCTTCCTTTAATTTTAAAACCGGTAAACGTGAATATCGTGGAAGGAAAATGAAATTGGGTGCGGATGATGTGCTGGTAATTGAGGGGATTCATGGTTTGAATGACCGTCTTTCCTATTCGTTACCGGAGGAAAGCAAGTTTCGCATATATATATCAGCGCTCACGCAGTTAAATATTGATGAGCACAATCCTCTTCCGACAGCAGATGCGCGTCTGATACGAAGAATAGTACGTGATGCAAGAACCCGCAACACAAATGCAAAAGAGACCATTGCAATGTGGGCGTCGGTAAGACGTGGAGAAGAAAAGTATATTTTCCCATTCCAGGAAAGTGCAGATGTTGTATTTAACTCGGCGCTTGTATATGAGCTTGCGGTACTGAAAACATATGCAGAACCGCTATTGTTCCAAATTCCGCGTGATGCGCAAGAATATCTTGAGGCAAAACGTTTGTTAAAGATTTTGGATTATTTCCTTCCGCTTCCAACAGAAGGAATTTCAAAGAATTCTCTCATTCGCGAATTTGTAGGAGGAAGTTGTTTTAACGTTTGATTTATGATATAGTTAGGAATGCAAAATGCAGGACAGGTGAACGCGGCTGCAAGTGTCGAAAGACCGCAGGTGAGGAAAGTCCGGGCTTCATAGGGCAGGATGCCGGTTAACGGCCGGTAGAGGAAACTCTAAGGAAAGTGCAACAGAAATATACCGCCGGAGAAATCCGGTAAGGGTGGAATGGCAGTGTAAGAGACTACCGCCTCGCTGGTAACAGAGAGGGCACATGTAAACCCCATTCGAAGCAAGACCAAAACAAAGCATTGATGTAGCCCGCTAGCTTTAGGTAGGTCGCTTGAGGTGGCTGGCAACAGTCATCCTAGATAGATGTTCACCCAACGACAGAACCCGGCTTATCGTTCTGCTTTTTGAAAAAAGAGAAAGATCTTTGCAAATATGCGCAAAGGTCTATTTTCTCTTTTTATAATTAAGAAAAATATTGTAAAAACATGAAGATAGTGGTAGCATATAACTTGTAATAAAATTTACGTAGAAAGGAAGAAGTAAAATGGGTTTTTGTCAGTATTGTGGAAGACAATTAGCAGAGGGAGAGGTTTGTAATTGTAGCGCTCAGGCAGCACCAACCATGCAACAACCACAGTTCAATCAACAGCAATTTAATCAGCAGCAGTTTAATCAACAACAATTGAATCAGCAAATCAATCAACAGGCCAATCAGGCAATAGGAGCTTTGGTGATGTTGGTGAAAGGTATTTTTACAAAACCGGCAGATGCCGTAAAGGCTTATGTACAAAGAGGAGATATGATCCTTCCGGCAGCGTTGATTGCTATTTTGGCATTTATCAGTGGATTGGAGACAATGATTTATCGTCTCATATACAATGTCAAATATTTTGATAGTTATTCCGGCGGTAAGATTGTAGCGGGCTTCTTTGTGGAATTTATTCGTGTGATTGGAATTGCAGCGGTATTGGCGGCATTATTGATGGTAATGATTAATGTATTAGAAAAAGATAAGAAAGTATCTTTTGCGCAAACTCTTAGCATCACAAGCTTGTTGCACTTAGTTACCATTCCGGTTAGCTTTGTTGCAAGCTTGATTGGAGAAATTCCGGCTCGTCTATTTAGCATGATTTCCAGCTGGATGGGATCATTTGCATCAGCATATGCTTTGATTTTAGTATTTTTAGCATTGCGTTCTGTTACAAAAGATGAGAATCATATGCCACTTTCGTATGCAGTTGCAGCAGTTAGTTCGGCTGTTGTATCAAGTATCATTTTTTTACTTATGTAGCAAATTTGGGACATCAGACAAATATATGTCTGGTGTCTTTTTTTTTGCGTTGATTATGCTATAATAATGAAGTTATTAATTGGGAAATTATGCTATAAATGGAGTAATAGTCAGATGAAAAGTTTACCGGCAGATTTTATTGCAAAAATGAAAGCGCTTCTTGGCGATGAGTTTGAAGTTTTTTTACATAGTTATGAAAATCATAAATTTCAGGCACTTCGTTTCAATCCTTTAAAAAGAGGGGGAGAGAATGATGCTTGGGAGAAAATCAGAAAAGAACTTGCCATTCTGGATACGGTACCGGTTCCATGGGCGAAAGACGCATACTACTATGAAGAAACTGCGCATCCGGGAAAGCATCCATACCATGAAGCTGGGGTATATTATATCCAGGAACCGAGTGCAATGGCTCCGGCAGCATTGCTTGCACCAAAGCCGGGGGAACGTGTGCTCGATTTGTGTGCGGCTCCGGGTGGCAAATCGACACAACTTGCTTCATACCTAGGACAGGAAGGATTGTTGATTTCCAATGAAATTCATCCGGCCAGATGCAAAATTCTGTCTCAGAATATAGAACGAATGGGAATATGCAATGCGATTGTTACCAATGAAGACAGTAAGGATTTGGTGCCTCATTTTATAGGATATTTTCATAAGATTATGGTTGATGCTCCGTGCTCTGGAGAGGGAATGTTTCGAAAGAATCCGGATGCGATGGAGGAATGGAGTAAAGAGCAGGTCTATGTATGTGCCAATCGTCAAAGCATGATTTTACATAATGCATCGCAAATGTTGATGCCGGGTGGATGGCTAGCTTATTCCACCTGCACGTTTTCGCCGGAAGAAAACGAGGATGTCATTCGTGATTTTTTAAATCGACATGAAGAATTTGAATTGTTAGAAATGGAGGCGCCATACTTCGATAGAGGCTTGATTGAAAATACATATCGCCTTTTCCCGCACCATTTGAATGGAGAAGGACATTTTGTTGCTCTTTTGCATAAGAAGGGGCAGCCGATTGATGCGAAGGAATACAAACATTTAAAAAAGAAAAGTAATACATGCTTAGATAAAGCGCAATGCCTTGCGTTTGAAACGTTTGTGGAACAGACACTTTCTAAGCAAACGATGGCAGATTTTCCGATAGAACAATTTACTCTCTTTGGAGACCAGCTGTATTGTTTGCCGAAAGGTGCTCCTTCATTGAACGGTCTTCATGTGTTGAGAGCCGGTATCCATTTGGGTACATTTAAGAAAAATCGTTTTGAACCATCCCATGCATTTGCATTAGCACTTGGAAAAGAGGATGTACAAAGAAGTGTTTCCTTTTCCGCAAAGGATGCAAGAATTGCTGCCTATTATCGAGGAGAAACCGTATGTGTTCAACCGGGTGACCGACAAACCGGTAATGAAAAAGGCTGGTGTCTTGTTTGTGTGGATGGTTATTCTGCAGGTTGGGGAAAACTTGCAGGCAATCAGCTGAAAAACCATTATCCAAAGGGCCTTCGCAAGGAATTTATGACAGGAAAGGCATAGAAGGTCTTTTGGATACTTTAGAATAGGGGAAAGTATGAATAACGAGGAACTAAAGGTAATAGCAAAAATTTATACGGAGTTTCCGGATAAGTTTGGAATTCCAAGACAAAGCGGACTTGTTCCATCGCTTCGGGGAAAAATCGTATTTGAACCGGAATATCGAAGCACTGATGCGGTCAAAGGGATGGAAGAATTTTCCCATATTTGGTTGATTTGGGGATTTTCCAAAGCAAAAAGGGAACATTTTTCTGCGACAGTGGCACCGCCGCGACTAGGTGGAAGAATCAAAAAAGGTGTCTTTGCAACACGTTCTCCGTTTCGGCCAAATTCGTTGGGGTTATCTTCTGTTTGCTTGGAAGAAATTATTTTGGATAAACAACTTGGTCCGGTACTCATTGTATCAGGAGCAGATTTGTTGGATCAAACACCAATTTATGATATTAAGCCCTATCTTACGTATACCGATTCTCATCCGAATGCAACAGGAAGTTTTGCAGAAGAACACAAAGAAGATAGGATTGCGGTGGAATTCTCGGAAGAACTTCTTGCGAAATTGCCGGAAGAATTGAGAACTTCTGCCTATGAAGTGTTAGCACAAGATCCACGCGCTGCTTATAACAAAAAGCCGGATTATGTGTACGGAATGGCATTTGGTGGATTTGATATACGTTTTACGGTAAAAGAAAAGGTACTTTGTGTATGTGATGTGATTAAAGTTACGGATCAATTTGAAAAAATAAAAGGAACAAAGGGGTAACAAAATGGAAACAAAAATCGATTATCGGTTTAAAATTATGTATGCAATAGGAATGATAGTAATTGTAGCTGGTCATTGCTGGAATGGTGGAATATCACTGTTCTATGAATGGTTTCCGCCATATGCATTCCATCTTCCATTATTTGCCTTTGTGTCCGGTTATTTTTATAAAAACAAAGCAGAAGAAAATTGCGGGAAATACATATGGAAAAAAGTAAAACGACTTATCATACCGTTATATTTATGGAATTTTTTCTATGCAGTAGTTGTAGCATTTCTTTCTATGCATGGATTTACTATGGGAACTGACATCACACTGGAGAATTTGTTAATTGCACCAATTACCAATGGGCATCAGTTTTATTATAATGTGGGCGGTTGGTTTGTTATTCCGCTGTTTATGATTGAAGTATACAATGTTCTGATTCGAAAAATGTTTTGTATATTACATATAAAAGCAAACGAATGGTGCTATTTTGTAATTCATACGATATTGGGTATATTTGGTGTGTATTTGGCAAGTTGCGGCTTTCATGACGGCTGGTGGTTGGTCCTTGTTCGAATGTTATTTTTTCTTCCTTTTTATAGCATTGGCACCCTATATAAAGAAAAACTGGAAAAATATGATAAAAAAATTTCGGGATTTTGGTATTTTACAGCAATCTTTGCAGTGGAATTAGTGATTTTGTGCGTTTATGGAAAAATTCCATATTATACGCCGGCATGGTGTAATGATTTTAGCAGTATTCCGCTAATGCCGTTTGTTGTTGGAATATTAGGAATCGCATTTTGGCTACGGGTTTCAAAAGTTTTGGAACCGGCTATCGGAAAAAGTAAATATGTGAATTTCATTGCTGATAATACGTATTCCATTATGATTCATCAATTTATAGGTTTTATGATGGTAAAAACATTATTTGCATTCGTTAGTAAATTTACACCTCTATTTTCGGACTTTGATTGGGTGAGCTATAAAACAGATATATGGTATTATTATGTGCCAAATGGAAATTTGCAGTTTGTCATTTTGTATTTGGTAGCCGGAATTACAATACCTATAGCAATTGCTTGTTGTATGAAGAAATTAGCAAAAGTGTGGAGGATTATTTGTGAAAATATTATTAATCGAAGACGATAAGGCGTTAGCGATGGGAACGGAATATTCGCTTACTGAGGAAGGAATGCAAGTATACCATTGTGTGGATTTTGCAGATGCTAAACAAACATTTCTAACTCAAAAAGGAGAATTTTCCTGTGTGCTATTAGATATTATGTTGCCGGATGCAACAGGATATGAAATTTGTCAGTGGCTGAAAGCGCGTAACAAAAATCTTCCGATCATTTTTCTGACAGCATTGTCCGATGAAGGGAATATTGTCCAAGGGTTAAATATTGGTGGAGATGATTATTTGACAAAACCATTTCGAATCAAAGAGTTGATTGCTCGTATCCATGCAAATACCAGAAAATATGGGACGATAAAAAACAATGCGCCGATGCAATTCGATAATATTCATATTGACCATAATAATTTTTGTGTTTGGAAAAACGATGAAAAAATCAGCCTCACACCAAGTGAATTTAAACTGTTAGAAGAACTGCTTCAGCATCAAGGACAGATTATAACAAGAGAGCAACTGATGGAACGTCTTTGGTCAATTGATGAATTGTTCGTCGATGATAACACTTTATCTGTTTATATACGAAGACTGCGCGAGAAAATAGATGACAATGGCGTGGAAAGTTATATTAAAACAGTCCGAGGTGTAGGATATGCATGGAGAGGATGAAAAGTGGTATGAGGGAAAAAGAATTAAAAATATATTTTATGGAAATGGCAGTAATATCAGTGTTTGCAGTACTGATATTACTGTCCGTTTTTCGTTATCAGGTCGGACAATTAGAGCAGCAGTATCAAACAGTTCTTGTAAATGTGGCGAGCGATTTGGAACAGCAGTCAGGGGTGGAATTGGGATATGGAAGTTTCGAAAGTTCCATAGTGATAGAAAATGCAGATACATCACAACATAAGATGGAAATTTTATTGGTTGGAAGTGTGTTATTCATTTTGAGCATTAGTTTGTTCGTTGGGATGGGAGCAATTCAAAAAATATATCGAAAGATTGGACAAGGAGAGCATCTTTTGATGGAAGCAATTACAGCAAACCAAGTAAAAGTATGGAATGCTGATAAATGGGAAAATTGGAAAGTTCGGTGTAATAAGTGGAAAACAGAAGGCGTTATCGGTCGTTTATATGACCGTATCTGGGAAGTTTCTCAGATTGTTTGGCAAAGGGAAGAAGAACGAAAACAAGAGATGACTTACTTAAAAGATATGATGAACGATATCTCTCATCAGATGAAAACCCCATTATCATCGCTACAAGTGTTTATGGATATTTTCGAGAAATTTATAATAGAGAGTGATTCGGGAAAAAATACAAAGCTGGATGCGCTGGTGCAGCAGGGCAAAATACAAATTGAAAGAATGCGCTGGTTAGTAGTTGGTATTTTAAAATTAGCACAGATTGAGTCCGGGTGTCTTAAGTATCAGATAAAAAGAAAACCACTGTATGACACAGTTGAAAAAAGTATTGATGCATTACAATTAAAGCTAACGGAAAAACAGCAAAAAATTAAATGGAATGGAGACAAGAGTATTATTCTGCCACATGATGAATCTTGGTTACAGGAAGCGATTTTAAATCTTTTGAAAAACGCATCGGAATACGCACCTAGAGGCGGTGAAATTGAGATTGCTTTGGAACAAACAACATTGGCGGTTGTATTGTCTATAGAAGACAAAGGACCGGGAATTGCAAAAGAACACATGCCAAAAATATTTAATCGATTTTATCGGGTGCCATCCAGAGAAAAAGATGATGGAGTAGGAATTGGTCTGGCACTTGCAAAAAGTATCATCGAAAAACAAGGCGGATTAATCAGCGTTTATAGCAGGCAAGGAGACAATTCCTATACACGTTTTGTGATTACTTTTCTTACAAAATTGTAAGATTACATTCACGGAAATGTAAGGCAGAAAAATTATCATGGAACATGGTAAGGAGGTGCCCTATGAGTTATTTGGAAGTAAAAAATTTAAGAAAAGTATATGGGTCAAAAGAAACGGAAGTGGTTGCATTAGAAGATGTGAGTTTTTCCGTGGAGAAAGGAGAGTTTGTCGCAATTGTCGGAACAAGCGGTTCGGGAAAATCGACACTGATGCATTTGATTGGTGCGGTAGATGATGCAACAAGTGGAAGCATTATATTTGATGGAGAAGATATTCTGACGCTGAAAGAAAATCGAAAAGCAATTTTTCGTAGAAGAAAAATCGGTTTTGTTTTTCAACAATATAATTTGATTCCGGTATTGTCTGTAGAAGAGAATATTGAAATGCCGGTGCGTCTGGACGGGAAAAAGGTGGATGGGGCGTACCTGAATGAGCTAATTTCCTTATTAGGGTTAGAAGAACGCAGATTGCATATGCCAAACGAATTATCAGGCGGACAAAAGCAACGAGTGGCAATTGGAAGAGCGTTGGCAAACCATCCGTCACTTATTTTGGCAGATGAACCAACCGGAAACTTAGACCGAAAGACCGGTTTGGAAATTATTGCATTGTTAAAACAAACCGCCGAGCGTTATTCACAGACCTTATTGCTTGTCACACACGATGAAAATATTGCATCCATGGCAGATCGGATTATTACCATTTCCGATGGAAAAATCAGTTCTGATGTTACCATTCGTCATGCCTTAAACGAAAATGATTAGGCGGGAGGTAAGGATGTATGGGATATTATTTAAAACTTGCCATTCGCCATATGACACAGCGGAAGCGAAGAACGCTATTGACTTTATTTGGGATTGCATTTTCCATGATGCTATGCTTTGTGTTGTTTTCTGCGCATGGTTCTTTTGCGCAATATGCGATGAGATCTACTTATGATACATATGGAGAGACGCAGCTACTATTAACGAACCAATATTACGTCAATCCGGAGGGGATGATCGATAACAAAGAAGTGACAAAAGATACCATTAATGCTCTTATGTTACATCCACTTGTAAAAGAAGTGGTTTTGGTAGATGAGTGGGATTATTCTTTAAAGAAACCGGACGAAGTAGAAAAGAATGGAGTATACATGGTCCGTATTGCTTTGCATACACCGAAAGATATCAAAAGTCAGGCAAATGAAATTAGTGATGATATTGGAACATCTATTATCGCAGATGAGTCTGTTTTGGCGGGATTAGGAGAAGAGTCCCCGTTGGATATGATGATGACGGAGATTTCCTGTCTGGCGGTTGCAATGGTGTGTGTATTTTTTGCAATCTGTATGATTCGCAATATGATGGTGATGAGCATTGCAGAGCGTATGCGTGATTACGGTTTGTATCGTTGCGTAGGAATGAGTGCGAAGCAACTATATTGTACCATTGTAGTGGAAGCGGTAATTCTTGTTATTGTATCTACTTTAGTCGGAATTGCAGGATGTTTTGGTATGTTTCGCTTGCTGGAAAGCTGGATTAATGGTTTTATGAATGGAATAGGAATGGGGTTGACGAGTGAATTCCTTTTTGTATGGTCATTGAAACCGGTTCTTTATATGTTTGTAGTGGGTATTGTGATTGTTATTTTTGCAATAGTGGAACCATGCCGTCAAGCAATGAAAAATTCACCAATCGTGGCATTGAATAACAGTATGGTTCGTACTGCAAAAAAGAGAGAAAAACGAAAAAAACGATATTTCTTTGGACTCGAAGGTATGTATGCCGGAAAAAATATTCGTCATAAGCCGGGGCAGTTTTTGGGATTATTGGCAGGAACATTTGCGATTGTATTTATGTTTGGAACCGTGATGTGTTTTGTGACTACAATTGCAAGGAGCTACGAAGAGGATTATAGTGATATCGTCCCGGGAGAAATGGATTGTTTTTCAATAGGCATATCATATGATCCGAAGGAAGAAAAGAAAATTTCTCAACAGCTGGAAGCATTAGACTCAGTGTCTAATATAGAAAGTTACTTTGAAACGTTATCTTTTGAAAGTCATACTGTTGTGAAGTATTTTCCGGAAACGTTAATTACGGATATGGCAGAGAATTTCTCTGAAGAAGAGATATCCTATGAAAAAATGAATTCAGAAAATGGGGTTATTTTTTGCAAAGGACAAGAGGAAAGTGACATAAATTATCAAAAGGGAGATTCGATTGAAATATTGACACCGCAAGGTGTCATCTATTCGCTTGATTGCTTATATGGTGCATATGAGAATGCGGTCGGTAATTTGAACCGGGAAGATATAAAGTTGCCAGTAGCAAAAGATTCATTTTTGGAATATCCAATGGAACCGGAGTTGACAAAAGAAGTGGTAAGATTGTTGGAAGAAGAAGGATTTTCCATGCAGGGGTTAGGTAAGGAAATTGATATTGAAAGCGCGTCGTCATTTACTATTTATCAAGAAATAAGACAACAGTTATTGGGAACAAATTATGCAAAAATATATACGGTACGTTCTGTGATTGACAATTGTTCTTCTGATTATTTTATTATTGCAGATGGCTCTATGGAAGAAATTATGAGTGAAAACTATTATATCAATAATACTTGTTTTTCATGGATAATGGCTATTCAACGAGAGGAAGAAAAGTTAACGAATGTGGCAATGCAAGAGGAAAATGTATTATTTACCAAATTAGCAGAGGAATATCAAAATGCTCTATTTTATAAGATAAACTCCGAATATATTGCAGCACAGATTTTATTGAATCTTGTACGCAATATTGTTTTTCTTATTAGCTTGTTTATTCTGGTAGTTGCGGTGGTTCAAATGTTTAATACTACCTATGGAAATATGCTTATTCGGGAGAAAGAGCTATGGGCATTTTCTGTGATTGGAATGAATCAATGGCAGCAATGGAAAATGCTTTTGTTAGAAAGTATATCGGCAGCAGTCGTAGGAGCAGTCATTGGTTATGTTACCTCATGGGCAGGGACATTCTACCTGATTAAACTTATGAATCAGGAACTTGTCGGAACACCATATAGTTATCCTTATTCATGGCCGGCAGGAATGATTGTTGCTTATATATGCTTCATACTTTTGGTTTTGATGGTGACGGTATTATTTGCGACCGGAAAGCGAAAAAAAAGAGTGCTTTTTAGCGAATAAAGGGTTATACTAAGAATGCAGTTTACAACAGAGAATGAAAGAAGGTATTTGCATGAAAAAGGTAGAGGATTATATCAGAAATATACCGGATTTTCCGGAGAAAGGCATTATTTTTCGGGATGTCACAAGTATTTTACAGGATGCAGAAGGATTGAAACTCGCGATTGATGAAATGGTAAAGCGCCTAGAAGATGTAGAATTTGATGTCATTGCAGGAGCAGAATCTCGTGGTTTTATTTTTGGTATGCCAATTGCTTACCTTTTGGGCAAACCGTTTATTCCGATTCGAAAAGCCGGCAAATTGCCGTGTGAGACCGTTTCTGCAACCTATGATTTAGAGTATGGTTCTGCAACGATTGAGATTCATAAGGATGCCATTTTACCGGGGCAGAGAGTAGTGATTATCGATGATTTGATTGCGACGGGGGGAACGATTGAAGCAGCGGCAGGTCTTGTAGAACAATTAGGTGGAGTCGTTACCAAAATTCTTTTCTTGATGGAACTCGCCGGATTAGAAGGTCGTAAGAAATTAGAAGCATATGATGTGGACGCGGTAGTTGTTTATGAAGGGAAATAGTTCGTCTGTATAATATGTTCGGTTTTGTTTCATACTATTTCCTAAAACGAATTGTTTTAGGAAAAGGAGAGAGCATATGAACCAGCAGGTGGGAAAAGGGAGTCTCTGTTTTTCAGAGGCTCCTTTTATTGTTAGTAGCGCTTCTGTAGTGGGAACCAAAGAAGGGGAAGGCCCGCTTAGAGACTATTTCGATATGATTGGTGCAGATGATAAATTTGGGCAGGATACTTGGGAAGAGGCAGAAAGCGAGTTGCAAAAGGAGGCAGTGACACTTGCTCTTGGAAAAGCAAAGTATAAAAACGATGAGATGCGCTATATTTTTGCAGGTGATTTATTAGGGCAGGAAATCGCTTCTTCATTTGGATTGAAATCGTTTGAGATTCCACTCTTTGGATTGTATGGAGCGTGTTCTACTTGTGGAGAATCCTTATCGTTGGCGGCAATGACTGTGGCGGCAGGATATGCAGACCGTGTTGTTGCAGTGACATCCAGTCATTTTGCAAGTGCGGAAAAACAGTTTCGCTTTCCGCTGGAATATGCAAATCAAAGACCTTTATCAGCGACATGGACCGTTACGGGAAGTGGCGCGTTTGTGGTAGCATCAGCCGAACAGTTGCAAACGGATAAAAAAGTTCCTATAGCAAAAATTGCAGCAGTTACAACCGGAAAAATTGTCGATTATGGGATTAAAGATTCCATGAATATGGGAGCAGCAATGGCTCCGGCAGCATGCGATTTAATCGCAACACATTTAAGCGATTTTGACCGCAAACCGGAAGATTACGATAAAATTGTAACCGGTGATCTTGGAACGGTAGGACAGCAAATATTAATTACACTATTAAAAGAAAAAGGCTATGACATTTCGAAGGTGCATGAGGATTGTGGAATTAAAATTTATGACGGAGGAATACAAGGAACCGGAGCAGGCGGTTCTGGTTGCGGATGTTCTGCGACAACGTTAAGCGCCTATTATTTAAAGCAGATACAAGAAGGTGCATTATCACGAATTTTATTTGTTCCAACAGGCGCACTGTTATCTCCGGTTAGTTTTAATGAAGGGCAGAGTGTGCCCGGAATTGCACACGGAGTAGTCATTGAGAAGGTGTAAAGGAGAAAAAAGATGGATTATTTGAAAGCATTTTTAGTAGGAGGTGCAATTTGTGCGCTTACTCAGATACTCATGGAAAAAACGAAAATGTTGCCGGGAAGAATTATGGTTTTATTGGTTTGCACCGGTGCTGTATTAGGCGCGATCCAATTATATGAACCATTTTTGAATTGGGCAGGAGCAGGTGCGAGTGTACCACTTCTTGGATTTGGAAATAATCTTTGGACAGGTGTAAAAGAGGCTATTGACCAAGAAGGATTTCTTGGAATTTTTATGGGTGGATTTAAGTCCTGTGCTGTTGGATTGTCGGCAGCATTAATCTTTTCGTATATCGCATCACTGATTACGAATCCAAAAATGAAAAAATAGGTTGCTTACATTGCTTTTTCACAGAAAAGATGATATTATGAACCATGTTCAAACCGGTGAAAGTGGGGGGATTTATGAATCATCGCGTAACAACGAAAGAGCAAATTTTAGAACAAGCAATGCAGATCGCATTACAAGAGGGTATAAATGCAGTAAGTATTCGTAAATTGGCATCCTCCTGTAACATTGCGATTGGATCTGTGTACAATTATTATGCAGATAAAGAAGAACTGATTCATGAAGTATCACAACAGTTCTGGCACACGATTCTTTTAGACCAGGAGAAGGTATATCGAAAAGGTATGGGATTTACAGTTTTCCTGGAGCAATATTATAATTATCTGTTTGGAAAGCTGGCGCGCTATGATAAGAGCTGGATTTCCGGGATGGGGCAAACAAAATCCAAACAAATTGCAACACAATTGTTACATCATGTATTGAAGAATGATTTTCAGGTGAACGCATCTATCTGGAATATGGAGTTGAATGAAGATGCTTTTTGCGAATATGTGTTAACCAATCTCATGGCACTATTGCAAGCAGGAGAAAACAATTGTCGGTTTTTTATTTTTTTATTAGAACATTTATTATATGATGTATAAAAAAGGAATTTTGTATCATACTAATTTCAAATCAAGAAAAGGAGATTTGTATGATGAAAAAATTTCGTATCTTTTTAATGAGCTGTTTATTGATTTGCAGCATGGGATTGGTTACTGCTTGTGGCAATAACGATAACAATCAGCCGGGAACCGAAGCAGAAACCAATAACAATCAAAACACGAATGAAAACGAAAATAACGATGATGGAAACGTAAGAGATGACGTGGACAATATGCAAGAAAATGCAGGAGATACACTAGAAGATGCCGGAGATGCAATTGAGAATGGTGTCGAAGATTTGACAGACCCAAACAGCAATGCGGATGATCATAACAATGTTGGAGGTCCGTCAAATGGTGGTACTGTAAATGGTGGTACACCAAATAGTACAACTACACGCTAGGTGATGGTAGAGGGTTGCATTTGCAACCCTCGTTTTGTTCTATCAGAGCAGTAAAAGGAGTAAGTTATGAAAAAAGAAACCTACCAAAATATGATGAAATTCTGGTCCGAACATAAAATGCTTACATGCATACTACATATGTTAAATCAAATATTAACGATGCTTGTGTTTATTGCTTACCCTGTGTTACTTATTTATTTCTTTGTACAGAAAGATTTTGATGTTTCGCGGGCGATTATCGTACCATTGAATGCGTTTATTATCCTTTCTCTCGTACGGTATCTGGTGGCACGAGAGCGCCCTTATGAGAAGTTTGAAACTCCGCCGGCAGTTTCAAAAAAGACTAAGGGAAAATCATTTCCAAGTCGTCATGTGTTTTCTGTTTTTGTGATTGCAATGACCTATTTTTGTTTGTCACCCTGGTGGGGATTTGGTGTGATACTAATGGGGGTTGGAGTATTACTGGCAGCTGTACGCGTGCTTATGGGGGTACATTTTATCAGTGATGTAATCGCAGGGGCAGTTGTTGGGATATTGGCAGGTGTAATTGGCTATATTTTATTTTCATTTTTCTAATAAAAATGATATAATGAATAGATGCTTAAAACACATTCTTTTTGATAAGGAGGAAGAACGATGACTCTTATACAGGAAATGGAGACAATACTGCAAAAGGGAATTCAAGATAGTTCGAATGAGGAAATTTATATTGCACTTTTGTCAATGGTGAAAGAGCGTGCAAAGAATAAAATAAGCAATGAAGGAAAGAAAAAATTATATTACATATCAGCAGAATTTCTAATTGGGAAATTACTATCCAACAACCTGCTTAATCTGGGGCTCTATGAGGAAGCAAAGGAAGCTCTTGCACAGTATGGAAAGAGTCTTTCGGACATTGAAGAAGTGGAGTTAGAACCATCCTTGGGGAATGGTGGATTGGGACGCCTTGCAGCATGTTTTTTAGATTCTATTGCAACTTTGGGATTAAATGGAGACGGAATCGGTCTTAATTATCACTATGGGTTGTTCAAACAGATTTTTGAACAGAATTTACAGAAAGAAACACCAAATCATTGGATGACGGAAAATAGCTGGCTTACGAAAACAAAGATAACATATCCGATTTCTTTTGGTGGATTTACGGTTACTTCATGTTTGTATGATATTGATGTGATTGGATACAACAATCGTACAACGAAGTTACATCTGTTTGACATAGAGACGGTGGATGAAACCATTGTTGGAGAAACCATTGATTTTGATAAAGAAGCAATTGAGAAGAATCTGACGTTGTTTTTATATCCGGATGATTCGGATGAGAAAGGTCGTCTGCTGCGTGTTTATCAACAATATTTTATGGTGAGCAATGCAGCAAGGTTCATTTTGGACGAAGCAGTTGCAAGTGGTTCTGATTTGCATGACCTTGCAGATTATGCAGCAATCCAGATTAACGATACACATCCATCTATGGTGATTCCGGAACTGATTCGCTTGTTGCAGGAACGTGGAATTTTGATGGATGAAGCAATAGCAATTACATCAAAAGTGTGTGCATATACCAATCATACTATTTTGGCAGAAGCATTGGAAAAATGGCCGATGTATTTCATGAACAAAGCGGTTCCGCAGTTGATGCCAATTATACGCGAATTGGATAATCGTATTCGTGCCAAGGTAAGTGATAAAAGCACCTATATTATTCAAGATGATTTGGTACACATGGCACACATGGATATCCATTATGGTTATAGTGTGAATGGAGTAGCTTATTTGCATACCGAAATTTTGAAAAATGCTGAGCTGAATCATTTTTATAAACTATATCCGCAGAAGTTCAATAATAAGACGAATGGAATCACATTTCGACGTTGGCTTATGGCGTGTAATCCACAACTTACTGAATTTATTACCGAACTTATTGGAGAGGGATGGAAAAAGGACGCATATGAGCTTGAGAAATTAGGTGCATTTTGTGAAGATCATACCGTACTGGAGAATCTCTTATCGGTCAAAGCAAATAAGAAAACGGAATTGAAGCATTATCTCGCGCAAACTCAGAAGCTAGAAATTGACGATACATCTATTTTTGATATTCAAATTAAGCGATTACATGAATACAAGAGACAACAGATGAATGCGCTCTATGTTATTCACAAATATTTCGAAATCAAATCGGGAAGGAAACCGGTTCGCCCGATTAGTGTATTTTTCGGAGCTAAGGCGGCGCCTGCATATATCATTGCAAAAGATATTATTCATTTGATTCTTTGCTTGCAGCAGGTAATTAATCAGGATCCGGATGTAAGTCCGTATTTGAAAGTGTTTATGGTTGAAAACTATAACGTAACTTTAGCAGAAAAATTGATTCCGGCATGTGATATTTCAGAACAGATTTCACTTGCGTCCAAAGAAGCATCCGGAACCGGAAATATGAAATTCATGTTAAATGGTGCAATTACATTAGGAACGGAAGACGGTGCAAATGTGGAAATTGCAGAGTTGGTTGGTGCAGAAAATATCTATATATTCGGCGAAGATTCTCAAACGGTTATTGACCGTTATGCAAGAGCGGATTATTGTTCCAAGGATTACTATGAGAAGAATCCAATGATTAAAAGAGCGGTGGACTTTATCGTGAGCGATGAATTGATGCAGGTTGGATGCAAAGAAAATTTACAGCGTCTGTATGACGAACTCTTGAATAAGGATTGGTTTATGACATTCCCGGATTTTTCAGATTATGTAGCAACCAAAGAACGTACTTATGCAGATTACGAAGACCGTATGGTATGGGCGAAGAAAATGCTTATTAACATCAGTAAAGCAGGATTTTTCTCTTCAGACAGAACCATTGCACAGTACAATGAGGAAATCTGGAAATTAAACGGATAAATGTCGGGAAGGAATGACAGACATGAAAAAAAAGTTTGTTACAATATCGCGGTTAGCGTTGTTGATTATCATGTTATTTATGCTGACCGGGTGTCAGAACGAGCGAGAAAAAAATCAGGAGGCATACCGTCAGAATGGAATCAATTGTATGGAAAATGGTGATTATGAGACGGCTATAGAATCTTTTCAAAAGGCTCTTGATTTGGCGAATGGTAAGGTCGGAGACATAGAGATTGATATATGTTTTTACAAGGCGCAGGCGCAATATTTAAGTGGTGATTATGAAGCGGCATTTGAGACGTACAACGCACTTATTACATATAATCAAAATGCTGAGGCATATTATTTGCGCGGCAATCTGCATTTTATGATAGGCGAACGCGATGCCGCATTGAATGATTATGCAACGGCCGTTACAAAAGACCGCAAAAATTATGAGCTTTATATTGGAATTTACGAATCTATGGCAAAGTATGATATGGAGTTAGAAGGTCAATACTATTTGAATGAGGCTTTGAATATTAAGGGGAAAAAAGCCTATGACAATATGCAAAAGGGACGCATTAGCTTTTTGTTGGGAGAAGAAGATAGAGCAATTGAATTATTAACAAAAGCTGTTGAAGCTGGTGAAAAAGAAGCGGATTTTTACCTTGCGGAAGTCTATGAGGCAAATGGTGACGTGACGAAAGCAGAAGCATGTTTCAAGAGTTATTTGGATAGTGGAATTGCAGACTCTGTTGATTTATACGAGATGGGAAACAGGCAGATGGAAAAAGGCAATTATGAACAAGCGATTTTCTATTTTTCATCAGGACTTGAATTAAAGGAAGTTCCAAATAAACAGGTATTGCTCAAAAGTTTAGTATTTGCTTATGAGAAGAATGGCGATTTTTCTGAGGCGAAAAAGCAATTGGAATCTTACATTGAATTGTATCCTTCGGATGAAGCCGCAAAAAGAGAAATGACATTCCTTAAGACACGTTAGGAGACCCAAAATGGCAGAAATGTTTGAGACAGACACGTTAGAAGAAAAAGTAATTCTTGTGGGAATCAGTATGCAAGATGGTGATGATGCACAGGATTCTTTGGAAGAGCTAAAGGAATTGGTAAAAACAGCAGGAGCAACGGTTGTAGGAACAATGATACAAAGTCGAGGACAAATTCACCCGGGAACATATATCGGTAGTGGAAAAGTTTTAGAATTGTCGGAACTTTTAGAGCAAACAGGAGCAACCGGAATTGTTTGTGACGATGAACTTTCTCCGGCGCAATTAAAAAATCTTGAGGAACTTCTTTCAACAAAGATTATGGATCGAACACTTATTATCTTGGATATTTTTGCAGCACGGGCTACCACAAGCGAAGGAAAGATTCAAGTAGAATTAGCGCAACTCAAATATCGACTGAGTCGTTTGACCGGATTGGGTCGTTCCATGTCAAGACTTGGTGGTGGAATTGGTACCAGAGGACCGGGAGAGAAGAAATTAGAAATGGACCGTCGGTTGATTAACGACAGAATTGCGCAACTTAGAAGAGAATTAAAAGAAGTAGAGAGGCATCGCGATATTACGCGCGCAAAACGCAAGAAGAACAGTATTCCGGTTATCGCTATTGTCGGGTATACAAATGCCGGTAAGTCAACACTTTTGAATCACCTGACCGATGCGACGGTATTAGAGGAGGATAAGTTGTTTGCAACTTTAGATCCAACTACTCGTATGTTGGAACTTTCCGGACGGCAGCAGGTATTGCTTACCGATACCGTTGGATTTATTCGTAAGCTACCACATCATTTGATTGAAGCATTTAAAAGTACATTAGAAGAGGCAAAATATGCAGATTACATTTTTCACGTGGTAGATGTGTCAAATTCGCAGCGTGAGAAGCAGATGCACATTGTGTATCAGACATTAGACCAGCTTGGAGTAAAGGAGAAAACAATCGTAACTCTTTTTAACAAGCAGGATTTAAGACAAGACAATGAGCCGGTTCGTGATTTTCGTGCAGATTACACATTGAATATTTCCGCAGGAAAAGATGAGGGATTGGATGAAGTAAAGGCAGTGCTCGAAGACATTTTACGAGAAGGTAAGACCTATATTGAATGTGTAATTCCATACGCAAAAGCAGGAATAATACAATCCATTCGCACGCATGGAGAACTTTTAGAAGAGGAGTATGTTGCAGAAGGTATTGCAGTTAAAGCATATGTACCTACACATATGGCATATTTGGAGAATGTATGAGTAAACAGAAAAATACAAAACGTCAGATAAGATGGGATAAACTGGATAATACGGCACATCTTTTTCCGTCAATTGCGGGAGAAAGTATGACCAATGTCTATCGTATCAGCGTCACATTAACAGAAGATATTCAAAAGAATAAGTTACAAGAAGCGCTTGATTTGGTTCTTCCTAAGTTTGATGGTTTTAATTTGCGTTTAAGAAAGGGCGTTTTTTGGTACTATTTTGAGGAAAACGGCAAACCGGCACCTCGCGTGAAAGAAGAAACAAAATTTCCATGCCGTTTTATTCGTCAGAATAAGAATCATAGTTATATGTTTCGTGTATCTTACTACCGAAAGAAAATTAATTTGGAAGTTTTTCATGTACTGACAGACGGTATGGGAGGACTTACCTTTTTAAAAGAACTGACCTATCAATATTTGCGCTTAGTTTATCCAAAACTACGCGAAATGGCAGGAGATACGCTAAGTCAAAATACTTCCCTTAATCGCGAGGATAGTTTTGTCAAAAATTATAAGCAGAGCAAAAAGAGTGGATTTGAAAGAAAGAAAGCCTATTTAATTAAGCAGGAAAAATTACAGGTCGGAGAGTTTGGCGTCATACATGCACGTATTCCAATTCTTCAGTTGAAAGAGGTGACGCATCGCTATGGAGTGTCAATTAATGAGTATTTGGTTGCAGTTTTTGCATGGAGCGTTTATACAGAGTGTTTAAAGAAAATGCCGTCAAAAAGGCCGATTCGTGTTGCAGTTCCGGTGAATTTAAGACCGTATTTCGATTCGGTTACTACCAAAAACTTTTTTATTATGGTATCTGCAGAATTTCATCCAACAAAAGAGGAATACTCTTTTGATGAAGTTTTGTTAATTATAAAAGAAAGCTTGCGTTCACAAATTACAAAAGAGCATATGGAAGATTTGTTTTCTTACAGCGTCTCTAATCAGGTGAATGCAGGATTAAGACCGATACCATTGCCGATAAAAAATATCGCAATGAAAATGGTTTATAATCAATCAGCACTTGCAAATACTACCACGATTACCAATGTTGGAAATATTCAGGTAGAAGAGATTTATCAACCATACATTGAAATGTTTCATGCTTTTATTGCAATGTCAAAAGGACAGTCCATAAAGGGAACCGTGTGTTCCTATAGGGATACGCTGGTGTTTACTTTTAGTTCGATTTTTAAAGAAACACCTGTACAACGTGCGTTTTTTCGTAAAATTGCAGAAGATGGTGTTGACATAAAGTTAGAAACCAATGGTGTATATTACGATTAGAGGGGAATGAATGAAATGAGTAAGTGTCAATATTGTAAAGTGGAAATATTAGACAATACTGAGCGCTGTCCGCTTTGTCAATGTGTATTAGAAGTTACGGAACAGAGTCATGAGCCGATGTATCCAAATGCACGTGTTGCAGTAAGAAAATTTCGTTTTCTGGAAAATCTTGTTTTGTTCATATCCATCGTTGCGGCTGTTGTTCTTGTGGCAATTAATGTAATGACGGATTTGCATTTTTTATGGAGCTTAATTGCTGTTATGGCGTTGTTTTACGCGAATGTGGTTCTTCGATTGGCAATTATTGGTCGTTCCGGGTATTTGTTCAAAAGTGTATGTCTGGTATTTATGACGATTTTTATGTTGGTTGGAATTGATTACTTAACGGGAGATCGTGGATGGGCGTTGAATTATGTGCTCCCGGCAGGCATTTTATTTTTAGATGTCGGAATTTTAGTTCTTATGATTGTAAATCATCGAAATTGGCAAAGTTATATGTTATTGCAGATTTTTGTGATTATATTAAGTTTGATTCCGTTACTTCTATTTTGGGCAGGCATTGTAAAAACACCGAATATGGCAGTGGTTGCAATAGCGGCATCTGTTTTTTTATTTTTGGGAACATTGATTATTGGTGACCAAAGAGCAAGAACAGAATTGAAGCGGAGATTTCATATATGAGTACTATTAGTAAACGGGGAAAAGTACTTCGTAATATGATTTATCATGTTACAAACGAGATGCTAATTGGGAAAAAAATAAAGTCGGGAGAAATTCGTATGAGACTAAAAGAGGCGCCCTGGAAGGTTCCGAAGTGTTTTACGATGACCGATATTGATATGTCAGATTTTACGATGAAGCTGCTATCATCCAGAGAAAATCCCAATACAGAGAAAATTATTTTACAGTTACATGGCGGCGGTTATATGGCCGCTGTCCGCAATGCTTATTATGTATTTGCCGGTCTATATAATGAAGTGAGTCATGGCTGTAGCGTTCTGACGCCGGATTATCGTGTAGCACCGGAACATACGTATCCTGCGGCCTTAGAGGATGCCGTTCAATCGTATGAATGGTTACTGGACAATGGTTGGAATAGCGAGCAAATTATCGTTGTAGGAGATTCGGCAGGCGGTGGACTTGCGCTAGCACTTACTATGTATTTAAGGGATCATAATATGCCGCTTCCTTGTGGAATTATTACGATGTCGGCATGGGCAGATTTAACAGCAAGCGGAGATTCTTATATAACGAATTTTGACAAAGACCCACTGTTTGGGAATACAAAAGAGAGTTTAATTTATTGTAATTCCTATCCGGGAGAGCATGATCCAAAGGATTGTTACATTTCGCCAATCTATGGCGATTTTTCGAATTTTCCACCAATGTTGCTTCAGGTTGGTTCTATAGAGATGCTATTAAGCGATTCTGTTACAGTAGCACAGAAAGCTAAAAAGCAAGGAATAAAAGTTCGGCTGAGCATTTATGAAGAGATGTTTCATGTATTTCAAATGGCATACTTAACAATTCCGGAATCGAAAAGGGCATGGATGGAAGTTGGAAAGTTTATAGAGATTTTAATGAAAGAATAGGGAGGAATATATTATGAGCGATTACAGAATTAATACCAAATGTGTACAGGCAGGTTATACACCGGGAAATGGGGAACCACGACAGATTCCGATTATCCAGTCTACTACATTTAAATACGAAACCAGTGAGGACATGGGAAAGTTATTTGATTTAGAGGCATCCGGATATTTTTATACCCGTTTGCAAAATCCAACCAATGATTATGTGGCAGCAAAAATTGCGGAATTGGAGGGTGGAACAGCAGCTATGCTAACATCATCCGGACAGGCAGCAAATTTCTTTGCATTATTTAATATTTGTGAAGCAGGCAGTCATATTGTGGCATCTTCGTCTATTTATGGCGGTACCTTTAACTTGATTTCTGTTACGATGGCGAAAATGGGAATTGATGTGACCTTCGTTTCTCCGGATTGCAGTGAAGAAGAATTAAACGCAGCTTTTCAAGAGAATACAAAAGTTGTATTTGGAGAAACCATTGCAAATCCTGCATTAACCGTATTGGATATCGAAAAATTTGCCAAGGCAGCGCATGCACACGGAGTTCCGCTTGTGGTAGATAACACATTTCCGACACCGGTAAATTGTCGTCCGATTGAATGGGGTGCAGATATTGTGACACATTCTACAACTAAGTATATGGATGGTCATGGCGCAGCCGTTGGCGGTGCAATTGTAGATGCAGGAAAATTTGATTGGATGGCGCATGCCGATAAGTTTCCGGGACTTTGTACACCGGATGACTCGTATCATGGTATTACGTATGCTGAGAAATTTGGAAAAGAAGGTGCATTTATAACAAAATGTACGGCGCAATTAATGAGAGACCTTGGATGCATTCAGTCTCCACAGCATGCTTTTATTTTAAATCTTGGACTGGAGTCTCTTCATGTTAGAATGCCGCGTCACGTGGAAAACGGACAGGCAGTGGCAGAATTCTTAGAAAAACAGCCACAAGTTTCTTTTGTAAATTATCCGGGACTTCCGAGCAATAAATATTATGATTTGGCACAGAAATATCTTCCAAATGGCGGATGTGGTGTAGTTTCTTTTGAATTAAAGGGTGGTCGAGCAGCTGCAGAGACATTTATGAAGCATTTGAAGCTGGCGGCTATTGAGACACATGTAGCGGATGCAAGAACCTGTTGCTTAAATCCGGCAACTTCTACGCACCGTCAGATGAGCGAAGCGCAGTTGCAGGAAGCAGGGGTACCGGCAGGATTGGTTCGTATATCCTGCGGATTAGAAGACAAAGAGGATTTGATCGCAGATTTAGCACAGGCGTTAGCTGCAATCTAAATAGAAGTAGGAGAAGCTTATGAAAAAGTGGGCAAGAAGTTTACACCAACCGAATTTACCTCTGGAAAATGGTAAGTATGTAACCTCATCAAAAGAGCATATTGCGCTTTCTAAGAAGGCGGCAACAGAAGGGATTGTTTTATTAAAGAATGAGAATCAGGTTTTACCATTATCGGAAGGGACCAAAGTAGCCTTGTTTGGCAAGGGCAGTTTTGATTATGTCAAGGGTGGCGGAGGAAGTGGAGATGTTCATGCACGCTATATCCGCAACTTATACGATGGAATCAAAGAACTTGGAGAATTCTTAATTTATGAGCCACTTTCTGATTTTTATCGGGAACATGTAAAAACACAATATGAAGCTGGTATCCAGCCGGGGCTTACGGTAGAACCGATGTTGCCAAATGATTTGTTACAGGGCGCAAGAGCATTTACCGATACTGCGATTATTACCTTGAGTCGATTTTCAGGAGAGGGATGGGATCGCGGAAAGATAAAAGAACGTGTACGAAAGAATCAATGGGAGATGGGGGCTGAACAACGTGAGCGATTTGATGAAATTTTCCCATTCGGAGATTTTTATATTACAGATGAAGAGCGTTCTGTGATTACATCTGTAAAAGAAATTTTTCATAAGGTAATTATTTTATTTAATAACGGTGGTGCTATGGATACTTCCTGGATGAAGGAAGATACCCAGATTCAAGCCGGTCTTCTTATTGGACAAGGTGGTATGGAAGGCGGGCTTGCAGCGGCAGAAATTCTTGCGGGGAAAGCGTCACCTTCCGGGAAATTGAGTGATACGTATGCTGCACACATTGAAGATTATCCGTCTACCAAGGATTTCTTTGTTTCCGACCAATTTGTTGATTATAGTGAAGATATCTATGTGGGATATCGGTATTTTGAGACGATTCCCGGGGCACGGGATAAGGTTTGTTATCCGTTTGGCTTTGGACTTTCCTATACGACATTTGCGATTCGGTTGAAAGAGACCCTACAAACGGAGAATAGAATTTGTTTTTCTGTGGAAGTGGAAAATACCGGTAATTATTTTGGAAAAGAAGTTGTGCAGGTATATTATAGTGCACCGCAAGGTGTTTTAGGAAAGCCGGCACGACAGTTGGCTGCTTTTGCAAAAACAAAGGAACTTCTTCCGGGAGAAAAGCAGATGCTTACATTGGAATTTGATAAAAATACAATGGCATCTTATGATGACACCGGAAAAATTCAAAAATCAACGTATGTACTAGAAGCCGGAACGTATGAATTCTATGTTGGAAATTCTGCATGGGATGTTGTGAAAGCAGATTTTTCCGTTACCGTTTCCGAAACAGAAATTGTACAGCAGTTATCGGAAAAAGCAACGCCAACCAGCCTTGCAAAAAGAATGCTTTCGGACGGAACGTATGAAGAGTTACAGCAGTATGAGCCGCATGATCCGGAAGAGAGTATTTTTGAAAAAGTTGCACCGGGAATGGAGGATGGACTTGCTCCAATCATTCGGGCAAAAGATAGACATATCTTTGTGTTTGAACTCGCAGAAGGTGCAAGACCACTACTCGATGTTGTGGAAGGAAAACTCTCATTAGATGAATTTATTGCACAAATACCGGATGAGCAATTGATTGATTTATTAGGTGGACAACCGAATTTGGGTGTTGCAAATACATTTGGTGTTGGCAATTTGCGGGAGTATGGTGTTCCAAGTATTATGACTGCGGATGGACCGGCAGGACTTCGTATATATGAAGATACCGGAGTGCGTACAACAGCATGGCCATGCGCCACTACACTTGCATGTACCTGGAATGCGGAATTGGTAGAAGAAGTCGGAAAGGCCGGCGCGAAGGAAGTAAAAGAAAACAATATCGCCATCTGGCTGATGCCGGCAGTGAATATACATAGAAATCCATTGTGTGGAAGAAACTTCGAATATTATTCGGAAGACCCGCTATTAACCGGTAAAATTGGTGCTGCAATGGTAAGAGGTATTCAATCTCAACATATTGCCGCTA
This sequence comes from Lachnospiraceae bacterium, assembly GCA_045531055.1. GTDB lineage: Bacteria > Bacillota > Clostridia > Lachnospirales > Lachnospiraceae > Roseburia. The sequence continues at coordinate 92,103 of JAZSDG010000030.1, read as the reverse complement.
CGGTAAAGCACTTTGCTTGCAACAACAAAGAAGAAAACCGTAAGTTTAGTGATTCTCGTGTCTCTGAAAGAGCACTTCGTGAGATTTACTTAAAAGGATTTGAAATCATTGTCAAAGAGTCAGATCCTTGGGCAATTATGTCATCGTATAACATTATCAATGGAATTCGTGCATCAGAAAGTAAAGAGTTATTGGAAGATATTTTACGCGGCGAATGGAATTTCCAAGGTGCGGTTATGTCAGATTGGTGGACTTATGGAGAACACTATAAGGAAATCAAAGCAGGAAATGACATAAAAATGGCAACCGGATATACGGAACTTGTACTAAAAGCAATGGAACAAGGCGTAATCTCTCGTGCAGAGATTGAACGCTCAGCAAAACGAGTATTGGAACTTATTATGAAGATTGACTAAATGCCAAACGGCAGAAGCATTATGCCTCTGCCGTTTTTCCTGTGTATAACTGATAATATTTACCTTTTTGTTCTAAAAGTTCTTCGTGATTACCTCGTTCGATGATACGTCCCTGCTCTAGTACCATAATACAATCACTGTTGCGAATGGTTGAGAGTCGATGGGCAATGACAAATGTTGTTCTTCCGGACATCAGTTTATCCATACCGTCCTGAACAATTCGCTCGGTTCTGGTATCAATGGAACTGGTTGCTTCATCTAAAATAAGTACCGGTGGATCTGCAATTGCAGCACGTGCTATAGAAATCAACTGTCGTTGTCCTTGGCTTAAGTTAGCACCATCGCCGGTAAGAACAGTGTTATAGCCATCCGGTAATTGACGGATAAAGGTATCTGCATTTGCAAGCTTTGCGGCTGCATATACTTCTTCTTCAGTAGCATCGAGTTTTCCGTAGCGGATATTCTCCATAACCGTAGCGGTAAATAAGTGTGTATCTTGTAAAACCATACCAAGGGAGTGACGTAAATCTGCTTTTTTAATCTTATTAATGTTGATTCCATCGTAACGGATTTTACCATCCTGAATATCGTAGAAACGATTAATGAGGTTGGTAATGGTTGTTTTTCCGGCTCCAGTAGAACCAACAAATGCGATTTTCTGTCCAGGAGTAGCAAATAAGTCAACATTGTGGAGAACAATTTTTTTCGGGTCGTAACCAAAGTCTACATCATCAAAGACGACATCTCCGGTTACGCGAATGAGTTCCACGCGCTCATCAGTCTGATGTACGTGTTTCCAAGCCCAGATTCCGGTACGTTCGGTAGTTTCCACTAAGGTGCCCTGTTCTTCTTTGGCATTTACAAGTGTCACATATCCGTCATCGGTTTCTTTTTCTTCATCTAATACTGCAAAAATACGTTCACATCCGGCAAGTGCCATGATGATACTGTTGAGTTGTTGGCTGATTTGGGAAATTGGCATATTAAAACTCTTATTAAAGGTTAAAAAGCTTGCCAATTTACCAAGGGTAAAGCCTCCGACTCCATTTAACGCAAGAATGCCGCCTACCATTGCACAGAGTACATAATTGATATTACTAAGTTGTAAATTAACAGGACCAAGATAATTAGCATAGCAGTTTGCACGATATGCACTATCGCAAAGCTGGTCATTTAATTCATGAAATTTTGCAATATTTTCTTGTTCATGTGTAAAAACTTTTACTACTTTTTGACCGCTTAGCATTTCTTCAATAAAACCATTGGTTTTTCCTAGGTTTTGTTGTTGTGCAAGGAAATTGCGGCTACTATGTCCGGCAAATGTTTTAACGGCAAATAGTGTAATTCCCACCATGGCTAGGGTCAATATTGTCAATGGAATATTTAAAATAATCATAAAGATTAGTACATTCACAATAGTAATTACACTATTAAAGAACTGCGGAATACTCTGACTAATCATTTGTCGCAGGGTATCAATGTCGTTGGTATATACGGACATGATATCTCCGTGTGAATGTGTATCAAAGTAACGAATCGGTAAATCCTGCATATGTGAGAATAGATTATCTCGCATTGCTTTAATGGTACCCTGTGAAATATAAATTAGTATCTTATTATAGATAAATGTTGCAATAATACCGACAACGTAGAATATTGCTATTTTAGCTATTGCGCCAAGCAGAGGCGAATAATCGTTGGATTTTGTATCAAGCATAGGTTTGATGTAGTCATCAATCAGTGATTGTAAAAACATGGTTCCTTGCGTATTAGCAAGCACACTGATGAGGATACAAATCATAACAATGATGAGTGGAAGCGCATATAAACGCAAAACAAATGCCATCAAACGGGCAAATAATTTTCCAGGATTTTTAATTTTTGGACGTGGTTGTGGGGTTGGTCTAGGCATCCTTAGCACCTCCTTCATCAAAATCTCCGTTACCGTTTGTCTGAGCTTCGTACACATCGCGGTAAATTTCATTGGTGGCTAGTAATTCATCGTGCGTACCAAAGCCATCCACTTTTCCATCATTCATAACAATGATGCGGTCTGCATCCATAACAGATGCAATACGCTGTGCAATAATGAATTTGGTAGTTCCCGGAATGGTTTCCCGGAAAGCTTTACGGATTTTGGCATCGGTAGCGGTGTCAACGGCACTGGTACTGTCATCTAAAATAAGTATTTTTGGCTTTTTGAGCAGTGCACGGGCAATACAAAGACGCTGCTTTTGACCACCGGACACATTTGTTCCGCCTTGCTCAATATAGGTATTGTATTTATCCGGAAATGCCTGAATAAAGTCATCTGCACAAGCTAAACGGCATGCTTCCATACATTCTTCTTCAGTAGCGTTGGCATCACCCCAACGCAAATTATCTAAGATGGTACCGGAGAATAAGACATTTTTCTGTAATACAACAGATACCTCATTACGTAAGGTGTCCAGGTCATATGTACGGACATCTTTTCCACCGACATAGACGGCACCTTCATCGACGTCATATAGACGGCTGATTAAGTTAACCAAGGAAGACTTAGAACTTCCGGTTCCTCCAATGATACCGATTGTTTCACCGGAGTTAATGGATAAATGAATATCATCCAGTACCGGCGTTTCGGATGACTGTGAATAACGGAATGTAACATGTTCAAATCGTACACTACCATCTAAAATCTCATAATCCGGATTGATAGGATTTGTAAGAGAACTTTCTTCATTTAATACTTCATAAATACGTTTTGCACTCGGAACACTCATGGTCATCATAACAAATATCATAGAAAGCATCATCAGATTCATCAGAATATTCATGCAATAAGTAAGCAGAGCCATCAAATCGCCAGTTGCAAGTCCTGCGCCGGAGGTATTGACAATCATATGTGCACCAAACCAGCTAATCAGAAGGATACAACCATATACGGTTAACTGCATAAGAGGTGCATTCCAAATAATTACACTTTCTGCGCGGAACAACATATTATAGATATTCTGACTGGCTTTTTTAAAACGATTCTTCTCATGATTTTCGCGAACATATGCTTTTACAACGCGAATAGCGGAGATGTTTTCCTGTACGCTTTCATTCAATTCATCGTATTTTGGCATTGCTGCCTGAAAATATTTCGTTGCAAAACGAATGATAATAGCTAAACAAATACCAAGGAAAATAACTGCTACTAAGTAAATGGATGCAAGCTTTGCATTGATAAAAAAGGAGAGTGTCATTGCACTAATCAAAACAGCCGGAGCACGTGTGCTCATACGAAGAAGCATCTGGTATGCATTCTGAAGGTTGGTAACATCTGTGGTCAGACGTGTGACAAGTCCTGCGGTGCTGAATTTATCAATATTCGCAAACGAATAAGTCTGTATTTTTTCAAACATGGCGTTACGCAGATTGCGGGCAAATCCTGTGGAAGCCTTTGCTGCAAAATTTGCACCAAAACAACCGAACAAAAGTGAAAATCCGGCAGCAACAATCATCCATATACCCATCATAAAGATATGGTTGGTATTGCCTTTTTCCACACCATTGTCAATGATCGAAGACATCATAAGTGGAATCAGTGTTTCCATGAAAACTTCTAACAACATAAAAATCGGTGTTGCAATGGAGACTTTCTTGAACTCCTTTATTTGTGCACCAAGCGTTTTTAACATATAATACCTACTTTCCTTATTATAGAAATAAACGAACTGCATTCTATTATGCTACGATTTTTTTTTGATGTCAAACGTCTTGGAAAATTTTACACAAATTTAAGAAAATTGATTTGGATATTTTTTCCAAAGACACATAATCTTGTTTTGCATTGTTGACAAAAACACAACATATAGTATAATTGAGCTTGAACAACACAAGAGATACCATATATAGAGGTTTGGAGGAATTTAAAATATGAAGATTATCAAAAGAAGTGGCAGCGAGGCCGTATTTGATATTGACAAGATTATTGCCGCTATCGAGAAAGCTAATGCATCCGTTATTGATTATGAGAAATTGACCGATGAACAGATTCAGGAAATTGCGAATAATGTGGAGACCGCATGTCAGAACATGAAGCGTTCCCCGAGTGTAGAAGAAATTCAGGATATGGTGGAGAACCAGTTAATGAATCAGCGTGCATTTACGGTTGCACGTAATTATATTACATATCGTTATAAAAGAGCAATTGTTCGTAAATCGAATTCTACAGACCAACAGATTTTAAGTCTTTTGGAATGTAATAATGAAGAAGTAAAACAAGAGAATTCTAATAAGAACCCAACTGTTAACAGTGTTCAACGTGATTATATGGCGGGTGAAGTTAGTAAAGATATTACGAAGCGATTCTTATTGCCGGAAGATATTGTAGAAGCACATGAAAAAGGCTTGATTCATTTTCATGATGCGGATTATTTTGCACAACACATGCACAATTGCTGTCTGGTGAACTTAGAGGATATGCTTCAAAATGGTACGGTTATCAGCGAGACAATGATAGACCCGCCGAAGAGCTTCTCAACCGCTTGTAATATTGCAACACAGGCAGTTGCACAGATTGCAAGCTCTCAGTACGGTGGTCAAAGTATTTCGTTGGCACATTTGGCACCATTTGTTCAGGTTAGCCGCGAGAAATTCCGCAAACAGGTGCGCGTGGAATTTGAGGCAGTAGGACTTCCATTGGATGAAGAGAAGATTAATGAAGTTGCTGAGCTGCGAGTGAAGGAAGAGATTAATCGTGGAGTACAGGTGATTCAATATCAAGTCATTACTTTGATGACAACCAACGGACAAGCTCCATTTATCACTGTATTTATGTATCTGAATGAGGTTCCGGAAGGTCAGACAAGAGATGACCTTGCTGCAATCATTGAAGAGATGCTTCGCCAGAGAATTCAGGGTGTCAAGAATGAAAAAGGTGTTTACATCACTCCGGCGTTCCCGAAACTTATCTATGTATTAGAAGAAAATAATATACGTGAAGGATCCAAATATTGGGAACTTACCAAGCTTGCGGCACAATGTACTGCAAAGCGTATGGTTCCGGATTACATTTCCGAGAAGAAAATGTTAGAGTTAAAGGTGGACAAAAACGGAGAGGGGCATTGCTATACCTGTATGGGATGTCGTAGTTTCCTTACTCCATATGTTGACCCGGAAACGAATAAAGCGAAATACTACGGTCGATTTAATCAAGGTGTTGTAACATTAAATTTAGTAGACGTTGCGTGCTCTTCCGAAGGGGATTTGAATAAATTCTGGCAAGTATTGGATGAACGTTTGGAACTCTGCTATCGAGCATTGATGTGCCGTCATAAACGTTTGCTTGGAACACCATCGGATGTTGCTCCGATTTTATGGCAAAATGGTGCACTTTCTCGTTTGAAAAAGGGAGAGCCAATCGATAAATTATTATTTGGTGGTTATTCTACAATTTCACTTGGGTACGCAGGTTTGTGCGAATGTACCCGTTACATGAAAGGAGTATCCCATACCGATCCGAAAGGAACACCGTTTGCACTTGAAGTGATGCAGCATTTGAATGATGCATGTGCCAAATGGAAAGCACAGGAAAATATCGATTTTAGTATTTATGGAACACCACTGGAGTCAACCACATACAAATTTGCAAAATGCTTACAGAAACGTTTTGGTTCGATACCGGGAGTTACAGACAAAAATTATATTACAAACAGCTATCATGTTCATGTAACAGAGGAAATTGATGCGTTTGATAAATTGAAATTTGAGGCACAATTCCAGGCATTGTCCCCAGGTGGCGCAATCAGTTATGTGGAAGTTCCGAATATGCAAAATAACATAGAAGCAGTGCTTGCAGTTATGCAATATATTTATGAGAATATTATGTATGCGGAATTAAATACCAAAAGCGATTTTTGTATGAAATGTGGATATGATGGAGAAATTAAGATTGTGGAAGAAGAAGGTTCTGGCAAACTAATCTGGGAATGTCCGAATTGCGGAAATCATGATGAAGATCAGATGAGTGTTGCACGCCGTACATGTGGATATATTGGAACTCAGTTCTGGAATCAGGGAAGAACACAGGAGATACAGGAGCGCGTATTGCATCTGTAAAAGAATATATGAATTACGCAGGAATAAAATATAATGATATTGCAAATGGACTTGGCTGCCGGACGGTACTTTTCGTGTCCGGTTGCCGAAACCATTGTAAAGATTGTTTTCAGCCGCAAACATGGGATTTTTCCTATGGAAAGCCTTTTGATGAAAAGGTTCAAAAAGAACTCTTAGATTCCTTAGCACCAAGTTACGTGAAGGGAATCACCTTATTAGGAGGAGAACCATTTGAGCCGGAGAATCAAAAGGCTCTTGTGCCATTTGTAAAAGAAGTAAAAAAGAAGTATCCAAAGAAAGATATTTGGACATTTACTGGTTATGTTTATGATAAGGATTTGGTGCCCGGAGGAAAGAAATATACCGAAGATACCGAAGAATTATTATCTATGATTGATATTTTGGTAGATGGTCCATTTATAGTCGAACAGAAGGATATTACATTAAAATTTCGCGGATCAAAAAATCAACGCGTTTTAGACTTGAAAAAAACAAGAAATAGTGGCACAATAGTGTTGGCAATGGAGTAAAAGTGCAATAGGGAGAACAATATGAAAAGAAAAATACAGATGCTGGCAGCGTGTCTGTGTCATTGTCTGGGGATTTTAGTTTCATTCTATGTAGGCGGTTGGCTAATGTTTTTACAGCCGATTCTTAACGGAATTGAGGCATTTGCATCAGGAACGATGACATGGTCTTTGCTAATTGTCAGCATAGTCAAAATTATTTGTGCAAGTACTCTTGCAGGATTGATTTGGTGTATTGGCTATATCGGACGCAATCATTTTGTGGGTAGATATGAGCCTGACTGGGAACCATTTGAAACGAAGCAAAAGGTATAAAAACATCTATGGAATTTGATTTCCATAGATGTTTTTGTATATGTACTCTATTTATCTAACAGGTCTGTGTAAAAATCGGCGTAATCAGTACGACCGGATTTGGTATAATCAATTGCAGAAGAAGGATGTTGATTCAAATGTCCGGTTAAAAGATATGGAATGTTGTAGCCCCATATTGCTCCGCTTTCTTTTAAAGGAAGCATATGTTGTTCAATAAATTTCAAAACCGGGTAAATATTGTATTTTGGATTCTTTAAGAAACTAAGTAAAAGTTCCATTGCACAGTTACCGGCTCCACGTCCCATAGACATCATAGTTGCATCCAAAAGGCTGACGCCGCGAGCTGCGGCTTCAATTGTATTTGCAAATGCAAGCTGTTGATTATCATGTGCATGCATTCCGATGTATTTTCCATACTTTTCAGCAATTTCCATGTATTTATCAGCCATAGAACGAACCTGTTCCGGGTAAAGGGAACCATAGCTGTCAACCAGATAAATACCATCAGCACTACTTTTGCCGACCAATTCTAAAGCTTGTTCAATATCCGATTCTTTGGCGTTTGAGATTGCCATGATGTTACAAGTAACTTCATATCCCTTTTCTTTCGCATCTTCAATCATTTCAATAGCAGAAGGCATCTGATGTACATAAGTTGCAACGCGAATCATATCGATGACACTGTCTTTTTTGTCAATAATGTCATTTTTATAATCACAACGTCCTACATCTGCCATAACAGAAATCTTAAGTTCGGAATTATTATCGCCAACAATTGCGCGAATATCTTCTTCATTACAAAACTTCCATTTGCCAAAGTTATTAACATCAAACATTTCCTTTGATGCTTTATAACCAAATTCCATATAATCAACGCCGGCCTTAACATTGGCGCGGTATAACGCGTTTATAAATTCATCGGAAAACATGAAATTATTAACAAGTCCTCCGTCACGAATCGTTGCATCAAGTACCCGAATATCAGAACGGGCAGTCATTAAGTCTCCTTTTTGAGCCATGGTGAGAAACCTCCTAAAATTTATCGATAAGCGCGCTTTAAAACTTCAACGCTTTAAAGCGCGTAAGTATATAATAGCATATTCATTTGAAAATGCAAGTAAAACTTTACTTTTTTTCAGCAGACGAATATAATGGAGAATGGTTTCATATGAGAATCCTAAGGAGGAAAAAAGATGTTAACAACACTCTTATCATTTGAATTTTCGATAGTTGCATTTATTGGTGTGCTTTTTACTTTTGCTGCCACCTGTATTGCAATTGCAAAGTTGAATCGCTTTTTACCAAAAGATATGGGACGTCAATTTGCACACGATGGAACACTCTCTGCAGGAAAGCCTAGAGGTGCCGGAATTATATTTGTATTTGTATTTGTTATCGCAGCAATTTTATTCGCACAAATGAACAAGGAGATTGCTATTTATCTGGGACTTATTGTGGTAGAAATGTTTACCGGATTTTTCGATGACATATCGGATAAACCATGGGGCGAATATCTGAAAGGATTTTTGGATATGGTAGTCGCTGTTGTAGTGGCTTTGGTTTATTTACACTATAATGGAAGTTCCATTTATTTTGCTATTTTTGATAAAAGCATTACAGTGCCACCAATCTTGTTTGCAGTTTTAACCGTAATTCTGGTATGGGCATCTATAAACGTGACCAACTGCTCCGATGGAGTGGATGGACTTTCAGGAACACTGACGATTATCACTATTATGACAATTTTTGTAATTGACAATGTTCTTGGATTAAATGATAGCTTTAATTATTGTATTTTGCTTTTTGCAGTATGTTTGCTTGGCTATTTGTGGTATAACGCTACTCCAAGCAAATTGTTGATGGGGGATGCCGGTTCAAGAGCAATGGGGATTTTCATTGCAATTGCTATTTTAAAAACGCATAGTCCGGTCTTATATCTGCTTGTTGCGGCTGTACTAATTATTGATGGTGGATTGGGATTGATTAAAGTTGCATTGCTTCGTTTCTTAAAAATACATATTTTGAGGAATACAACAACACCAATTCATGATCATGTTAGAAAAAAATTGGGTTGGTCAAATGCACAAGTGGTATTTCGTTTTGCGATTATTCAGATTGTTATTTCCCTTGGAACGGTATATTTGATTATGATGTAAGGCTGTGTGGTATGATAGGAACAATTGTCAATACTTGTACCATCTGTATTGGAAGTATTTTAGGCAGTGTGGTCAAAAAAGGAATGAAGGAAAAATATCAAAAATCATTATTTACTGCAATGGGTTTGGCTGCAACTGCATTGGGAATTCATGCAATTGTCAGTCATATGCCGAAAAGTATGTATCCGGTATTGTTTATCGTCAGTTTGGCAATGGGTGGATGGATTGGTACGTGGTTAGATCTGGATGCTAAATTGCAAAAATTGATCCAAAAGTTTTCCAATGGAAATCTTGGTGAAGGGCTTTCGACAGGTGTTCTTTTGTATTGCATAGGTACATTATCTATCCTAGGTCCGGTTATGAGTGCTTTGTACGGTGATCATACCTATTTGTTTACGAATGCAACGTTGGATTTGGTTACTTCGATGGTTCTTGCGTCTACATATGGGGTTGGGATGATTTTAGCGGCACCTATTTTATTTTGTTGGCAGGGGATTATTTATTTGATGGCAAAATATGTATGTACCTCTTTTTTTGCAGGAGATATGCTGAATGAATTGATTACGGAATTATCAATTGTTGGAGGCGTGTTAATAGCGGCATCCGGAATCGGTATTCTGAAAATCAAAGATTGCAAGACATTGAATCTGCTCCCTTCGCTTTTCATACCGATTCTATTCTTTGCCGGAAAAGGTCTGTTCTTATACTTTACGTCTTAAGAATGCGTAAAGCTTTTCGATATGAAATGGCTTACCAAGAACTTCTTGTACCTTCAGTCGGTTCTCTTCGGAGAAACCGACTAAGATGTTGTGGTTTGCCTCTTCAAGATAATCCATAATACCATCAATATCCGATTTAATATTCTTTGGGCACTGAATATGCAGGTGTTTATTTGCCGTAATGTGCATCGTATAGGAAATGCTGAAATGGTACCATAGGAACTTATGGAGCGTAGAATGTTTGTATATCCATAAGATTTCCTTGATTGGTACAATAGCATTACCATATGGCGATGTTACGATAAAGTAATGTTCTGTAATAAACATGTCCTCCGTTGCAAGCTGTGGTAGCGTTGCAAGTTCTTCTTCTGCTTCCTCAAGCATATTCTTTGGATGACCAAAGACAATCATGTCCTGACATGGCGGGGAAAGCCACGGAAAATATAGATACAAAATATAGCAAATGAGATTAAATATAGCACACAACATCGTTCCAAAATAGATAACGAATAAAAAAATGTTGGTAATTGGATTGTAATCCGGCTGACTGAAATAGTATTCTGAAAGCTGTGAGGAAATTCCGTCTTTGGTCCATTCCAAATCATTGGCAAGATTAGAAAGTAACGTGGAATAGGACTCACTTCCTTTTACAATTTTACCACGAGCAGTAATACTTTCAATATGAGGAAGTCCCTCTTCGCAATCTTTGGGAGAAAGTAAAACAATAATACATTCGTCATGCCATATACCATAATAATAATAACCGTTGGTACTTCCGAACGATTTGCTGGTATATCCGGTAAATGTAAGATTTTCAAAGGTAGTAGCGATATAGCGGTCATCTGCCTCATAGGAAGATTTCAAAGAAATATTGCTTTTAGGAGTAGTTGGAAAAAGCATATCGCTTAGAGGAAATACAATCCATAGAATTGCAAGTATGATCAAATATATAATTGGAGAAAAAAGTCTTTTTTTATAAAAAGCTTTTATATTTCTGGATATATAGTGTTCGAAATTATCTGGCATTGTTACAACCTTTCATTCACAGTTTTACATGTCAAGTATAATGGTTTCGACGGGAATAATCAACCTTGCTTTTCCTATAAAAAGTTGGTAGTATGGAAGAGTGTTTGAAGAAACAGGAGAGTCAAAATGGACGCTTATACGAGTTTTGCGCAGGTGTATGACCTGTTTATGGACAATGTGCCTTATGAGGAATGGGCAGACTTCCTTCATGGATTGCTAAAACAATATGGGATAGAAGACGGATTGCTTTTGGATTTGGGCTGTGGAACCGGTAAATTAACAAGTTGTATGGCAGATAAGGGCTATGATTTGATAGGTGTGGACAACTCCATGGAAATGCTGCAAATTGCCAAAGAGCAAGGCAATCAAGATATTTTGTATTTGTTGCAGGATATGCGGGAATTTGAGTTGTACGGGACAGTACGCGCGGTATATAGCGCATGCGATAGTATGAATTATATTCTTTCGGAGGAAGACATGCTTTCGGTCTTTCGTCTTGTGAATAATTATCTGGATCCGGATGGGATTTTTATATTTGATATGAATACTCCGTTTAAATATAAAGAATTGCTTGGGGAGAATATCTTTGCAGAGAACCGAACGGAAGGAAGCTTCATTTGGGAGAATTATTATGATGAAGAAAGCGAAATCAATGAATATGACCTTACGTTGTTTATACAAGAAGGTGATTTGTTTGCTCGGTTTCAAGAAACTCACTATCAGAAAAATTATTCGCTTGCAACAATACGCGGATTGCTGGAAAAAGCAGGTTTGGAATTTGTTGCAGTATATGATGCATACACCAATTTGGAACTTCATGCAGAAAGTGACCGCATGATAATAATCGCCCGAGAACACGGGAAAAAGGAGAATGAATAAATGTCAGATTATATTGTACGAGCAACCGCTGCGAATAACAGCATCCGTGCGTTTGCAATTAATTCAAAAGAAACAGCTGAGACTGCAAGAATAGATCATAATACTTCACCGATAATGACAGCTGCATTGGGGCGGTTGTTAGCAGCAGGTGCTATGATGGGAAGTATGATGAAAGGAGAGAAAGATATTCTTACGCTTCAGATTCAGTGTAGCGGACCGGCAAAAGGTTTGACGGTGACTGCAGATTCAACCGGTAAAGTCAAAGGATTTGTATCAAATCCTATCGTAGAACTTCCACCAAATACACAAGGGAAATTAAATGTTGGCGGAGCTTTGGAGCTTGGCGTTTTAAGTGTCATCAAAGACCTCGGATTAAAAGAACCATATGTAGGACAGTGCCAGTTGCAGACGGGTGAAATTGCTGAAGATTTGACTTACTACTTTGCAACATCGGAGCAGATTCCGTCAGCGGTTGGGTTGGGAGTTTTAGTTGAAAAGGATGGTTCTGTGAAACAGGCAGGAGGATTTATTATTCAGCTGATGCCATTTACTGACGAAGAAATTATTGACCGTTTAGAGAAACGTATTACAGAGATTGATTCTGTGACGAATATGCTAGAACGTGGATTGACACCGGAGGGAATTTTGGAAGAGGTTTTAGGGGATTTCGGCTTGGAAGTTACAGATACCATTCCAACAGCATTTGTTTGTGATTGCTCTAAGGAAAAAGTATCACGTGCGTTGTCAACCATCAATAAGAAAGATTTAGATGATATTATCAATGATGGAGAAAGTATTGAGGTAAAATGTCAGTTTTGTAATAAAGCTTATGAATTTGGAATTGAAGAACTAAAAGCATTGAAAAAAGGGAGCACATCTTAGCGATGTGCTCTTTGTAATTATTATAATAATGTAATACCGTTTTTCTCACAAATATCAATCATTTCTTCCGGCCAGAGAGAACTTTGAACTTCACCAATGTGTGCTTTACGAAGGAAGAACATACAGATACGAGATTGACCGATACCTCCGCCAATGGTGTAAGGAAGTTCTTCGTCAATAATTGCTTTCTGGTAAGGGAGATCCTTTCTGTCGTTGCAACCGGATTTCTCTAACTGTTGTAAAAGAGAGTCCTTATCTACACGAATTCCCATGGATGAAAGCTCCAGTGCAATATCAAGAACCGGATAATAGACAACGATATCGGCATTTAAGTTCCAATCGTCATAGTCCGGTGCACGTCCGTCGTGTGGTTGTCCGGAACCAAGAACATCGCCAATTTGCATAATGCAAACAGCACCTTTGTCTTTCGCGATACGGTATTCACGTTCCTTAGGGGTTGCATTTGGATACATATCCTCTAATTCTTGTGTAGTAATGAAAAAAATTTCTTTTGGTAAAATCAAATCAATATAATCATATTGAATAGCAAGATACTGTTCCGTTTTGCGTAGACATTTGTATACTGTGCGTACGGTTTCCTGTAAATATTCCATATTACGGTCTTCTTTGCGAATAATTTTCTCCCAGTCCCACTGGTCCACAAAGATAGAGTGGATGTTATCGGTAATCTCATCGCGACGAATTGCGTTCATGTCCGTATAAATTCCCTCGCCGTAAGAAAAACCATATTTTTTCAAGGCATAGCGTTTCCATTTGGCAAGAGAATGAACAACCTCAGCGCGTTTGTCATTTTGCTCTTTGATTCCAAAAGTAACCGGGCGTTCATATCCATTCAAATTGTCATTAAGTCCGGTAGAGGGATCGACAAAAAGAGGTGCAGATACGCGAAGCAGATTCAAACGTTGCGAAAGCAGACCTTGGAAAAAATCTTTGACCGTTTTGATACCGACCTGTGTATCATGTAAATTTAGTTCTGATTTGTACTGTTCTGGTAATATGAGCTGTCCCATAATAACTCCTTTATCGTGCAATTTTAATAAACTCGTTTTAGATTATAACACACTCATTTTTGATTTCAATAATTCTAAAAAAAAACTTGGCATTTTTTCTATGAGAAAGTCTTTTTTTGTGGTATTATAAGAGAGTAACAAAAAGTTTTTGTGGAGAGCAAATCAGATGAAGAAAGAAGATATTACGTTTGCTGCACTTTTATTGGAGGCACTGGGAATATTACTTGGAATTATCTATGTAGCACTTCAGATTGGGTATGGAGTATATTACGGAGTATCCCCGATTAAGATTATTATGAATGTGCTTGTTGCACTTGTGGTATATACAATACTAACAATTCTTATGATACATCCGGAGCGTATTAACGGACTATCCCCGGATGTTTGTACGGGTGACATTCGTAAATATTCCATACGCATGGTTGTGTTGGTGAAGTTTATATTTATTGCAAGTCTGATGGTGCCGTGTATGTTTGATGTGCTCGGGATAGAAATTCGTTCAGCAACAAGTCTTATTGTAATTATACTTATTTTTGCAATTGTGATTTATTATGAATGCCGTATTATTCGTATTCTACGGAACCGTCAATAACATAGAACTATTTTGAGAGAGGAGAAAAGAATTGGAGAAACATGTAACTTATAAGACAAAAGGAGTTTGTGCGACTCAGATTGATTTTGATTTAGTAGATGGATATGTATACAATGTTCGCTTTACGAATGGATGTCGGGGGAATACTACAGGAGTTGCGAGCCTCGCAGAAGGAATGGCGGCAGAAGAACTTGTGAAACGTTTAAAAGGAATTGATTGTCGTGGAGGTAACTCATGTCCGAATCAGCTTGCACTGGCAATTGAAAGTAGTATTTAAAAAGGAGATAAGATAGACGAAGGGAGGTTATTCCATGAGTCTTTATCAAAGAATTAATCATTCAAGAAGGTTAAACAGTGTTCGGGAAAGCCTTGTACTGATTGTGCCAATTATTATGGTTGGTGCATTTGCTTTAGTTTTGCGCTCGCTTCCGATTCCGGGATACAGTAAGTTCCTAGAGACATTTGCAGATGGATTTATTGATACACTGTTGTCCCAACTGTATATTGCTGCATTCGGAATGTTATCCTTGTATATGGTAATTAGTCTTGCGTTTTCGTATTGTAACAGGGTGACAAAAGGGCGCTATTACATAGGACCGGTTTTGACGTCAGTTGGTGCATTTTTGATTTTAAGTGGGGCAACAACACCGGGAGCGGATTTTTCAGTATTAGGTGTCAATAGTTTGTTTACGGCAATCGTATGTGGTCTGACAGCTCCGGCACTTTTTTCATTCTTTCAGAAATGGAAATGGATGCAAAAAGAATTCTACGCGTATGGTGTAGATGGATTTTTTCATGATGTGATAAGCAATGTTATTCCGATTTTTTTAAGCATATCGGTTTATGTGATTGCAAATGGATTGATATATGTGTTCACTGGAGCACCGTGTTTGCAATCCTTGTATACTGCAGTTTTAGGTTTGGTTTTTGTTGATGCAGGTACCGGTTTTGCGACAACAGTAGCATACCTTTTGTTATCCCATGTATTTTGGATGTTTGGTATCCATGGTTCGAATGTTTTAGAGGGTGTTAATCAGGAAATATTCTTACCGGCGATGGAAACCAATCTTATGCTCGTGGAGCAAGGAAATGCAGCAACAGAAATATTCAATAAACCTTTTATTGATACATTTGTATTGATGGGAGGATGTGGCTCGACCATATGTCTGTTGATAGCAATTTTCTTGTTTGGTAAGAAAAAGAGTACGCGTAATTTAGCAAAACTGGCTATTTTTCCAAGTATTTTTAATGTGAATGAGTTATTGGTATTTGGAATACCGATTGTTTTTAATCCTATTTTGTTATTTCCTTTTTTTGTAACACCACTTGTTTCACTTGTAATAAGCACCATCGTTACTTACATAGGCTGGGTTCCGATTGTAGCACAAGAAGTCCAATGGACAACACCGATTTTTCTAAGCGGATATTATGCAACCGGATCCATTGCCGGAGTGATATTGCAGTTGGTGAATTTGACAATCGGTGTTATGATTTATGCGCCATTTGTTAAGCTGCTAGATAAAGAGGGATACAAAGACGCTAAGGTGAAAATGACAGAATTGGTTAATACCTTAAGGCAAAGTGAGGAAAGCAGGATACCTATAAAATTATTGAGTATAGAGGATAAATCATGGAATATCGCAAGGACACTTGCAGATGATTTGAATTATCTGATTAACTCAAAAAAGCCAACACTTTATTATCAGCCACAATTTAATAATAGCGAGAAATGTATCGGTTGTGAAGCATTACTTAGGTGGAATCATCCGGTGTATGGAATGATTTATCCGCCACTGGTGATTAAGCTGGCGGCAGAAATGGATGTATTACTTGTATTGGAAAAACAGATTTTCCAAACAGTGGTCAATGATGTAGAGAAGTCTTTACAATACTTGGGCGAGGATGCTAAAATCTCTGTGAATGTAACAGGAGATACCATTCAGTTGGATGAATTTGAAGCATATTTAGCAGAGATTGCCAAGGAATATCCGGATGAGGTTTCCCATATCGAAATTGAAATTACGGAGCAGGCGGCACTTACGATAGAAGAAACACTGGTAGCACGTTTGAATCGTATTTGTCAGATGGGATACCGGCTCAGTGTAGATGATTTTTCTATGGGAAGTACATCCATTAAATATTTGCAGACGAATGCTTTTTCTACCATTAAGTTAGATGGTGCGTTATCTAAAGATGTAATGAACAATGATAGAACGAGAGATATTGTAGCATCCATTACCAAACTTGCATCGGATTGCGGTATGGAGACCGTTGCAGAATTTGTTGAAACCAATGAGCAGCAGGAAGTTTTAAAGAAACTTGGTTGTGATGTTTACCAAGGGTATTTATATAGCCCGGCAGTCAAATTGGAAGAACTGATAAAATATATGGATAAAAGTGAAACATAAAAAATTTATAAAAATATAGGCATTGCCCAAATCGGGCAATGTCTTTTTTGTTGACAAAAACACTATCATGCAATACAATATAGTAGTATCTTGCAATGCAAGATACATATGGAAAGAGGTGATAATATATGATTCCGTCACAAATGTTAAAAGGTATGTTGGAAGGTTGCATTTTAAGCATTATACAAAAAAAGGAGATATATGCGTATGAAATATCGAAACAGTTGGAACGATATGGATTTGGTGTAATATCAGAAGGAACGATTTATCCGATTATCTTACGTTTGCAAAAAAATGAACTTATTTGTGCAACAGTACGCGAATCAAATACCGGTCCGAAGAGAAAGTACTATTGCTTAACAGAAAAAGGCGAAATTGCATTATATGATTTTTTGGAAAATTGGAAAGAACTTGATGATGCAGTTCATCAGTTATTAGGAGGGGTAGAGGATGTATAAAGCATGTAAAGAGTTAATGAAGAAAAACAACCAGAGAGAGGAAGCAATTCTAGAGGAAAATCAAGAAATCTATACCAATATGATTGTTTATCTTAGGGCTTCAGATATTACTGAGTATCAGCAGGAACGGATTCGAGAAGATATTATTGATATGGTTTTAGGTGGTCAGCAGCGAGGTGATGATATTAAGAAGGTTATGGGCGGTAATTATCAGGAGATTTGTGATGAGATTATAGAAGAAGTTCCGAAAAGAACAATGAAACAAAAGATATTAAATGCTATGCATCTTGGGATGTTGTGCCTGTGGATTTTGGGTGTGATTTTTGTTGTACAAAATATTGTTATGATTTTAACCCAAGAAGTCAAAGATTATCATATAACCGTTACATTAGGGAACTTGATTGGTTGCATTTTTATTGTTATCGTGTCAAATGGAGTTTTCATATATGAGTGCAAAACAGCTTTTAAGAAAAAGAAAGAAAAAAATAAAATACTTGAAAATTTGATTATTGTAGGATGTTTGGTAGTTGTTTTTGCAGGAATTGGATTGACGAATATATTTATTACAATGCCCATTATAAAGGTACATGTGGCAATTGTTGCGGTTGTGGTTGCGGTAATACTATTTTTAGAGCGATTTTTAGCAACAAAAGACTTATAGTAGGAGATGAAGTATTTTATGAAAATAAGTATTGTATGCGTAGGAAAAATAAAAGAAAAATTTTATAGAGATGCGATAGAGGAATACAGGAAAAGATTAAGCAGATACTGTAATATCGAAATGATAGAAGTCGTAGATGAGAAGACAATAGAACAAGCAACAACAACCGAACGAGAAATCATAAAACAAAAAGAAGGAGAGCGTATTCTAAAACACATCAAAAAGGATGCGTTTGTTATCTCTTTGGAAATTCAAGGAGATATGTTAGATTCGGTTGAACTTTCCGAGAAGATAGATCATCTGGGAGTTACCGGTCATGGACATATATGTTTTGTGATTGGTGGGTCATTAGGATTAGCGAAAGAGGTCTCGTCACGAAGTGATTATAAATTGAGCTTTTCAAAAATGACATTTCCGCATCAGCTAATGAGGGTCATTTTACTGGAACAGGTGTATCGGGCTTTCCGAATATCGAATCATGAACCATATCATAAGTAATGAAAAAAGGTGGCACATATGTGCTACCTTTTTAAAATATCACGTATCGTTCCAAATGCGCCTAAAGCGGCAAATACATAAAGCAATACAAGATTCATAATATAGTTAGACTTTTTGATAATTCCTATTTCAATAAAATCCGGAATATTAGCGAAAGCTTCACCGATAGACAGACCTGAATAAGAAAAGTTGTTTCTGATTCGAAGGGCCCAATCCAGCCTGTCTGCAAAATAAGGGGTGATAATAATTAGAATCAAACAGATGACAAATCCTTTCACACTAAGTTGTTTACCCAAAAGTGCGTAACCTTTGAACGTGCAGAAGGCAAGAACTAATCCGGAAATAGAGGCGACTAAACCAATGCGACTTAGAAGAAGAATAACAACAGCTCCAAGAAGGGCGCCAATCAGAGCACCTAGCGTTCCGGTAAATACATTTTCCTTTTTTTCGTAGTTCATAAACCAATCTCCTTTTATCCTTTGTTTTGTAAAATTATCATATTATATATAGGAAATGTTGTCAATTTCTAGCAAAAAAGATGGCTTAATAGACTATGTTATGATATTATTTGTACGATAACTTCAATACGAAAGGGAGACAAGAATGGTAGATTTAAAAGCAAAACCATTTAATCTGAATGAGGAGCAGATTGCATGGGTAAACGACACATTAAAGAGTATGTCCGATAAGGAAAAGGTAGAACAATTGATTTGTCCGTTGGCGTTTACCAATGACACAAATGTTTTAAAAGGTATCCTCTCAAAATATAGTTTTGGTGGAATTATGTTTCGTCCCGGTGATGCAAAAGAGATACAGGCGGCGCTAAATACAGTGCAGGAAGTTAGTAAAATTCCTATGTTTACAGCGGCTAATCTGGAAGATGGTGGAAACGGTATTGCGGCAACAGAAGGTACCTATATGGGAAGACAAATGCTTGTTGCTGCAACAAACGATACACAAAAAGCATATCAACTTGCTAAAATTTGTAGTACCGAAGGAAAAGCAGTAGGGATTAACTGGACATTTGCTCCGGTGATTGATATAGATTATAATTTCAGAAATCCAATTACAAATGTTAGAACCTATGGCTCAAATCCGGAAAAAACACTGGCAATGGCAAAAGCATATCAAAAGGCTGCAGAAGAAGAGAAGATGCTTACTTCCATTAAGCATTTCCCGGGGGATGGGGTAGATGATCGCGATCAACATCTTTTAACCGCTGTGAATTCTCTTTCCATAGAAGAATGGGAAGCTTCTTATGGAAAAATATATAGAGAATTAATAGAAGATGGTGCAAGAACTGTTATGGTTGGGCATATTGCAATGCCGGCAATGGAAGAGTTATTTGACAAGCGACCTTGTGAGAAATTAATTCCTGCATCAATGTCTAAGAATGTATTGACCAATTATTTAAGAAATGAAATTGGATTTAATGGTCTTATTTCAACAGATGCATCACCAATGGTTGGTTTTCTCTGTGCAATGGACCGTGCAACGGCGGTTCCGCTTTGTATTGAAAATGGCTGTGATCAATTACTTTTCACCAAAGATTTGGATGAAGATGTAGAGTTTATGATGGAAGGATATAAAAAAGGGATCCTTTCAGAGCAACGATTAAATGAGGCCGTTACAAGAATTCTTGCTACAAAGGTTTCGGTTGGAATTGTTGAGGCTAAGAAAACGGGTGAAATTTTCAAGACAGAAAAAGATTTAGACGTTTTACAGAACGAGGAACATGTTACATGGGCAAAAGAATGTGCTGATATGGGTGTCACCTTGGTAAAAGACACACAAAATTTATTGCCTTTGGATGTCAACAAACACAAAAAAGTATTAGTAGAAATCCTGGGAGACTTTCCGTCGAATGACAGAGTGTACGAACAATTCCGTGCATTGCTTGAAAAGGAAGGTTTCGAAGTGACGAAATATATTCCGGAAACATTTGAAACTATTTTTGATAATGCGAAGGTTCAGGATTTCAGAAGAATGTATGACCTTGTTATTTACATTGGAAATATTGAAAATGCCAGCAACAAGACAACCGCAAGAATTAATTGGCATACACTCTTTGGCGCAGGCAACAATCTTCCGTGGTTTACAAGTGAAGTACCGGTAATGTTTATTAGCGTAGGAAATCCGTATCATTTATATGATGTTCCTATGATTAAGACCTTTATCAATGGATATTGTCATTCCCCATATGTCATTGATTCTGTTATGGAAAAAGTAATGGGAAGAAGTGAATTTAAAGGAGTTAGCCCGGTGGACCCATTCTGTGGAAATAAATATCTTATGTTTTAAAATAGATGTCAAAAAGGAGCCGTTGCTATGAACGGCTCCTAAATCGTAACAATAGGTGCATTTTAATGAAGTTTTCCGTCTTGTGCCAATTCTTGTAATTCTGTATTTTCTCCGGTCTCGTCTAACTCAAAGAATACATGTAAACTGTTGAATAAGTCTAACTGCCACCAGTCAAAGGAATGCATACCTTTATGATAATCTACCCAGCAGCTATTAACACCATCAGTGAATACTTCAGGACAAAGCTCTAACATATGAGGATAGGTTGCGTGATGAGGGTCATGTGCAATATCCTTAAGACCATTTCCATTGAACCAGTAATAAATTTCATTTCCACTGGCTGTCAAATCCTCTTTCATACTAGTTGCAACAGCTTCCGTTGCTGTTAAAGCACCCGGAATATCTGCAGCAGGTCCGGCAGAATAGCTTCCTACATAACCAATATAATCGGTACA
The DNA here is from genome assembly GCA_045531055.1 of Lachnospiraceae bacterium. Classification (GTDB taxonomy): domain Bacteria; phylum Bacillota; class Clostridia; order Lachnospirales; family Lachnospiraceae; genus Roseburia. Next base: position 70,689 of record JAZSDG010000030.1, on the reverse strand, counting down.
GTAATTCAAAATAGATGAGAAACTTGCCATAGATCCCATAGATAATCCAGCATAGGCACGATGTGCTCTTGAAGCCTTAAGAGAATTATCGCTTACATTACCTTCTGCGTAGGTTGCATATTTTGATTCAACTGCCGGTATCAATTCATTAATCATCTCATATCCGAAATAGCTTACCCAATCTGTCATAGTTCCATCGATACCTTCCACTTCAGAATAGAAGGTTGGTGTAACAACGATAAGCGGATCACAGATTCCCTGCTTAATACAGTTATCAAGAATGTTCACAGTGGTTGGGTTAGTAATAAACCATGATTCATAGGTATCTCCGCCACCATGCATCAGATAAAGAATATCGTAACTTTTGTTTGCATCATATCCGTAAGGAAGATATACTAACGCCTGTTTGGTAACTGGAAGACGATTTCCGCCTCCTTGCATAGCTTCTAATGCGTAGGAATAAGTATTATACGAAATTGTTTCTACAGTACCTTTTTCGTCACACTCTGTCGTAAATTCTGCCGGAACTCCATCCATTTCGAAAATTGTTGTAGCACCACAGCTGCAGGTTCCATCTTTAAAAGTATGATACCCTCTGTTGCCACAAATATCGCAAATAAGCGTTTCGGCATTATGTGACTTGTGTGTACAAGGTGAACCGCATGTGGTACACATACTGTTTTCTAAAGTTTCATGTTCACATTCTGTATTACATGCTGCGCATGTACCATCCAACCATTTATGAGAGCAATTTTCCGGGTCTACAGTGTCTAATACCGGAATATTATGTTCTTCAATCAACGCTAAAATTGCTGGTGAGGCAACTGCTGTGATACCATCAAAATCAAGGAATGCTCCAATACCGGCATCATCAGTACATACCATAGTGCCGTCTTTCCCCATATACCATCCGGCAAGTTTATAAGTTCCAAATGGATTCTCGTATTCAAGGGTCCATTCTTCTGTTGCAGGATAAATAGTGAGTTTACCGGTTACATCTCCCATCATATCAGGCCAGGTGATTTCCGTAGAGTATTCTGACTCGACAGATACATTAGTTTGTTCCGTGTCTGCAACCTCGGTTGTTGATGTTGTTGTTTTTTTACCACAACCGACCAACAATGTTAGCATCATAGTTGCAACTAGGAATAATGATAATAGTTTTTGTTTCATATGATTCTCCTCCTTTTACTTATAACTTAGCATAGAAGAGAAATAAACCATAGAAATTTTCCGAACATCCCAATGCAACAAAATAGACTTTTTCTTATTTATTGTTTAGAAAATTATGATACTGTACATTTTTTTCCTGAATAATTTTGTCAATTCCTGCTTGTTCTAACTCTCTATTCATTTCCGTCAAAGCTTCCTCTACATCTACCAAACCTATTTCTAGAAGTGGCTTATATTTGGAATATATTTCTACACATTCTAAGTATTCTGCATAAACATTTGTTATATCGAAATAAAAGCCGGTGTCCGGCATCTCATGGCATTTTTCGTTAAATTGCTGTATCTCTTGCCGAAACGCATCGTTTTTAATGCTAGAAACACCATTTAAATTTTCCAAATCCAACAACTGGGCAATTTCTTCATTTACGTATATCAATCTTAATACTTCCATTGCCTTTTTTTCATCAATTGTATTCACGGTTATTGCCCATGGACATTTACTGCCGAATTCCCCCGGCTTTACAGCTTCTCCTAAAGAAATAAGACAAAGAAAATCTGCATCATGACATTTTTCTGTCTCTTGCTCTAGGATACCTGGTTTTCCTTGTACCGGATAAGCTAACAGATTTCCTTCTGCCATCTCTGTATAAGTATTTGAATACATATCGCCATCAGCGACAATCATATATCCGTTTTGAAACCATTGGTGAATTCGTTCCACATTTTTGCGATAATAATCGGTAGTAAACAAATTCACATATTCTGTTTCTTTTTCTTCCATAATTACACCGATAGGAACTGTTTCATCATCAGAAAAGTATTGTAAATTCGATAAAAATCCCGAATTCATGGTTTGTACCACAGTGATTGTAGGTTCATTTTGGTGTACGGTTGCGAATGCATTTTCCAGTTGTTCCATTCCGGTAATGTCTTCTGGGGATATATGATTTCTTTCTAATATTTCTTTATTAAAAATCCAGCAATTTTCCACAATGCCATAATTAAATTGGCTGGGAATGCCATAAATCTCTCCCTGCATACTACATTCATTTAAAAGAGCTGGTTCTGTCACATTCAATATTGCTTGTCCATTTTCTTCCAAAAGGTCATTTAATTCTAATAATTGTCCTGCAGTTAAAAATTGTTGGAAGCTTCCTTCCCCGGCAACTATCATTAAATCCAGCTGCTGATTACCTACCAGCATGCGAGAGGCTGTGTTTTTTAGCAAATCAATATCCTCAAAAATAAATTTTACTTCTACATTGGCCTCTTTTTGAAAAATTTCATTTAGCCTTTCTTGCGTATCATCCCAATTTTGTGGTTCTTCACCCGGCAAAAGTATTACCAATTCTTTATAGGTTTTCTCAGGTGATATCTCTTCTGATATAACCGCATTCTTTGCAATTCCCAATATCAAAGTACAAAGAAACAGAAGTAAAACACCTACTTCTAACCATTTTTTCATTCTTTCATTCCCCCTATTTTTTCATCGCGGCACTCGGTAGGTGTTTTCCCATATATTCTGCGAAACTGTTTAATAAAATAGGACACATTATCATATCCTACCGCTTCAGCGATCCTACGAATTGTTTTGTCGGAATCGTATAGTAGAGCATATGCTTTTTCCATACGATAGTCCAACAGATACTCGGATATAGATTTTCCGGTTTGTTTGCGGAATAACCTTGCAATATAGTCGGGATTTAAATATAAAATTTCGGCTAATGTCTTTCTGCTGATATCCTCATTATAATGTAATTCTAAATATTCTTTCACAATTTTTACATAGGACTTGTCCTGTTTTTGTTCTTGATGGATTTCGTCATTTTGAATATTATTTTGTTGAGCTGAAATATTTAATTGCTTTATTTTTTTCTTGATGATAGATGTTGCTACTGCTTTTTGAATCCCAAGCTCCAATTCCTCTTTCTTTACGGGTTTCAAAAAGTATTCTCTTACATCATATTTTATAGCTTGTTTTGCATAATCAAACTCGGCATGTCCGGTTAGAAATATCACCTCGCTTTCCACACACTTTGTTTTCATCCATTCTACTAACTCCAAACCACTGCCATGAGGCATCTCAATATCGCAAATTAAAATGTCTATCTTTTCAGATTGCAAAATTTTTTGTGCCTGTTTCATGCCATATGCTTTATAAACCGATTTTATTCCGAAAGCTTCCCAATTCAGCATTTCTTCGATATCGCAAACAATATAACGGTCATCATCCACTAAAAGAATATTCATCTTTTTCCTCCCCATATAGAGGCAGGCATATCTCAATACAAGCCCCACCCTCGGATTTATTAAAAAATCTCACATGATAATCTTTTTTATAAATAATTTTTAATCGTTGTAAGCAATTATAAATACCAATATGTTCCCTATTTTCGTTCGATTTTTCCGTTTTATTTAACTGTTCCAATAAGTCTGAGGAGAATCCTTCCCCGGAATCTTCTATTTGTAATATGATAGTTTCATTGCTTCCCATTTTTCCACTTACTTTTATGGTTAAGCTTTCTCCTGGGATAAAAGCATGTTTCACTGCATTTTCCACAAAGGTCTGAATGAGCATGGTTGGAATCATCGCCTGATAAATGTCTTCCTCGATATTGCGTTCATAAGTAATATCATCAGAATAGCGCAATATCTGTAGAGACATATAGCTTTCCACATGTTCTATTTCTTTTTCCAGCATAACCATAGTGGCATCAGTCAAAGAATAGCGAAGATAATCACTTAATGCATAAATGAGATTATTCAATTTTTCTGTCTGGTTTTTTCGATTCAATGCTTGAATAATATTTAAACAATTAATATAGAAATGTGGCTTTATCTGCTGTTGCAAATATTGCAGATTTATTTTTTGTTTATCAATAATTTCGTTATAGACATCTAATTTTAACTGTTCAATATCACTTGTCATTTCTTCAAAGGTCAATGCTACTTCGTTAAATTCCTGATATTGTCCCCCGTCTATATGTACTGAAAAATTTCCTTTCCGCAATTCCTGCATGGCATCGATTAGTTGCTTCATGGGGTGCGAAAAATTTTTGGCAACAGACCATAATACTATTAATATCACAATTGCAATGAATATGTAAATTCCATAGAATATGTACTGCATATCATTTAAGGTTTTAAAGGTCTCTGAATAGGAGAGCAAACCACAAATTTTTATGGATTCATCTTCGGAGGAGGCTAATATTGGCATATATGCTTCTTGATTGATAAAAATTTTTCGCTTTTGTTGACGAATTCCTTCTGCAAAAATTTGTTTTTGCGTTTGACTTAATACCATTTGTGGCTCATCAGCCTGATTCAAAAAAACAATCTCTTTTAATTGTCCATCGCTTTGTAGCTTTAACTGTTCGGTAATGGTCTCGGTATTGGAAAATACACCAATTATCACTTGATCCATCTGCATAAATTGCATTAATAAATATTCACCGTCTACCTCCACCATAATCCATTTATGATATAAAATTCCGTCATTTCTAACCTGAGATTCAATATGGTTTTTTAGTTCCTTTTGTTGTTCTTCACGAACGCCCTTTTTTACGCTTTGAAAAAAAATGTGTTCTTGGGGATAATAAAAGAAGATTCCATCCAGAAACTGGTAACTGTAGATTGCTGTTGCAAAATTATTCTCCACTTCTGCAATTGCAAGCATGCGTTCTAATTCCGTTTTTGGTTTTTCTATTTTTAGGAATTCTGTCATTACGGAACTTTGGGACACCATCCAAGATTCGACATCTTCGAAAGACATTTCTATCTGATTCAAATATGACTCGAGCATAATCTGATTGCTATCTGTAATCTGTCTTTCCATTATTTTAAGTGAGAGTACATTATTACTTATCATAATAATGAAAATAACTATTCCTACCGATATAAAAATCTTTAATATGTATGTTCTTAAGGAAATTTGCTTTCTTGTCTTTTTCATGAGTTTCTCCCAATATTTGCAGTTGTTCGTATCCTTTTTTGCGTTATAATAGTAATTATAACATATGGAGGTCATGCGATGTATATAGGTGTTAATTTTTTTGGATTAAGAAGAAATTTATATTATGATTTTGAAGGAACGTTAGATACAATTAAAAACCATGGATTTCAATCTGTTGAAGTATGCATAGGATTTGGTGAGAATGCCGAACCACCGGAGGAATTTAAGCAAAAGATTCCGCCGGAATTATTACGAGAGATGTCCGGAGGAATCTGGGATCAATCGGTGGCAGAAGAACGTCTTGATATCATCCGTGCAAAAGGGCTTTTGGTTGTTAGTGCTCACATCATGTTAGGAGAACAACAAACGCCGGAGGAAGTGTTAGCAATGCTTCCGCAGGTTATCGAGTTTGGAAAAAACAATCAAATATCATATTTTGTTATCAGTTTGGCCAAAAAACTACCGGAAATGAAACTTTATATCGATGTGGTAAGACAGATGTCAGAAGCATTGGAACGTGAAGGAATGACACTCGCATATCACAATCATGAAATCGAATTGGTGGAAGAGAATGGAGAAACTGCGTTAGCATATATTTTAGAACAATGTCCGTTATTAAAATTAGAGTTAGACGTTGGTTGGGCAAAGTTTGCAGGGGCATCTGTGTTAGAATTGATGAGAACGTATAGGGACCGATTGGAATTACTGCACCTGAAAGATATAAAAAGCGATGCGTCCGAAGCAACGCGCACCACATGTTTTACTGCTGTCGGAGAGGGAAGTATTCCATTGAAAGAGATTCTGTTGGAAGCTTCTGATTGCCCAATTGTGGAAGGAGGTATCATCATTGATCAGGATGATTCAGAAGCGGAGATGCTGGATGATTTGGTGCGTGGCGTGAAGCATGTTGCTTCTTGCAAAATGCATAAGTAATTTCAGGGGATAAACATGTTTTGGGGTACCGCTTACCTTAATGGGTAGGTGGTATTTTTGTGTTTAAACTAGAAGTTCTTTGCTCTCTTTTGTCGTTGTATTGTTGAGGGAAAAAATATATAATGGATGAGAATGGAGGCTTTGAGTTTGATTTTGAAAGGAATGTGTATGAACAAAATGTATGATTCAAGAAAGAGAATACTTGTAATTGGTTTTGTTACAATAGTTGCATTGCTTATAATAATCAGTGGTTGGTATTTGTTTTTACACAATAAGAGTTATAAAAATAGCGCGATAGAGCGAGGAGAGGCAATATATTTAAACGGAATAAAGTATTCTCCGGTTTCAGCATCTGATTTAAAAAATTATACAATTTCAGATGTTTTGATTTGTAAGACTGATACGGGGATGAAATTATATGAAATAAAAGAGTATCCTATGTATGAATATATTGCTGGATATCATGCATGGGATGGTGAAATCTATAAACGAGATGAAACAGACAAACTCAAATAAACATACTACAATAAATTAAGTAAAAGTATCTTTCTACAAGGGGAAATTTGGAGGGACTATGAAAACAATAAGAAATATATTAGCATTACTTACAATGATTAATTGTGTATACATATTATTGTTATGTTCGCTTGGATATGAGATACCTGTATGGTCGATTGTCACTTTTTTAATATTTATGCCGGGTTCTTTGATTGTTGCTATTATATATTTTATTAAAAGAAAAATGTAAAGACGGTGACATTGAAAACATCGGGAGGAAATATGAACAGTTATTACAATATGCAGATATGCATAAATGATGACCATTTTGGGAATGAAAATTATCAATGCAAGGTATCTGTTGATGGAAAAGAAGTAGATGCAAAAAACATAAAGAAGACAGATGCATGGTGTTTAGATTTGGATTGTACCCCAAACAGTATAATAAAAATTAAATTTGAAAATATTGTTTTCCGAGAAAAGAAAGCATGGTTATTCTTTCTGTTTTATTGGTTTCTGGCTTTGCTTAGTGGTGGTGAACAAAATCCATTCGGCAATCCTTTTGATGCCGTAATATGCATAAAAGCAAATGGTCAAAGGAATATTCGTTTAAAAACGAACTCTATAAAGAAGAAAGAGGCTTTTTCTGTAACAACAAAGTGTGAAGTATTAGAAAATTATTTTTATGCACCAAAAGGGTATAAGAAAAAATGGTTTTTCGGATCCGCAGTTCCTATTGCATTGTTAATATTGGCTCTCTTGCTATTATCTATATTAATGGGCTGGAATGAACAATATATACTGCTGAAAACAGTATTTATACTGATTTTTTCAATTTGCGAAGTGATATGGGGAATATATGTAATTCATATTTTAAAAAAATAATTTTTCTGTTATAATATAAACAACATTATGTGGATTTATCATATATAAGGAGGGATACAATGTTGACGGGAAAAGAGAATTTATTTGAGACAATGAAAAAAGATGGAAATCCGGAGCGTTTTGTAAAACAGTATGAGTTTTTACACTTGTTGGTGCCGGACACTTACTACATGGGAGATTATCCAATTATTCCGGGTTCTCCTGATGCGGTGGATCAGTTTGGTGTTACATGGACATTACCGGAAGGACAGATGGGAGCATTTCCAAAGCATGATGATGAGCATCGCGTATTAAAGGACATTACAAAGTGGCGAGAAATCCTTCACAAACCTTTTGTTCCGGAAGATCCGGGATATTGGGGAATGTTGAATGGTATTGCGGCTCAGGCTGATCCGGATAATCAGTATGTATGTGCAGTTCAGACACAGGGGATTTTTGAACGACTTCATGCATTAATGGGTATGGAGGATGCACTTGCTAACTTTTATGAGGAGCCGGAAGAGATGAAAGAACTCATCGAGTTTCTGACTGAGTGCGAATTAGATTTTGCAAAAACCATGATTGAAAGATGTCATATTCAGGCAGTTTTACATCACGATGACTGGGGTGCTACGGAAAATTCATTTATGTCACCGGCGATGTTTGAGGAATTTATTCTTCCTGCATACAAGAAGATTTATGGTTTTTATAAGGAGAATGGCATTTTGATTGTTCATCATAATGATGGATATGCCAGAAACCTGGTTCCGTATATGGTTGAGATGGGAATGGATATCTGGCAGGGCGTTATTCCGGCAAACGATATTCCAAGTCTCATAGAAGAATTTGGTGGACAGCTTACATTTATGGGAGAGATTGAGACACGTCATCTTGATGTGCCGGGATGGACTCCTGAGATGGTAAAAGAAGAAGTAGAACGTGCTTGCAGAAAGTGTGGAAAACACAACTTTATTCCATGTCTTACAGCCGGAATGCCTTTTACGGCATTCGGTGTTGGAGAAGCAGTTGACGCTGAAATCGAGCGTATGAGTAAAGAAATGTTTTAATCATACGAGAGGGATGGTTGAAGCGTAGAGTATAATATATGTGGGATTGATTCGGCTGATTTGGATAAGAGTACAAATCAGCCGAAATTTATGTGAAAAAGTGTAACATAATGCTACAAGCTGCCGGTATTGGTGAAATTTTATACCACGGCAGCAAGTTGCTTTTCGAGAAGAATGTAGGAAAATCAAGGGTTGTGGGATTTTAGAAGGGAATTTTTATACCAAATTTATACCAAAAAAATGTGGATTTGGGCTGTGACATGGTGGGATACTTGGAGGTCTGATAAGGACTGAACAAGGATGAACGAAAAATTAGTAAAGTGTGAAAAGGCAATTTCGAGGTGTTGGAGGACGGCTTGGAGTTGCCTTTTTGTTTAAAAACAAAGGAATACTAAAATAGACAGAAAGATGCTTTTGGAAAGATAGAAAAAATTATAGGTGACTTGTGATTAGCAAGTTGTGTCGGGAGGAGAAGGAATGTATTTATATGTTGCAGAGACAAGCCAGGATGAGAAGACAGAGGTTAAGATTGAGGTGAAAAAAGAAATAACAAAGGAAGAGTTAGAATATCTGAATTCGGCTTTTTTTATGTGTGGTATTTATCAAAGCATTGAACAAATAGAACGTATTGTTGTGGAAAATGGAGAAGATTTTAAACAATATATGAGTGAACAAAATCTCCGACTTATGAGAAATAGAGGTGTTAGTCCGGAAAGGACAATAATGCTAGCAAATAAGTATGCACTAAATTATGCGTCAGCCATTAAGACGTACATAGATATGGAAAAACGACTTTTAAAGAAAAATAAAACTGAAGAAGATGTAAAAGTATTTGAAGAAATGTGCAGCGGTTTTTATGACAAGCATATGGAATATAGATTTTGGGTGAATTTTAGGAATTATATTGTACATTGCGAATTTCCTTATTCGATATACAAAGAAGAACTTAATGGAGGATGTAAAGTAATTTGTACTAAGGAAAGACTGTTGAGGTTTGATAATTGGAAACACTCAAAAGCAGATATTTTGGAAATGGATGAAATAATAGATTTAACAAAACTGATTGATGACATGAATGGTATGATATATGCACTGTATATGGACTTCTTTAGGTGTTTTCACAAGGAGATTATGGAGGGAATTCAAATATACGGGAATTTTTGCAGAAAGTATAACGTGCAGAGTCCGATAATTTTAAAAACTGAAGAACGAAATAATATGGAAGAGGCTAGAATGCAGCCATTACCAATTAAAGAATTGCGGGCGTGTTTTGATATTTTAAAAAGTCATCTACATGTTGATTTTAAAATAAAATAGTGATTTGTCATAGAACGATATTATGTAAACACATGAATTTTAATACAGAACAAAGTGTACGAATATGTACGAAAAAGAATTGACTAAAATCGGGCAATATGGTATTCTTGAACAAAGGTGTACGAAAAACGATGGGAGAGATGGTATGAAGGCCGATTTGATTGAAAATTTAATTGTTGCACATTGTAGTGGAGAAGAGAGTGCTTTTAAAGATGCTGTTGAAAGATTAGCTTTTGATGAAGAAAAGAAGGGAAATGTTTTATTAGCGGGAAAAATTAGAAAAGCTTATGCGTTAAAGAGAAAGACGTCTAAAAATATTCCAGAGATGGGGGCATCTACTTTTTCTTCACAAAGCGCATCTTTGGGAAATACAACACCTAGAGATAAAGACAGTTTATTAGAATTGTACGAGATTGTTAATCCTGAATTGAAACTCAAAGATGTGATTCTTCCTGAGAGTCAAAGAAATATTATAGAAAAAGTTATTAATGAGCAAAGAAATGCAGAAGAGTTAATTAATCACGGAATGGAACCGGTTAACAGAATGCTTTTATGTGGACCTCCAGGATGTGGAAAAACAATGACTGCGTACGCATTAGGACATGAACTTAATTTACCTATAGCATATGTAAGATTAGATGGTCTTGTATCTTCTTATTTAGGACAAACAAGTACAAATCTCAGGAAGGTATTTGATTCAGTACGAAACCAAAGAATTATCCTCTTTTTAGATGAGTTTGATGCTATTGCAAAGAAACGTGATGATAGTAATGAACTAGGAGAACTTAAGCGAGTCGTAACTACTCTTTTACAGAACTTTGACAATATGCCAAGTAACGTTTTTTTAGTTGCAGCTACGAATCATGAACAACTTCTTGATCCGGCTATTTGGAGGAGATTTAATGTTACTATTACATTAGATTTGCCGAATGAGAAGCAAAGGTACTCTTTGATTGAAAAATGGTTGAATGAGTATAGTGTGGATGAGAAATTAGACATTGAAACTATTGCGAAAATATCAGGAGGATTAAATGGTGCTGAACTTAAAGAATTATGTTCGGCGGCAGCTAAGCATTATTTGATAGAGAAAGAAATAAAAACAGAAGATGTGATGAATATATTGATTTCACAGTTGACCAAGTTTTCAGGAGAGAGCAAGGAAGCTATGAGAGTTATTGTAGATATGATGGATAAGGGCGTATCAAAAAGACAAATTGCAAAAGCTATGGGAATACCACATACTACATTGGATTATCAGATAAAAAAATACCAGGAGGGAATTGAATGAATGAAGAATTAAGATATCATCTTTGGATACCCGAGGAGGAGGTAGAAAAACTTGATAAAACATTAAGAAATTTTTCGGAAGATAGAGGGCTTGATTATGGTCAACATGGAGCGACATTATCACAAGGATTGCAAAATGTTTTACAGGCTTATGAACATTTGCAAAATGATTCATTAAGTGATGAAGATATTATTATTTTTAAGATGCAGCTTCCAGAAGGTCAAGATATTTATGGTCAAAGGACAAATCTTGAAAAAGAAGGATTAAAGATTAATGCTGTTAAGGATAAACGCCATGCAATAGTGTCTACGAATAGGACAATGTTTCAGCGAATGACGGAGCGTGTAGGAACATATAGGCAAACGGGTGCACTTAAACACTTCCAGTATATAGACAATTTTCAGCCATATACGCAGGAAGATAAACAGGCCTCATCTTTGAAAAAATATCTTGAAGAGCAGAAAGATATTTTAAGCGTAGATGTTCAAATGATGTTTGTGCCAAATCTTGATGAAGAAGTCCAAGATAGAGCGGCAGAAAGAATTACTGGAAAGATTACGCAATTAGAAGGTGAACACTTGGTGAAGAAATATAAATTATCAGATGGAACCACAGTAATACGTGCGAATTTTCCGATAAAAAATTATTACGATATCAGTAATGATTCTGCGATTTACAGAGTTGAACAAACTGGTTTTTTTCGGATTTTCCCAAGTGCGACACGAATGACAGGTATGCCATTGCTGCAATTGGACCCGAATACTAATCCGCTAGAGTTGCCTACAGTAGCTGTATTAGATTCTGGTGTAGATTTCCCTGATGAATATAAAGCATTAGTTCCGGTACAGTGGAAGGCTACGGGGGTTTCGGGTATAGGATCTGCGCATGGTACTGAGGTGGCAAGTAAAGTGATATTTTCTCATATTGGCCTGTATTTGACAGAGCCTTATATATCGGCTAGAGCAAAAGTTATAGATTGTGATATATATGGTTCGGCAGATAGTGTGTCTCAGGAAGATATGGCGAAAAGAATTGAAGAAGCGGTTGACACATTTCATGATGTTGCAAAAATTTACAATTTATCTTCCAATATTCCTAAACCAATCGATGGTGATGAATTAAGTATATTAGGGTATCAATTAGATAGTCTGATGAAAAAGTATCACGTTAAGTTCGTTATATCTGCTGGAAACCACGAACTGGCTGCAACTTGTAGTACTCTTGAAGAAATTTTGGATGATACGGACGCAAGAATTGCAGAACCTGCAGATTCAATGCTAGGGATTACAGTCGGTGCAATAGCGGGTTCAGATGGGCCGAATGTATTTAGTAAAAGAGGCGAACCTACTGCATATACTAGAGTGGGGCCGGGATTTGCGGGGTATTATAAGCCTGATTTGGTTGCGTATGGTGCAAATCTTCATTATAACGGAACAATCTTGCGTGACCCATTTGCGTATGTACTGACATCAGGTGGACAATTAGGGCTCGATGCAGGGACATCCTTTACAGCTCCTGTTGTAGCGGGAGATTTGGCTCAAATCTCAAATGTTGTTCCAAATAACGATATCCTGTTAGCGCAGGCGTTATTATATAATGGAACAGAGAAGATATGGGACACATCCAAAATGACAAAAGAGGATGCAATATATTTGGGCAACCAATACGGCAGGGGATTATCGGTTCCTGAAAAGTGTATGTATTCAAGTACATACAGAGTGTCTTTTATGAGAACTGGTAGTTTGAAGAAAGCAACAAAAGAGCGTGTTAGATTTGTTATGCCTCAAGTACAAGCGGCGTTGAAAGGGAATAATAATACAAAGGTTACAGTTACATGTATTACGGATGCACCAATTGATAGAACAAAAGGAGAACAATATTTAGGTGCATGTATAACCGCTTCTCTGCATAAATTAGATGGAAATGGGACTCTGGCAAATGGGAATCCGAAAGTAAGCGATAATAAAGGGAAATGGGACACATGTAATCATTTTTGCACGACGTTTTCTAAGTTTTCCAGCGGCACATGGGAAGTGTGGCTCGATTTGTTTGCAAAATGGGATATCGATGATGATATGGAGATACCATATGCACTTGTAGTGACCATTGAGGATATGACAAGAACAAATGATATATATCAGGCGGTATTAGAAGAGTCAGCGGGTAGATTTCAACCGATTACACCAGTTCGCGTACCGGTTCATTTGTAAAACACAAATTTTTTGTATAAAGAGTAATTATCAAGAATGATTCGAAACAATTATTATGTTTACTATATGAGATTTGTTGGATGTTAAAAGACTTCTTGACAGGATATTGAACTCTTTTGATCATTAGATCGAAAATAAGTAAAGTATAAATGGAGGTAACAAGATGTCAAAGAGAATTACATACCGAAACATAGACATGCAACGAACCGGAAGAAAACTAAAACACATGATTGAATCCGCAGGTTATACGCCGCGTATAATTCAAGACTATTTACATTTGTCATGTGTGCAGCCTATTTATCGTTGGTATAAGGGTCTGATATTGCCGTCGGTGGACCATCTGTTTATGCTTAGTGAATTGCTGCATGTACATATGGAAGACCTCTTGGTGAAGAAGAATGCAGTACCGGTGATATACGATATAGAACAATGTTACGCTCAGGTTTACGCTCAGGTTGCGAAGAAACGATTTATGACATATTACAAGAAAATATATCAGTTAGTGGCATAGATGGCTTTGGACTAACCGTCCAATGAAAATACTATTGACAAATGATATCCTCTTATCATAAACCCGCAAAGGGACTATGATAGGAGGATATTTTTATGCAAAGAAAAGTAAATGTAGTAGAAGATTTGGATGGAAACAAGATAGTGTTTATTCATGATGTGATATTCAAGGGGAAACGTTCGATAGAATGGACAGACATTGAGACGTATTTAAAACAGTTTGTAAGTGAGTCATACGTTATAGAGGATACAAAAGATATGATTTACATAGGAACGGATTTCCCTGATGAGTATGCACATTCTGAGTATACAACGTCATTAAAAGGTGCAAATGCAAAAGCCAAGGCGAACGCGTCACAAGGAGTTCCGGAATTGATAGAAATTGCAACAGGGAAAGAATACAGAGAGAATACAAAAGCGAAACATAGTAAAGATGCAAAGTTTGGATGGTACAGATATACTTCAAGATTTGCATTGCCGGTATATAAGGAGAGTGGGGAAGTAGAAGGATATAATGTGTTCAAAGTGATAATGGTTGTAAGACATGCGCAAGACGGAAAACTTTATTTATATGACCTTGTAAACATAAAAAAAGAAACGAGCAACCTTTTCCAGCCGTGAGACCTTACTCAGCAAAAAACCCATTTCTTGAGTCTATAATATGAAATTCAGTATAAATAGTCAAGAAGAAAATTGGATAACATTTAATAGATTAAAGGTTAAGAGAAAATAGTAGAAAAGAGGAAGGAATATGCCTAGAAAAAATATTAATCTTACGCCTGGTACAGTGAAGATATTAGAAAAAACGGGTGCTCAGATAAGGAGAGCGAGACTACGCAGAAACATTAGTGTAGAAGTAATAACAGATCAAGCAGGTATTAGTGAGACAACTTTTTATGCGATTGAAAAGGGAGCGTCTACAGTTTCTATCGGTGCGTATGCTGCGGTACTTGCGGTACTCGAGTTGGATAAGGATTTAGAATTAATTGCATTGGATGAAGAGGGAAAGAAGCAGTTTCGGGAGCAGAATCTGCAGAGAAGAGAACGTGCTACTCGAAAGAAAGGAGAACAACAATGATACCAACATTATACGAACCATTTCGCCATTGGTCAGAAGGTGGTTCTGTTTACATATTATCTGATTTGCATTTCGATGATGAAGATTGCAAGTTTATGAGTTCGGACTGGATTAGTCCGCAGGAACAGATTTCCATCATCAATGGAAGCGTAATGAAAAATGATACATTTATTTGCTTAGGAGACGTTGGAAGCCCGGAGTACATCAAAGACATCAAAGCGAGAAAAAAGATTCTGATTCTTGGAAATCATGATGCAAAAGGTGTATATAAGAATTACTTTGACGAAATCTATACAGGTCCGCTTTTTATAGCAGAAAAAATATTGTTATCACATGAGCCTGTGTATGGATTGCCATGGTGTCTGAATATACACGGTCATGACCATAATAATGTGGAACTGTACAAAGAGGGATGTAAGCATATCAATCTGGCAGCGAATGTATGTGGATATACACCGATAAACCTTGGAAAGATTATCAAGGAAGGTGTGCTTGCAGATGTTCCAAGTATTCATCGAATGACGATTGATAGGGCAACTGAAAGAGAAAAATATAAATGAATTCATTTGATATGAAACTCTGTGATGTGCAAGGGAGATTGTTTGTATTATCCGTAAAAAATGGATATGGCAGTGAGAAATTTATAAAGCAATTTATGAAGTCCGAAACTGCGAAAGCACTTGATTCAAGGTATAACTGTAAGCAGTGCTTTGGAGAAGAATATTTATTTGATGAGATTATTGAGCAAGCAGGAGATATATTTAATAAAAATGATGAAATATATTCTTCGGAATGCATTTATTGGATTGGTTATATATATCGTTATTGGCATTATGTGACGGGTGAATCCAGTAAGGACATATATAAGCAGGCACCGGTGAAGGTTATGAAGAAAAATTATGCGAAACTTTATACGATGACACCGGAGGAAGTTATAGAAGTATTAAAAGGGAATAGTTGAATATGTTTACGGCAGGAGGTAGCCATGCTATACTATCTTGCCGACAAGGCACTGATTCTTCCCTGCCTGCGGACACTGAATAAAAGTGTCGTTTGCGTCAAAAATAATAAATCACTAACAAACCGTCAATGTATTGCTAATACGCCGTCACTTTTTTTCGATTTTAGGGTGTGATAATATTATCATAGACAATCGAGCGGAAAAATCCGCCCGGTTGTTTTCTTTTGCAAAAGAATAGAGCATGAAAAGAGCGTCAGCTCATAACCATTATGGTTGTGGGTATGGCGCTTTTCTTATGTGCATAATCAGGTGACGACCTGGTGTAACGCAGAAATTGTAAAGGAGAGAAAACGATGAATTACGAAGAATTTAAAGATGATCTTGTACAAGCTGTGCAGGAGGCGCTTAGCGAAAGAGGGACAGAGGCAAATGTCACAACTAACACGGTTGAAAAAATGAATGACAAGTATGAAGCCATAACAATTACACCGGAAGGAAGCAACGTTGGAATGAACCTTAGTATAGACGTACTTGCAGAAGCATATGAAAATGGTACGGATTTTGGCGAGATTGTAGACAAGGTGGTTGAGAAATTTGAACATCATCTTCCGGAAATGCCAATCATTGATGTCCAGATGCTAACTGATTATGAGCAGATGAAAGATAAGCTTTCTATGGAAGTGGTTTCTGCTGACAGAAATGCAGAAATGCTTGCTAAAGTTCCTCATCAACAGTTGGAGGATATGGCAGTTGTCTACCGATTCGTTATGGAAAGTGGTGAAACCGGGAGAGCATCCATTCTTATTACTAATAAGCATTTGGAAAATATGGGAGTTACTCCCGAACGGTTGCATGAAGATGCCCTTAGAATAGCACCAGAACTTAGACCGGCAGTGATTCAAGGCATGAGCGAAGTTATGGCGGACATGATGGGACTTGATGCAGCAGAGATGCTTGGTATCGACGAATTCCCACAGGATGAGAAAATGTATGTTGCTACCGTACCGGATAAGATCTCGGGCGCCGGTGTCCTTGCATATCAGGAATTCATGGACCAGGCAGCAGAAAAACTGGGCGGTGACTTCTTTGTGTTACCTTCATCGATCCATGAGATTTTGTTAGTAAAAGATGACGGAAACGCGGATTTCAGGGACTTGAAGGCGATGGTAGAAGAAGTGAACGCTACTCAGGTAAAGCCGGAAGAAAGGCTTACAGATAGTGTCTATCACTACGATAGCAAAGAGCATATTTTTGAGCTTGCAGAGAAGTTTGAGGCACGTCAGATGGCAAAGGAAGCAGAAAATTCATCTGAAAAAGAGGAAAAAGGTTCCGTGTTAGAAGAACTTAAGACAAAAAAGGATGAAGTTGCAAAGCAGCCTAAGAAGGAAGTTGTTGAGAAAGCAACAAAGTCCAAGGGAGGAGAAGCACTGTAATGTCTGAGAAAAAGAACTATCAGCATGACGATAACAGTGAAATTCCAAATAGGGAGCCGGAAACGGTTCCCTATCCTAAAAACTGTAAAAATCCTTGCCCTTATGGAAGGGGAAGAGAATTTTGCTGGCCTTGTTATGCGGAGTATATGAAAAAGAAGAGGTAAACATGAAATACGACTACTTTTATGAGGAGCAGTCAGAGCAGTTTGTATTTTATAAAGTGCCAAAGGTGTTGTGTACAGAAGATGAGTTTCGAACACTCTCGTCAGATGCCAAGCTTCTCTATGGCTTGCTCTTAGACAAGGTATCGTTATCACAGAAGAACGGATGGGTAGATGATGACGGCAGGGTGTATGTGATATTTACACTGGAACGTATTATGCATTCTTTAAATTGCTGTGATAAGAAGGCGACCAAGTTACTGGTGGAGCTTGAAACGTATGGATTAATCGAGCGGAAACGTCAAGGCCTGGGTAAACCATCCATTATTTATGTAAAGAATTTTATTCATTCGAATATAATACGACACAAGACTCGTATAAAGTACGATTCTGAAATCGAAGAATGTTCGATTCAAGATTCGTCAAAAGTACGAGGAAATAATACTGAGATTAATAATACTGATTTTAATAAGACTCATCTTATCTTATCAGAAGAGGACGATACGGATGAGAGGGAAAGTTGCAGACAATATTACATACAGCAATTGGAATATGAGACCCTTAAGCAGCAGTACCCATATCAATATCAGGAATTAGAAGAAATCTTGGAATTGTTGGTCGATACAGTCTGTTCTAAAAGCAAAACCATAAGGATTGCCGGTGACAGGAAGTCTATGGCTGTGGTGAAGAGTCAGTTTATGAAGCTGGAGTACAATCATATCCGGTATGTGTTGGATTGCATAGAAAAGAATGATGCGGAAATTCGAAACGTCAAACAATACCTTTTGGCGATGCTTTATAATGCACCGCTTACAATTAGCAACTATTATACGGCACTGTTCAATCATGACAGAGCCAATGGAAGAATATAAGGAGGAAATCGATGGAAAGCGTACAAGTGAAAATTGAAGGAGATGCGGATACTGGGTATACAATTGTGCCGTTGGTACCAGTGAAACCGGAAAAAGCAGCTCTCTATATTGGCCCGAAAAAAAACACATGGCTATTGGATTATGATAGTGCTTTATCAGTAATTGATACATATGCCAAGCAGTGTCGTGTGTCACAGATGGGAAAATCGGATTATGTAATCATTTATCCGGCAGAAAGTGCAGTGAAGATTGATGATATGGACTATGTCATGGGCGAATGCATCATTATGAAAGCGGAAAAAGATGTGACCTGTATGACACAGAAAGAGACCATAAAAGCATTTACGGAATATGCAAGTAGAGTGAAAACGGTATATGCAGGACAGTATGGACTACCAGCATATCAGTTGGATTAGAGACGCATATCTAGTGTGGCAATCTGACGTGGTTCTATATTAAGTCCCGTATGAGTGAAGGGAGTGAGAGATATGGTAAATGAAGATAACTCGGAAAAGAGCTTACGACTTGTGATTCGAAGCAGCGAATTGGCTGCAAAGCAGATAGTAAAAGAACTTTCGAAATTTTTGGACAGGCATAAGCAAAAGAAAGCTACAAAGGAAGTGCAGACAGAGCATATGAAGGGGAAACAAACAGTAAAGCAGCTGATTGGTCAAAATCAGGGTGTTTCCAGTCTGCCGGTAGGAGAAACCGGGCTTAAGGATTTTGAACGTATTGCCAAGAAATATGGCGTAGATTTTGCCATTGTAAAGGACAAGGCCGTCACGCCGGCAAAATACATGGTATTCTTCAAAGCCAAAGATGCAGACGCCATCGCCCAGGTGCTGGCAGAGTATACGCAAAAGCAGATGAAAAAGCAATCTCAGAATCGCCCCAGTATATTAGAGACTCTTAAGAAATTCAAGGAGCGGGTAGCAAACATGCCACGAAAAGAACAAGAAAAGAAAAAGGAGAGGAGCCGATGAGTACAAAGTATAAAAAGCTGCTAATCCTAAATCTGCCGTATGTAATAATCGGATTGTTGGCTACGAATGTGGGCGAGATTTGGAGAATGGCTGTGGGAGAGAATATGTCTGAGAAGGTACAGAGTATTGTGCAGGACGGATTGATTATGGAGACATTTTCTAATCCATTGCCAAGCTTTCATCCTTTAGATCTGATGATAGGTATTTCTATCGGAGTGATTCTTCGTGTAGCAGTTTATCTTAAAGGGAAGAATGCAAAAAAATATAGACACAACGCGGAGTATGGCTCTGCCAGATGGGGAACACACGCAGATATTGAGCCCTTTGAGGATAAGGTGTTTGCGCAGAATGTGATTCTGTCCCAGACGGAGCGTATTACCATGAATAGCAGACCCTCGCAACCGAAATATGCGAGAAACAAAAATGTATTAATCGTAGGTGGTTCCGGTTCCGGTAAAACCAGATTCTGGTTAAAACCGAATCTTTTACAGATGCATTCCAGCTATGTTATTACGGATCCAAAGGGCAGTATCGCATGTGAGTGTGGGAATGCCCTTTTAAAGAATAACTACCGGATTAAGATTTTTAATACCATCAATTTCAAGAAGTCGATGCACTATAACCCGTTTGCTTATATCCACTCTGAGAAGGATATTCTAAAGCTGGTAACAACGCTTATCGCAAATACTAAGGGAGAAAGCAAGGGCGGTGACGATTTCTGGCTGAAAGCAGAGACGTTGCTTTACACAGCACTGATCGGATACATACATTATGAAGCTCCGGAGGAAGAGCAGAATTTCTCTACACTCCTTGAGATGATAAATGCGATGGAGGTTCGGGAGGATGATGAGGAATTTAAAAATCCGGTGGATTTGATGTTTGAGGAATTAGAAAAACAGAATCCGGACCATTTTGCAGTAAGACAGTATGCAAAATACAAGCTGGCTGCAGGAAAGACCGCAAAGTCGATTCTTGTATCCTGTGGTGCAAGACTTGCGCCCTTTGATATCAAAGAGCTTCGGGATATTACTGCTTATGATGAATTGGAACTGGATACTGTGGGAGATAAGAAAACAGCACTGTTTTTGATTATGTCAGATACAGATGCTACTTTCAATTTCTTGATTTCCATGATTTATACACAGCTATTTAATTTGTTGTGTGAAAAGGCAGATGATGTGTATGGTGGAAGATTGCCGGTACATGTACGATGCCTGATTGATGAGTGTGCCAACATCGGACAGATTCCAAATCTGGAGAAACTGGTGGCAACCATCCGAAGCAGAGAGATTTCTGCTTGCCTGGTATTGCAGGCAAAGTCACAGCTAAAAGCAATCTATAAGGACAATGCCGATACCATTATCGGTAATATGGATTCGCAGATATTTCTGGGTGGATCTGAGCAGACCACCTTAAAGGATTTGAACGCGTCCCTTGGGAAAGAAACCATTGATATGTTTAACACAGGGGAATCGAGAGGTAGCAACATGAGCTACAATTTGAACTATCAGAAGCTTGGAAAGGATTTGATGAGCATTGATGAGTTGGCTGTCATGGACGGCAGCAAATGTATCGTGCAGGTTAGAGGCGTGAGACCGTTTATATCAGATAAATACGATATCACGCAGCATCCAAATTACAAGCTGACTTCTGATTATGACAAGAGGAACCATTTCAATATCGAGAGGTTCTTAAAACACAACTTAATATTGAGAGCAGATGACGAATATGAAGTCATCGACGTAACAGCGAATTAACTCTTTTTATTTGCGAGAAAGGCAAATAGAAGAGTTTTTTTGTGCCCGGATTTATGAGGTTCGGGCAAGGTACGGCCGTATTTCCAAAGTCAGTCGACGGGCTTTGGAGTAGTAACTATAAACGACCTTTTGGTCAAGGAATTATATATCACAAATAAAAGAAAACGGAGGATTTTAATTATGGCATTTTTTCAGAGCGCAGTAGGAACATTACAGACATTAGTAGTAGCACTTGGAGCAGGTCTTGGTATTTGGGGTGCAATTAACCTTATGGAAGGTTATGGAAATGATAACCCTGGTGCAAAGTCTCAGGGAATGAAGCAGCTTATGGCCGGTGGCGGTGTAGCCCTCATTGGGATAACCTTAGTGCCGTTGCTTGCAAATTTATTCTAAGAGGAGGCATAAATGAACAGCTTATTTCAGTCGATCGAAGACTGGCTGAAAGAGATGCTCATATCAGGAATTATGGACAACCTGTCGGGGGCATTTGAAGCCGTAAACCAGCAGGTTGGACAGATTGCCACAGACGTAGGGCAGACACCGTCAAGTTTTTTGCCAAGTGTTTATTCACTGATTCGCAACATATCCGAATCAGTGATACTGCCGGTGGCAGGAATTATTCTGACATTTATAGCCTGCTATGAGCTGATACAGCTAGTCATTAGCCATAATAACTTGGCAAATTTTGAAACATGGGTGTTTTGGAAATGGGTATTTAAAACCTTTCTTGCAGTTATGCTTATTTCCAATACATTTAATATTACAATGGCAGTATTTGATGTAGGGCAATGGGTCGTGCTACAAAGTGGAAGCATTATCCAAGGAAGTACGGCAATTAATGATAGTACATTAGCAACGATGCAGACCACGCTGGAAACAATGGGACTAGGAACATTACTGGGGATTTTCCTGCAATCGTTTATTGTGCAGGTGGGAATCCACATTTTGAGTATTGTAATTTTTGTTATTATCAATGGACGTATGATTGAGATTTATCTTATGACCAGTATGGCACCGATTCCGTTTGCCACATTTGGCAATAAAGAGCAGAGCATGATGGGACAGAATTATTTACGTTCCTTATTTGCACTTGCATTCCAGGGCTTTTTAATCATGATATGCGTAGGTATCTATGCGGTATTGATTACCAGTGTAGCATTTTCTTCTGATATCGTAGGGTCCTTATGGAGTGTAATGGGCTTTACGGTACTATTAGCGTTTACGTTGTTTAAGACCGGCACATTGGCAAAATCAATCCTACATGCACATTAAAAAAGAAGGAGACAAACTTTATGGCAGCATCATATATATCAGTACCTCGTGATTTGACGAAGGTAAAAAATAAAGTGATGTTTAATCTGACAAAGAGACAGCTGATTTGTTTTTCGGTGGCGGCACTTCTTGGAGTACCGTCTTTTTTCTTGCTTAAAAAAGTGGGAAGTCCAAGTTTTGCGGCAATGGGAATGATGGTGGTTATGATGCCACTATTTTTCCTGGCCATGTATGAGAAAAACGGTCAGCCTTTGGAAGTATTTTTGCATCAGTTTATTCAGGCGAACTTTGTTCGTCCTAAGTACCGTCCCTATGAGACGGATAATCATTACGCAGCAATTATGCGACAGATAGAAGCACAGAAGGAGGTAGAAAGAGTTGTTCAAGTTTCGAAAGAAAGACAAGGATGTGGAACCGGTATTACCGGAGCATCTGACAAAGGAAGAGAAAAGACAGGTAAAAGAAATCATTCGAAAGGTTAAGAAAGACGATGGTATCCCTAAAACAGCACAACAGAGCATTCCTTTTGAGCGAATGTTTCAAAATGGTATTTGCCGTGTGGGAGCCGATTATTATACAAAGACAATTCAGTTTCAGGATATCAATTATCAGCTTGCATTACAGGAGGATAAAACAGAAATTTTCGAGGAGTGGTGTTCCTTTCTTAACTTCTTTGACAGTTCCGTGCACTTTGAATTGTCCTTTATGAATATGACAACGGATGCAGAGAGCTTTGAAAAGAGTATTGCGATTCCACATAAGAAGGATGAATTTAATGTTGTCAGAGACGAATACAGTACCATGCTGTTTCAGCAGATGCAGGCAGGGAATAATGGTCTTACCAAGACCAAGTACTTAACCTTTGGTATTAAGGCGTCATCCATGAAGGAAGCAAAGCCTAGGTTGATGCATCTGGAGATGGATATTTTAAATAACTTCAAGCGAATCGGCATACATGCCAAAAGCTTAAATGGTGCAGAACGCCTGGAACTAATGCATACGCAGTTCCACATAGGTGCAGATGAAAAGTTCCGCTTTGATTGGAAGTGGTTGCCGGGAACCGGCTTAAATGTAAAAGACTTTATTGCGCCAAGCGGATTTGGCTTTAAGAATGGAAGAACCTTTCAGATGGGAAACATGTACGGCGCCATGTCATTTTTGGCGATTACCGCATCGGAGATCAGCGACAGAATGCTTGCAGATTTTCTTGGTATGGAATCCAACTTGATTATTTCCATGCACATTCAGTCGGTGGACCAGAATGAAGCAATTAAGACAGTAAAGCGAACCATTACCGAGCTTGATAGAAGTAAGATTGAGGAACAAAAGAAGGCAGTACGTGCCGGATACGATATGGATATCATCCCTTCTGACCTTGCAACTTATGGAAATGATGCAAAATCACTTCTTAAGGAGTTGCAGAGTCAGAATGAGAGAATGTTCCTTTTGACCTTTCTTGTGATGAATACCGGCAGGACGGAGCAGGAACTGGAAAATAATCTGTTCCAGGCATCCAGTATCGCACAGAAGCACAACTGCAACTTGGTACGACTGGATTATCAGCAGGAGCAGGGACTTATGAGCAGCCTGCCACTGGCACACAACATGATTGATATTAAGCGTGGTATGACAACTAGTAGTACAGCAATCTTTGTACCATTTACAACCCAGGAATTGTTCCAGCCGGACAAAGAGTCTTTGTACTATGGTTTGAATGCACTTTCTAATAACCTAATTATGGTGGACAGAAAGAAACTGAAAAACCCAAATGGATTGATTCTTGGTACACCGGGTTCCGGTAAGTCCTTCTCAGCCAAGCGAGAGATTGCGAATGCATTCCTTGTGACGGATGATGATGTGATTATCAGTGATCCTGAGTCAGAGTATAGTCCGCTTGTAGAACGATTCGGAGGTCAGGTGATTAAAATCAGCCCAACCAGTACACAGTTTATTAATCCGATGGACATCAATATGAATTACTCAGATGATGATAATCCGATTGCATTAAAGGCAGATTTTATTTTGTCATTATGTGAGCTTATTGTGGGTGGAAAAGAGGGATTGAAGCCCATTGAGAAGACGGTAATTGACCGTTGTATTCGAAAGATTTATCAGGGTTATTTTGAAAATCCAACACCGGAGAATATGCCTCTGTTAGAGGATTTGTACAATGCATTGTTAGCCCAGGATGAAGCAGAAGCAAAGCATGTGGCAACAGCCCTTGAAATCTATGTACATGGTTCCTTGAATGTGTTTAATCACCGTACCAACGTGGATATTACCAACAGACTTGTATGTTATGACATCAAAGACTTAGGGAAACAGCTGAAAAAGATAGGTATGTTGGTGGTGCAGGACCAAGTGTGGGGAAGAGTAACGGAAAACCGTACCGCAGGAAAATCCACCAGATACTATATGGATGAAATGCATCTTTTGCTTCGTGATGAGCAGACTGCAGCTTATACCGTAGAAATTTGGAAACGATTCCGAAAATGGGGTGGTATTCCAACCGGTATCACACAGAACGTTAAGGATCTATTGGCATCTAAAGAAGTGGAAAATATTTTTGAGAACTCTGACTTCATTTACATGCTCAATCAGGCCGTAGGAGACAGACAAATCTTAGCAAAGCAGCTAAATATCAGTCCGCATCAGCTTTCGTATGTGACCCATTCGGGAGAAGGTGAAGGGCTTTTATTTTATGGAAATGTCATCTTGCCGTTTGTGGATAGATTCCCTACCGACCTTGAGTTGTATCGCATCATGACAACCAAGTTAAGCGAAGTACAAGAAGCAAAGAAGGAGCAGGCGTAAATGAATGAAGAAAAGAAGAGTACAACTATGTATACTCAGAAGTCCTCCCAGGCGGCGAAGAAAAAGTCGCCGGGAGAGAAACTTAAGAATGAGCAAAGTGCCAGAAAGGCAATGAGAAAGAAGCTTCGGTATGGAAAAAAAGAGAATTCTCTAACAGTGGAGCAGTACAAAAAACTGAAACACCAAGAAGGAAAAGTAAGAAAATTTGCCGGGGCAGAGGCGGCTGTAACAAGGCAGATGCATCAGGCAGTGGAGGATCGGAACGAAGACGAGAATGTAGCTGTTGAGGTTGCCGGCAAGGGAATGGAAGGAATTTCTTTTGCAGGTAGCAAAATAAAAACAGATAGGTATCGTCGAAAGCTTTATAAAAAGTTTGAGAAGGAATCGGAACAACTGGAAAAAGCAAAAAAACAGACTTCTGCAGATGCGGCAAAGAAGCTTCAAAAGAGCAGAAAAAGACGGGAGATGATTGATGCGTACCAGAAAAAGAAAGCCAAGGAAGCGGCCGGTGGCGTTGGAAGTCTTTCGAAAAAATTTGTGGACAAGGCAAGCGATATGGTGGGGCGTATCGGCGAATTTATTTCGGAGAACATTTTGCAGAATCCCAAGGTGCTCATTATCGTTGGGGTGCTTGCTTTGTTGATACTTGTTGTGGCGTGTACGTTTACGTCCTGTTCCTTGATTGCAGGAGGTGTAAACAACTCAACGATAGCAACCAGTTATACGGCAGAGGATGACGTGATTCTTGCAGTAGATGCAGACTATACCGGGTTAGAGGATGCGTTGCTGGAGAAAGTCAATTCCATTGAAGCGGAATATCCGGGTTACGATGAGTATCGTTATGAGCTGACAGAAATCGGGCATAATCCGTATCAGCTTGCAGCTTTACTGACGGTTCTTTACGAAGACTACACGCAGAGTGAGGTACAGAGCATGTTGCAGAGTCTTTTTGATTCCCAGTATGAGTTGACAACGACAGAAATTGTGGAAGTCAGAACGAGAACCGAGACACGTACAAGGTGGGAGCAACGAAGCAGGGTAGAAACCAGAACCGGCACCAGACTTGTGTGGGATGAAGCTAGCAAAAGGGTGGTGACGGAGGAATACACCTACGAAGTCACAGTCTACTATTGGGTGGAGGTTGAGTACGAAGTAGAAGTTGAGTATGAGTATTATATTCTAAAAGTCGTCCTCACAAATGAAACGATGGATTCCGTAGTGCATGGTTTGAATTTGTCACAAGAGCAAATGGAGCGATATGAGTTGTTACTGACCACCTATGGGAATAAGCCATACTTGTTTGGTGGTGACATTTATAGCGAGGTAAATCCGGGCGAGTACCAGGATTACGATATTCCTCCGGAGTATCTGACTGATCAAGAGTTTGCCAACATGATTCAATGTGCAGAACTGTATCTGGGATATCCATATGTGTGGGGCGGATCTTCCCCATCCACAAGCTTTGATTGTTCCGGATTTGTAAGCTATGTGATCAATCATTGTGGAAACGGATGGAATGTTGGAAGACAGACTGCAAATGGATTGTTAGGATGTTGCACCAGGGTATCGGCTTCTGATGCGAAACCTGGAGATTTGATTTTCTTTCAAGGCACTTACAATACTACCGGAGCCAGTCACGTAGGTATTTATGTGGGAGATGGAATGATGTTACATTGTGGCAATCCCATCCAGTACACATCCATTAACACACCTTACTGGCAAGAACATTTTTATACCTATGGAAGAATTAACTAGGCTCCCGATTTCGGGAGCTTTTTTGGAGGGAAAAAGTATGTATGAAAAATTAGATAAGATTCGTGCGGAATTAGACCGTGCAAAACAGCGTAGGGCCGATGCAGATGCAAAGGTAAAGCAGTTGGAACAGAAACTAAAAGAAGCTGAGAATTCGCAAATTCTGGCTGATGTAGGAGCTTTAAAACTGACTCCCGAGCAGCTGGCACAGTTTTTACAGTTGGCAGCAAATGGGCAGTTACCTATGATGCAGAGCAATTCGGTGGCAAGCGCTACACCGGTATCCGATACGGAACAATATGAAGATGAATACGAAGAGGAAAGAGAGGATTTTGAAGATGAAGAGATGTAAGCTGAAAGGAAAATTTGCAGGAGTGGCAGCATTAGCTACTGCCATGATGGTGGGAATATCCCCGATTAGTGCATATGCGATGGTAGAGCCGGTAGAAGAGGAAGAAACAGTTAGTACAGAAATACCGGAAGAGGAAGAAACAGTTGGTCCTTTAACACCGGACGGAAATCTTACATTGGTGGATGATTACGGTTCCGGGGATAAAACCGGCAAACAGTTTATTACAGTGGTAACAAAAGCCGGCAATTATTTTTATATCATCATTGACCGTGATGATGAAGGGAATGAGACTGTACACTTCTTAAATATGGTAGATGAATCGGATTTGCTAACGCTTATGGATGATGAGGAAGCAAAGCAGTACGTGGAGTCCATCACAGAAGAACCGGAAACGGACACAAAACCGGAAACTACGGTGGAACCTGTAGAGAAGACAGACGAAACAGAAGTCTCAGAAGATACCGGTGGAAATAAATCCGGTATTCTATTGCTTTTGGTATTAGCAGTAGCAGGAGGCGCGGGAGGATTTGTTTTCCGTAAAAAAAACAAGGAAAAAGAAATGAGAAACAGTGGCCCTGATCCGGATTTTGACTACATCGAGGATGAGGAAGATTATCTTGCAGGTCTTGCGGATGCGGATGAAGAGAACGCAGCGGAATGTGATGAGGACATTGTAGACGACGAGGAATAGTTTGAAAGCAGAAGGGTGGCATTAAGCTGCCCTTCGTTTGAAAAGGAGCAATTATGGCAAGAAAATCAAGATACAAAAGTTATTATAAGGCAATACTTGTTCAGAAAAAGAAACCGGCACGTTCTACAAAAGCATCTATACTAGGTAGATTGAAGGAACTGAAAAATTAGGAATTTGTGATGCATGTACCGATTGGAGAAGGAAATGAATAAAGAATTTTACTTAAATAACGTGGCAATCCGGCTGGTGCAGGAGCCTCCCTTATACAGTGATTATCCATTGGAAAGTCCCGAGGCTGTTGTGAAGCTGATGGCAGATACCTTAAAAGAATATGACAGAGAAGTATTTGCAGTAGTAAATTTGCAGACAGACCTTAAGCCTATTAATGTGAATATCGTAAGTGTAGGGGCGTTAGATCAGGCACTGGTGCATCCGAGGGAGGCAGTAAAAAGCATGATACTTTCCAATGCCGGCGCAGTGATGTTGGTGCATAATCATCCATCCGGGAAATTGACGCCTAGCAAACAAGATATTGCAATGACGGACCGAATAGCGAAGGTATGTGAAACGGTGGGCATAAGGCTTGTAGAACATATCATAGTGGGGCGCGGGAAGGAATATTTTTCCTTTTGCGAGAAGGGTATGATGCCGGTACCGGAAATGAAGTACAAAAATAATATTAACGATTTGGAGTTAGGAGGAATGAAAGTGGCAGAGACAATGACAGAGGTAAGTAATGCAAAAAAGGTACAGTTCGTGGAGTCGCGAGAAAAGCAGGCAGAACAATTGAAAGAGATTACGGATAAGTTAGAGAAAGGTGTAGCAGAAATTTTCTCCAGTGATAAATACAAACAGTTCCTTGATACGATGGCGAAGTTTCCGAGGTACTCCGTGAACAACAGCCTTCTTATTATGATGCAGAAACCGGATGCACAGTTGTGTCAGAGCTTTACCGGATGGAAAGAGATGGGACGATTCGTAAAGAAGGGCGAGAAAGGTATTAAGATTTTGGCTCCTGCGCCTTATACCATTCAGAAAGAACAGGCGAAGTTGGATGAAAGTGGGAAGCCGCTGCTTGATGGGGATGGAGAACCTGTCATGGAAAACATAGAAATCAAAATCAATGCTTTTAAGGTGGTAAGTACCTTTGATGTGAGCCAGACAGATGGGAAGGAATTGCCAAGCCTTGGTGTGGATGAGTTAACGGGAAACGTGGATGGATACAAAACATTTTTGGAAGCACTGAAACAGAGTTGCCCGGTGTCAATAACTTTTGAGAAAATCGAAGGTGGAGCAAAGGGATTTTATAGTCAGACCGAAAAAGGAATTGCAATTCAGGAAGGCATGAGCGAGATGCAGACAGTAAAGACTGCAATTCATGAAATGGCGCATCAGAAACTGCATGCAATTGAAAATAGTGATAAGAAGTTGAGCAGGAATAGTAAAGAGGTAGAAGCAGAAAGCGTGGCATATACTGTGTGCCAGCACTATGGAATGGATACCTCAGACTATTCCTTTTCTTATGTGGCAGGCTGGTCTGAAGGAAAAGAGATGGCGGAGCTGAAAGCATCTCTTAATACCATTCGCAGGGCTGCATCGGAAATGATTTCTTCCATTGATGAAAAGATGAAGGAGTTGGTGTCGCAAAAGACGCAGGAGAAGTTAGCACCAGATGTAAAAGGGAAGGAAGAGAAAACAAAGAAGACTTCCGTAAAGTCCAAGCTTAAAGAAGGGAAAGATAAGGTGGCAAAGACACCTGCAAAGAAAACAAAAGAGAAGGAGGCAGTTGCTTGTGTATAAATTAGTGATTGCAGAGAAACCGTCAGTAGCGCAGTCCATTGCAAAAGTTATTGGTGCGACGAATCGCGCAGACGGATATCTGGAAGGAAACGGATATTTGGTGAGCTGGTGTGTGGGACATCTGGTGGAGCTTGCACAACCGGAGTTTTACGATGAAAAGTACAGCAAGTGGAGATATGAGGACCTGCCTATTCTGCCAAAACAGTGGGAGTATCAGGTCTCGGAAGCAACCAAGAAACAGTTTCAAATTTTGAAGGATTTGATGAAAAGAAACGATGTTGCCAGTCTTGTGAAAGCAACAGACGCCGGACGAGAGGGAGAGCTTATATTCCGTTTGGTGTATCATCAGGCAGGATGTAAGAAACCTTTTGAGCGACTTTGGATTTCTTCGATGGAAGATAAAGCGATCGCAGAGGGATTTGCCAATCTGAAGTCGGGAAGTGAATACGATGCTTTGTATGAAGCTGCCGTTTGCCGAGAGCGTGCCGACTGGATTGTTGGAATGAACGCTACCCGGCTTTTTTCAACGCTGTATGGTCAGACTTTGAACGTAGGGCGTGTGATGACGCCGACACTTGCCATGTTAGTGACAAGAGAGGCAGAGATTAGCGGATTCAAACCGGAGCCTTTTTATACGATTGCCATTACCGTGGGTGGTGTAAAAGCTACCGGAGAACGCATTATGGATAAAGATGAGGCACAGGCAATCTTGCAGAAGGTGAAGGATGCTAAGAAAGCAGTTGTTCAAAAAAACCGAACCACCGAAAAACAGGAGAAGGCACCACAGCTTTATGACTTAACAAACTTGCAGAGAGAAGCGAACAAGCAGTTTGGCTTTACGGCACAGCAGACTTTGGATTATGCCCAAAGTTTGTATGAAAAGAAGTTGCTCACCTACCCGAGAACGGACAGCAGATTTTTGACAGAAGATATGCAAGAGAATCTGCCAACATTATCAAAAAAGATGGCAGATAAGTTTGGGTATCATGGTTCGGTGGCTGCAAATTATAAGCAGGTCATTAATAACAAAAAGGTCAGTGACCATCACGCTATTCTTCCAACAGTGAACGTCTATGATGTGAATTTCGGGGAACTTCCAAGCGGGGAACAAAGAATAATCAGTTTGGTAGTTGCAAGATTCCTTGCAAGTATCGGAGCACCTCATGTGATTGCAGAGACAGAACTGGAATTTGATTGTGCCGGTTATCCCTTCAAGGCGAAGGCAAAGCAGGTTGTGAAAAACGGCTGGAAGGAAGTTGTGGAGTGGATTCTTGGTGGTAAGAAGAAAAAGGATGAGGATTCTGATGAAGATAAGCTTCTGAAGAATTTGGATTTCTTTGAGGAAGGCAAATCCATTCCGGCAACAGAAGCTGAGTGTAAGGAAGGGAAAACAACTCCGAAAAATCATTTTACAGAAGATACTCTTTTGTCTGCAATGGAGCATGCCAGTGTAGATGAGATGCCGGAGGATGCAGAGCATAAGGGAATTGGTACACCTGCCACAAGAGCCGGTACGATTGAAAAGTTAGTGCGAATTGGATTTGTAGAACGTAAAGGTGATAAGAAAACAAAACACCTGATTCCGACGCATAAAGGAACAGCACTTATCACGGTCATGCCGGAACAGATTCAGTCGGCTTCCATGACTGCAGAGTGGGAAGAAAAACTGATTGAGATTGAGAGAGGCAACTTTTCTTCTGACGCGTTTCTTTCAGAGATTAGTGAGATGATACGTGAGCTGGTTCTGACTTATCAAGTGATTGAGGATGCGGAGGTTTTGATGCATCCGGTTCAGGAGCCGATTGGCAGTTGTCCCTGTTGCGGAAAGAATGTCATAGAGAAGTCCAAGGGATATTTTTGTGAAAGCAAAGAATGTAATTTTGCATTATGGAAGGATAATCGTTTTTTTGACACGCTTAGCAAGAAGCTAACGAAGCAGGTGGCGGAGAGTCTTCTTAAGGATGGTAAAGTAAAGTTGAAAGGATGCCGCAGTGTGAAAAGCGGTAAGAGTTATGACTGCGTTGTGACAATGAGTGTCACGGATGAAAACCGGCCACAGTTTGGTTTGGAGTTTGAAAAGCGAAGAAGCCAAGAACGAGGTGCATAACTATGAACCGGAAAGAGAATGAGACCAGCATCCGTAAGAAGCAGCTTCATTTCTTGGTAAGTGAGGAAGAGGAGAAGCTTATCAAACGGAAAATGGAGGAGGTCGGTATAAAGCTAATTGGTGTGTATCTGCGGAAGATGGCAATTGATGGATATACCATTCAGCTGGATTTGGAGGATATGAAGGAGGCCGTGCGCCTCCTTCGTATTAGTAGCAACAATTTGAACCAGTACGCCAAGAAAGCGAATGAGACTGGGAGTGTTTACGTGGAGGATATCGAAGATATTAAACAAAGCCAGGAGGAACTTTGGAAACTGATGAAGAGTATCCTTGGAAGATTATCGGCAATTTAGGAAGTGGGGTGAGAGCATGGCAGCGACAAGAATCATTCCGATGCATCATAACAAAGGGAAGACGGTAGCACAGTGTCTAAAGGCAAGAATTGATTACGCAGAGAATGGAGAAAAGATGGGGGAGGGCGAATTCATCAGTTCTTATGCTTGCGATCCGAAGACTGCAGAGGAAGAGTTCATGTTCTCTAAGAAAGAGTATTTTCGATTGACAGGGCGGGCTCCCAAAGGTGATGTGATTGCTTATCAGGTTCGCCAATCTTTCAAGCCGGGAGAGATTTCGCCGGAGGAAGCAAATCAAATTGGCTATGAGCTGGCAATGAAGCTTACCAAAGGAAATCATGCGTTCATTGTTGCGACGCATACGGACAAAGCACATATTCACAATCATATCATTTGGAATTCTACGGAGCTTGATTGTACAAGGAAGTTTAGAAATATTATCGGTTCTATTTTGGTTGTGCAAAGAATCAGCGACCAGCTGTGTTTAGAACATGGTTTGTCAGTAATCAAGCCAAGACCATATAAGGACCGGGAGAAGTATTCTGATTATCCGAAAAAGAAAACACTGCGTTCTGAGATTTACGAGGATATCAATGTTGCGATTACGAAAAATCCAAGAAGCTTTGATGAATTGCTACATCTGTTGAAAGAGGCCGGATATGAGATAAAGCGTGGCAAGAATATTTCTCTAAGAGGGAAAAAGCAGAAGCGCTTTGTTCGTATGAATTCTCTTGGCGAGGGATACACGGAAAAGGAGCTTCGTGAAATTTTTGAGGATGTCAAAGGTACGGAGCGTAAAGCTTCGCAGAAAAAGGAATTTGATATGCTCATCGACATCCAAGCGAAGTTTGCTCAGGGAAAAGGTCGTGGGTATGAGAATTGGGCGAAAGTCTATAACGTAAAGCAGATGGCGCAGACGCTTTTGTTTTTGCAGGAGCATGGAATTCGGGAATATTCTGCTTTGGAAGAAAAGACAAAATCCAGCTTTTCCAGATTTGAAGAATTGAGTTCGAGCATCAAAGCTGCAGAGAAACGTCTTGCGGAGATTGCGGTTTTGAAAACGCACATCATCAATTATTCCAAGACCAGAGAGGTTTATATTGCATACCGCAAGAGCGGTTATAATAAAAAGTTCTTTGAGGCACATCGCGAAGAATTGACTCTTCATAAAGCTGCAAAGGCGGCATTTAGTGCATTGCCGGAATCGGAGAAACGAGGCGGTAAGCTGCCTACTGTAAAACAGTTAAGCGAAGAATATGCGAAGGTGCTGGCAGATAAGAAAAAAGCTTACAGCGAATATCGTGAAGCCAGAGAAGAAATGAAAAAGTATGCGATGGCGAAGCACAACATTGACGAGTTCATCATGAAGTCTGAGCACGAGGAAAATGAGAAAAAGAAGAGAAGAATCATTTCGAGATAAGCGCCATTTATGGTGCGTAGCCTGTCAGTAAAACTGACAGTTCCGTGGGGATTGGGGAAGTGCCCCAACAAGCAAAAAAGCAAAACCTGTACAGGTTTGCCTTGCTTGCCACTTTGTTTTTTATGAATAGGAAAATTGGGACAAGGACAGCTTAGGCTGTCTTTTTTTGTTATGAAAGGAAGGTTTTGCATTGGAGAAAACAGTATTTAATGTAGTGTCATTTTC
Organism: Lachnospiraceae bacterium; assembly: GCA_045531055.1. Classification (GTDB taxonomy): domain Bacteria; phylum Bacillota; class Clostridia; order Lachnospirales; family Lachnospiraceae; genus Roseburia. The sequence goes on along the minus strand of JAZSDG010000030.1, from coordinate 36,846 downwards.
AGGAGGTAAGGATAGTACGGCAATGCTTTTGAAAATGATAGAGGAAAAGATTGATATTGATTGTGTTTTGTTTTGTGATACCGGATTGGAATTTCCACAAATGTATGAACATATAGATAAAGTCGAAAGAGAGACAGGATTACATATAACAAGAGTAAAAGCAGAGATGCCTTTCGAATATTATATGTTTGATTGTCCGGTTAATAGAAAGGATGATTCGCCGGTAAAAATCAAGTATGGAAATGTAAATGGATTTGGATGGCCGGGACCAAGAATGCGATGGTGTACCAAAATACTAAAATCTCAACCTAGGGAAAAATTTATAAAGGACATAAAACAGCATTATGAAATTAAGTATTATGTAGGACTTGCCGCTGATGAAGGTTATCGATTGAATAGAAAAAATAATCAGCAAGCAAACCATGTGCATCCACTTGTAGAATGGAATATGACAGAAGCAGATTGTTTAAAGTATTGCTATGATAAAGGCTATGATTGGGGTGGACTTTATGAGCATTTTAAGCGTGTATCATGTTGGTGTTGTCCTTTGCAATCATTAGAAGAATTAAGAAACCTAAGAAAATATTATCCCGATCAATGGGAGAAGTTACTCGAATGGGAAAAGTATAATTTCAGAAACTTCAGAGCTGATTATAGCGCCTTTGACTTGGAAAAGAGGTTTGCCTTTGAAGAGGAATGTTTGTCAAAGGGAATGAAAATCAGTGGGAAAGAATTTCATACCTTGTTAAAAGAAAGATTGAGTCAAGATGTTGTGAAAAGATGGGAACCAGTGTAGAATGGGTTCTTTTTTTAAAAGAAAAGTGAAAATGTGAGATAAGTGGATTTGTGAAAAGGGCGAAGTTGTGGCTTGGGGTAGCTGAGACTACGTCCGTTTTTTTGTTATCTGGAATTTGATTTCGCATAAGATTTCCTCAGAACATAGTTCGCTAATTTGTGATTTGAGTACGGATTAATGGACAATGTATGATGGAAAATATATAGGCAACAGTAGATATGTGATTTGCTTATTATATATAAAGACGAGGATAAGGACGGAAGGGCTATGTAAATCGTAAAATGTGTTGAAAATATTCCGATAAAAGAATATGATTAGTAGAGAGAAATATTTATTGAAACGGAGAAAGAGTATGAATTACTTAACTACTGTTGAAATGTCAGAAATTTGGGGAATATCATCCAGAAGAATTTCTTTGTTATGCAGTCAGAATCGAATAGAGGGTGCTGTGAAAAAGGGAAAAACATGGTTGATTCCGATTGAAGCGAAGAAGCCTATAGACCCAAGACGAGAAAAGACGATGATAAATAATATGGAATTATAGAGGTTCCACAGGAGAGAAGATGAGCGTAAATGTACTAGTGTATGGGGCGGATAAAGACTCGGATGAGTATGAAGCTGCATTAAAGATGAAAAATATTATTAAGGATAGTTTGCCGTCTACAGTTAATGGTGAAATTGTTTTATATGCGAGTGCTACTTTATATGGTCAAGCTGTGAAAGATGTTGACTTAATGATGGTTGGAAATATAGAAAACTATAGTACAGTCTTAGAGTTCCTAGATGAGAAAAAGGAAGTATGCAGTGCGCCGGTAAAAATCACAAGTTTTTGCACTACAATCGAAGTGAAGAGACATAGTGTATCTGGAGTTTACTTGAAAGGAACAGATTTTTATGTGCGCTATGGAAAAGATTCTCACTGTGTAACTTTGCAATCAAATAATCAAAAGATATCAGCGATGAATTTCTTTAAGAAAGCAATAGGAATATCGCCGTATATGACGAATTTAATTTGGTTTACACAAGTTACGGAGAATGAGCTGGCCGGATTACTGACGAATTCAGGAAAACAAATGCCTTCTAATGTTTTGCCGTGCACTTTTGAGTTTGATAATGTTTTGCAATTATTGGTTTCTCAAAAGCCGCCATATAAAGTGAAGAATAGTTATGTTTTCAGCTCGAATGGAGCAAACTGCTTTCATGATGATATTAGAAAAGCATTAACTCTTTTCTCCGAAACTAAAGAGCAAATGGGAGAGTTGACAAGGCGGAGAATTGAACAAATATCTAATAGTACTTTTGATAATAATTCATTAATTGATTCTAAGGGTAAGGTGTCTATATATCGTGGAAGAGCTGGTACAGGCAAGACAGTTGGTTTAATACAAACTGCAATTAAGCTAGTAGATGAGAATCAGGCGAGAGTTTTGATGCTAACATATAACAAAGCGCTTGTATCTGATATGCGGAGGTTGTTTGCTCTTGCAGAGTTACCAGATATGTTTGAGGCAAATTGTTTACATGTTAATACTATGCACTCTTATTTTCTAAAGCTGGCAAATTTTGTATTGTATGGCGGGAAGATGAAGGGTGAAAAATTTATTGACAATTATAATAAAGTGTTGCAAGAACTGCTTGCATTCATGGAGGATGATGAGACTGTAGAATACATTAGGGAAATATGTCAAAGTAACTATCAATTAGATTGGGATTATATACTAATTGACGAGGCACAAGATTGGACAAATTTAGAGCGAGATATAGTATTGAAGTTATTTGATAAAGGGAAAATTATTGTTGCAGATGGTGGACAGCAATTTGTAAGAAATGTGGATGTTTGTGATTGGTCAGCAATAAGAGAGCGTAATAATATTAAACTTAAATATTGCTTGCGTCAAAAAGAAAATTTAGTCAAATTTTTAAATGTTTACACGCAAAAATGCAATATGCTGAGTGGGAAAATTTTGACCAATGGAAATATGCCTGGTGGAAAAATTGTTATTGCTTCACAGGAAAAATTATTTGAGGTACATTTTGATGCAATGAAGCAGTTAGTAGAAGCGGGAAATATACCGTACGATATGTTATATTTAGTTCCTTATTCGCAGGTCAATCACAGTTATGGAAATACAGAATTTAAAGATAAGGGATTATTTGACAAAGAAGGTATTCATATATGGGATGGTACTAATAGTGCTAATAGAGACAGTTATTCAATAGATACAAATGAGGTCAGATTATTACAATATGAATCTGCAAGAGGACTAGAAGGATGGATAGTTGTATGTATGAATTTTGACGTCTTTCTGGAAGAAAAGGAAAAGACATATATTCCGGGAGAAGTAGATTCATTATTGCTTGAGACACCAGAAGAGAAAAAGAGAAAGTATTTGTTGAATTGGGCAATGATTCCATTGACACGAGCAATAGATACTATTGTCATTACACTGAAGAATCCAGTGTCAAAAACAGCATTTTTTTTGAAGGAGATAGCTGCGGAATGCAGTGATTTTGTGACTTGGATTGATTAGGGGGAATATTACATGAATGAAGAAATCATTCTTAAAATGGTAAACCCATACTTGAAAAACGGTAAGCTCACATATGATGACTTCGAAAATATCTTTTGTATTTTATCTTTAAAAGAGCAATATAAGGTATCAGAGATATTATTTAGTAATGGAATAGATTTGATAGATACAGAGGTAGATGAAGTTGTACTTGAAATAGAGCTTGAAAAAGAGGATAAATTTGAAATTCTGTACGAGGATTCAATCTTCCAGGATCAAGATGTCGATGAAGAACATTTGGCAATTAACCATGATATTAGACAATCAAATGAAATTTTGTGTACGCTAATACAGCAAGGGAATCGACAAGCGGTCCAAGATTTGTGTGTGAAAAACAAAAGATTGGTAGATAAATATGTTGTGGCATATCAAAAGAAATATGGACACAGATTAGATTTTGAAGATTTAGAACAGGTAGGATTTTTGGGATTAATTAAAGCTGCACATCGATTTGAAGTTGAGCAGGGCGCCGCTTTTAGTACATATGCTGTTTTTTGGATTAAGCAGAGTATTTCAAGAGAGATTATGGATAATGGTTATGCCATAAGAATTCCTGTCCATATGATGGAGAGAATCAATAAGGTACTTCATTTGGATAATGTGTACGATAGAGAGGGATTAGATTTAAGAGAAAGAATAGAAGCTATTTCTAATGAACTTGGGATATCGTATGAAAACGTCAAAGAATGCTTAATTATTAAAAACAATTATCTTTCTTACGTGTCTTTAAATGCTCCTATTGGAGAGGACGAAGCGTCAGAATTAGGCGAAATATTGCCTCAAGATGATGTGTTGTCTATTGAAGAAATTGTGTCAGAAAAGTTCTTACGTGAGGAGTTGGAAAGAGTTTTGGCAACATTAACAGATAGAGAACAGACAGTTTTGCGACTTCGGTTTGGAATGGATGATGGAAGAGAACGTACATTGGAAGACGTTGGAAAAATTTTCAATGTTACAAGAGAACGAATCAGACAAATAGAAGCCAAGGCATTAAGAAAACTAAGGCATCCGTCAAGATCAAGAAAGTTGAAGGATTTTATTTAGAGGAGAAGATAAATGAGTAATGCAGTGATTCTTAATAGGATAAAAGAGAAGATTAAAGAGTTAGAGATTGATGATAAGTCTATTGTGGTGTTAAAGGGTATACCAGTTGCCGTTGTTGATGATTCAATTGGAAAGATTGCTTTAGCAGATGTTATTGAAAATAAAATGGGATATTTTATGGCGGTGTATGGCAAAAGGAAATTTTTGTCATATGAAGAGTTTCTGCTTTTGGGTGATTTTGTTGTTGCACAGTATAAATATGTATACATTTTAAACAACAATATATACATGGAACAATATCCAGTGGATGAATGTTTTTCAGATGAGGTTCGTGCAGGGCTTCTGAAGCATTTTGAAGAATCAGAAGATGAAGAAAATGATGAATCATACATTGGAGATATTGAAGAATATATTTCTATTTTTGAGGGTATCAAAGAATATAATGGATACCTGATGGGAGCATATGGATCAACGGTAGCATTATCAAATAGCAAAGTGATTACTATTGATTTGTTCGATAGAAAAAATCACGAATTGCAATGTGTTCCAGAAAAAGACATTGAATACATGGATTTAATTGAAGAAGCTGATTATATTGATTTGGTGAAGTTATTATTTGGTCAACCTGATGAAATTCATATAAGAATTACAAATTATACGGGAGATATCCATAAACTTAAAGACCATATTGCGACAACAGCGTATTATTGGAAGGATTATACGGATATTTACTATGTTCAGGCGCAGGCGCTTTCGGATGAATATGAGCATAGGGATGAATATAACGAAATACTAAAGAAATACTGGGGCTATCCTTCTTATAGAAATTTGCCAGTATATGATATGGGAAAGCTGGAACAGGGAGAAAAAACTGTTATTGAAGTTTCACAGGAAAATATTATTGCTAATCTTGTAGAACAGGTAGAACTCTGTGGAGAAGGTGAAAATTTCCGAGATGTTTTTGTAACCGCACCAACAGGTGCAGGTAAGTCTGTCATGTTTCAGGTGCCGGCAATATATTTGGCTGAAAAATACAACCTGCTTACAATTGTAATATCACCATTAATTGGTCTTATGAATGATCAGGTTAAAAATCTTGAATTGAAGAATTATCAGCATGCTAAGACGATTAATTCTGATATTTCGCCGATTATCAAACAAGACATAATTAATAAGGTGGCAGAAGGCCAATATGATATTTTATATATTTCGCCGGAAACGTTGTTAAGTAGAAGCGATGTAGAGCAGCTGATTGGCGATAGAACAATTGGTATGATTGTTATTGATGAAGCACATATTGTAACTACTTGGGGTAAACAGTTTAGGCCGGATTATTGGTATCTTGGAGACCATATTAGAAAATTAAGAAAAAAGCAAATCAAGACAAAAGAAAGGTCATTTGTTATCGCTACATTTACTGCGACTGCAATTTATCATGGTTTGGAGGATATGTATACAGAAACTATAAATAGTTTGCATATGCTCAGTCCAATTACTTATTTAGGCTATGTCAAAAGAAATGATATTGAAATAGTAATTAATAAAGCGAAAAAGGGTAAAGATACACGTTCTGAATATGAATTGAATAAATTTGAAGAAATTGAAAAGATAATAAAGCGAGCGATTATAACAAACAAAAAGACACTTGTTTACTTTCCAACAGTTGCTCTAATTAATAGATGTTACGAGTATTTAAGGAGCAAGAGGGAAGTTGAAAGAGTTGCGATTTACCATGGTAATTTGAGTAAAGATGATAAGCAAGAGAACTATGAGAAATTTTATGCTAAAGAAAAATTGGTTATGCTAGCTACGAAAGCATTTGGTATGGGAATAGATATCAACGACATTGAAATCGTTGCACACTTTGCACCAACTGGTAACGTGTGTGACTATGTTCAGGAGATTGGTCGTGCGGCACGTAAAGAGGAGCTGAAAGGAGAGGCGTTATATCACTATAATTCAAAGGACTTTAAACATATCAATCGTTTACACGGTTTATCCACAATTCAGCATTATCAACTGGTAAACGTTATAGAAAAAATAGATGAATTATACCATCAAAGTTTGAAAACTGGCAGAAGAAAAGACTTTACTAAAAAGCGTAATGCTATGTTATTGGATGCTGAGAATTTCTCTTATATTTTCGGTTCGCCTATTAGCGATGAAGAAAATAATGTCAATAAGGTAAAGACTGCACTATTACTGATTCAAAAAGATTTTGAAGCAAAGGTAGGGTTTTCTCCAATAACAGTGAGACCGATACCTATGTTTTCAATTGGCTTTTTTGAAATTAATCCTGCGGTACAAGCAAAATTGAAAAAGAGATATCCAGATGCTATTGAAGAAATAGAAAGCAATAAACATATATGTCGCGTAGTGCTTAGTACAATATGGACGAAGGATTATAAATCGGTTTCTTTTCCTAAGTTTAAATACATGCTTTATTCCAAGGACCAAGAATTGAGTTTTGTCACACAATATCCTATGAATCCAGCATTGAGTGTAAGTGTAAATTTAAATGGAGAGTATTCTAGTATTTTTAAGAATATATGGAGTGCATTAAAGGGGTTCGTTCTGAAAAAAGTACAATCTTCGGAACATACGGCTGTTTCAGAAATCGTTGAAGCATTGGTTGAAGCGTGTAATATCAATAAGTATAAGGCTCAGGCGATTGTAGAAGTCGTAATTGCTTCGATGGATTCATATAGAAAAAATTTTGCGCGAAGCACATCTCCAATCGCGCAAGAAAAAACAACTACGGAAGGAAAAACAAAATATCAATTTAATGTTGCTGTGAACTCATATTTCCAATGGGTTGAGATGGGATTAAGAAAAATAGAAAATGAAGTTAATGAGAATAAACTATACTTAATAAACGATAATGGAAACAGAACAAAAGAGTATGGTGTTATTTTGGGTATTTTAGAATCCATTGGTGTTTTGACATTTGAAATGATAGGTGGAGCAAATAGCCAATTGTATATTTATATCAACCAGATACAGGCATTAAAGAATATTCTTAATGCTCCTTATAGATATAACAATAGGTTATTGGAGACGGTTTCCGAACGTCACTTGATTTCAGTAAAAATGCTATCGTATCTCTATGAAGAAGATTTTAATAATTCGGAGATGTGGGATTTGTTAGAAGATTATTTTTTAGGCGGTATTCCTGATAAGGTGAAAAAAGAATGTAAAAAAGTAAAGCCAGATATGATGTTTGACTAAGGAGATAGAAGAATGGAAGTACAATTTACTGATTTGGAGAAAGCTGATTTAGTCATAGATTGCATATACAAAGGCGGAGCGGCGCCTAATATGTCAGCAGAACCATTTCATAAGCTTATCCCAGGGTGTGAAAACGCAGGTGGATTTCGAAAAAAACTGCGTGAAGATGGTTCGGGTAAATATGCATATGTAGTTTTATATACTTCTATGGAAGAGTTAGAATGGCCGGATTACCTTGAGGAAGAAACTGGAATTTTCAGGTACTATGGAGATAATAGAGAACCTGGAAAAGAGCTTACAGATACGAAGAAAAAAGGTAATAAAATATTGGAAATGGCATTTGCATTGTTAAATGAGGGAACACATCTAGAGGATATGCCGCCATTTTTTATATTTAAAAAGACGGGCAATGGTAGAGATATTCAATTCCTTGGTTTAGCCGCTCCAGGTAATCCTAAAATTTCACCGGACAAAGATTTAGTAGCTTTTTGGAGAACTGTTAAAGAGAAACGTTTTCAAAATTATGAGGCATATTTTACCGTACTTGATACTGGAGCAAAGGCGATACCTAGAAAGTGGATTGAGTCGTTGATATATGACCATGAAAATAATTTGCAATATGCACCGGATGTATGGAAAAGATTTATTAGAGAAGGCAGAAATGGCATACAGGCATTAAAAGCTCCTAAAATATTTAAAATACCATCTCGATATGAACAGCTACAGAGTGATGAAGAAGGGAATAAGTGTCTCGCCTATATAAGAAATTACTACAGTGCATTTCCTCAGGCGTTTGAAGCTTGTGCTACTGATATTATCGAAAAAATGGACTCTAATTTTGTTGATTTCACTCTTACTAGACCTTGGAGAGATGGTGGTAGAGACGCAATCGGGCATTATACGATTAGTACATGTGGAAAGGCAAATTACCCATTAAAAATTGATTGTGCATTGGAGGCAAAATGCTATGCAGAGAATCATGCGGTAGGGGTACGAGAAATGTCCAGACTGATATCTAGGATACGATATAGGCAATTTGGAATCCTTGTAACTACAAGTTGTGTGGATAATCAAGCATATAGTGAAGTGGTTGAAGATGGACATCCTATATTGATTGTAACGGCCTCCGATATAGCTGGAATTTTGAGAAATAATGCGATTAATTCGACGAACATAAATCAGTGGATTAAGTCGATAGACGATACAAGGAATCGATTAGAGGCATATTATAAAAAGATTATAGAAATGAAGAGTTAAGGAGAATGGCATGGAATCTTTTCGCAATCAAGATATGAAAGCAGAAGAAAAACTGGGAGAGTTTATGGATGAATATTTCTATTCTCGTTTAAATTCCAAAGGTAGTACGCCGCTTTCATTTAAGAGAATGAAAGATAAAGAGTCACAGTTAAACGGAGTTGATATTTTGATTGAAGTGGATGGGAAAAGTATGGTAATAGATGAGAAGGCGTCTATATATTACAGTAATGCAATGATTCCAACGTTTGCATTTGAATTAGATTCCATTCAGAGAGGAAAACCAGAACCTGTTGAGGGATGGCTTGTAAATGATAATCTTGCAACAGAGTACTATATGCTAATATGGCCAAATGTAAAATGTGTTAAACAAGATAAGCAATGGATAAGGAAAGATATTAAAAATTTGCAAAAGGATGATTTTACAATTATTGAAGCCTTTTTGGTTCCCAAACAAGGAATAAGGATGGAATTAGAACGACGTGGTTATGATAGAGAACATCTACTTTTGTATGCCCAAAGGATGCGTGGAATGTGTAATGGACAGGCAACCATGAAAAAAGAGAAAATAGATGATGAAATGGAATTTACATTTTCTGGTCAATTAGCTGAAAAGCCTATAAATGTCGTTATTAGAAAGAGTTTGTTACAGAAACTGGCTAAAGGGATATACCTGATTTCAGCGGATGGATATGCAGTACTTAAAGGAGAGTAAATGAATTATTTCGAAGAATATGATAAAACTAATCCCCTATCAATTGAAAATTATGCGCAGCAGCTAATAGGAAAGACATTCCAAGATGTGATAGATGCTGATGAACAGAAGCAACCAATGTTTGTTCGAGAAACATCATCATATGGTGTGGCGGATGTTTCAGAAGGAAAGCGTAATAAGGGGAATCTAGGGCAAATAATTGAAGAACGATTCTTTCATTATGCATGTAACAATGACGCAAGACCGGACTTTCAGGAAGCAGGGGTTGAGCTTAAGGTTACTCCGTATAAGGTAGGGGCAAATGGAAAACTGTCTGCAAAGGAACGCCTCATTCTCACAATGATTGACTATTTTTCGGTTGTGAATGAAACGTTTGAAACAAGTCATATGTGGAATAAGGCACGTTTGATTTTGCTCGTATATTATTTGTATGAAAAAGAAGTGCCTATAAATCTTGATTACAGAATTGATTATGCAAAATTATTTTCCCCACCGGAGCAGGATATCAAAATAATTAAACATGATTTTGAAGTGATTGTAGAAAAAATTCGCGCTGGAAAAGCGCACGAGCTTTCAGAGGGCGATACCATGTATCTTGGAGCTGCGACAAAAGCCTCTACATCACAAGACAGAAGAATGCAACCGTTCAGTGATGAACCTGCAAAACCAAGAGCATTTTCGTTTAAAAATTCATATATGACGTATGTGTTGAATACATACATTGTTCCAGGCAAAGATACATATGAGCCAATTATGCAATCAGAAACGACAGATTCATTTGAGGATTATGTTGTTCAACGGATTGATAAGCACAGTGGAGAATCAGTATCTGAGCTTTGTGAAGTGTTTGAAATCAATGCGGAAAAGAAGCCAAAGAATTTAGAAGCACTGCTTGCATATAGAATGCTTGGCATAAAGGGAAATCATGCTGAAGAATTTGAAAAGGCGAATATTGTTGTGAAAGCAATTCGTATTGGGAAAAACAATAAGATAAAAGAAAGTATGTCTTTCCCGACGTTCAAGTTTAAAGAGTTAATAGAAGAGGAATGGGAAGACTCTACATTTGCTAATTATTTGCGAGAAACCCGTTTCTTGTTTGTGGTGTATAAGTTTGATGAGAATGATGTATTAAGACTAAGAGGCTGTCAGTTCTGGAATATTCCATATACGGATTTGGAAGGGGATGTGCGGACCGTTTGGGAGAGAACCAAGACCGTATTGCAAGAAGGTTTACAAGTAACACTAGTAAATGGCGTGCATCGAAATAACTTCCCGAAAGCAACGGAAAATAGGGTGAGTCATGTGCGCCCACATGCACAAAATGCAAATGACACGTATGAACTTCCTGATGGGAGGCCGTTTCCCAAGCAGTGTTTTTGGTTAAATAATACATATATTTTGTCTCAGTTAGATGAACGATTTAAGGAATAAAAAGTGATTGATCTCATTGTTTTTACATGTTATAATCGTGAAGGGAATAGTTGATCAATTCATAAATTAATGATATAATACCAAAAAATAATGGGAGGTTTATTCTACATGAAAAAAACGGTATGTGAGTTGTTTGCCGGAGTTGGTGGATTTAGGTGTGGATTAAATAATATAAATGTAGTTGAAGATACGAAAAAAGAAGAAAAGTGGGATACGGTATGGTTTAGCCAGTGGGAACCTGCAGAAAAGAATACGCAGTATGCTCACGACTGTTATGTATATCATTTTGGAACTTGTTTAGATAAGAATGACAATGACACAACGAATGTAAATATTGAGGAAGTAGATAAGTCTACTATTCCGGATTTTAATTTGCTTGTTGGAGGCTTTCCTTGTCAGGATTATTCCGTAGCATCTTCATTAGCTACATCCAAAGGTTTGGAAGGTAAAAAGGGTGTATTGTGGTGGTCAATCCGAGATATTTTAGAAGAGAAGAAGCCGCCTTTTGTGTTACTTGAAAATGTAGATAGATTGGTAAAATCTCCAGCAAAACAGAGAGGCCGCGATTTTGGAATTATTCTTGCATGTTTTAGAGATGAGGGATATACCGTGGAATGGCGTGTTATTAATGCGGCCGAATATGGCTATCAGCAACGGAGACGTAGAATCTTTATTTTTGCATATAAGAATGATACGAAATATGAAGAGAGTGTAACGGATGCTGTAAGTTTTAATACAGTTGATGAAGTTGAAGCGCGAAAAGTTAGTATGGCAAAAGCAATCTTAGAAGAAGGATTTTTTGCTAAAACATTTCCTGTAGATATGGTAGATGCAAAGAAGGTTAAGACTAAAGAACTGCCAAAGGGAATCGGAGAACTATCTGAACAGTTTAGTTTTACATTTGAAAATACCGGTATAATGAAAGAGGGAGTGATATATACAGTGAAGACAACGCCTAATTATGACGGGAAATGTATTACGCTTGGTGATATCATGGATGATGGAGATGTGGATAAGAAGTACTTCATTCCGGAAGAAAAGCTTTATTATACTCATCCAGATGTAACGCATAGTGATGAAACCAAGGAGCGTTTGACTAAAGAGCAGAGGCAGACATGGCAGTATTTGAAAGGAGCAAAAAAACTTCCGAGAACGGCTGCAAATGGTCATGAATATATTTTTTCAGAAGGTCCTATTGCAATGTTGGATTCGTATGACAAGCCTGCGAGAACTATGCTTACTTCCGAAGGCGGATTTAGCCGAACAACACATATTGTGAAAGACAAGAAAACGGGAAAAGTAAGACTGTTAACAGCTGAAGAGGCAGAACGTATTCAAGGATTTCCTACAGGTCATACAAAGTATTGTTTGGTAGGTGAACAAGTAGTAGAGATGCCTACTAATAAGCGTAGGTTTATGATGGGAAATGCGTTGGTGGTTGATTTGATAAAAGATATGGAAAAAACATTAAATCACATTTTTCAAGTTGAGTGATTATATTTGAAAAAGGGTTATGCAAATAGCTGAGAGGAAGGTATTTAAGTATGGCAATTATTTCAGATGATGAGTTAAGACAATATTTTAGTATGGAAATCCCGACAGTTAAGCCATATGAAGCTACTATTGCTGAAAAAAGGGAAAACATAAGATTTTTTAATGAGTTAGAGAGAACAGGTTTGGAATATGGCGCAAGAGAGAAGCGTCTATTGCTATATGCAACCAAATTAAATGAAAAAGTGTATGTGCAATATCCTGGAAAAGAAACCGTCCGTTCGGGAGAAAAGAAAAATGAAAATGATTTCAGACCGGTATTGGTAATGCCGGATGGACAAGTCCATGATGATATGGTTTTCAAAAATATATGGGACATTGTGGCTAATATAGGAAAAAATGTTAGAGGAAGCTTAGACATACTAGCAACTCTCTTTTTGAAAATGGCATATTTAATAGATTATGAGTACAACGAAAATGTAGAGTACATATGTGAAGTGGTGGAAAATGAAGTGGTTGTTGCAATTGAAACAGTCCGATTTTCTTGGCATTCCTTATCATTGCCGGATGATATAATAGACACATTAAATAATCTTTTTTCAAGAGAATGTAATGGTATTTCTTTTGAGGCGTTTGTTTATTACAATGACTTATTGGCACAAAATGAAGACTGCAAATATTTCATTGAAAAGACACCTGCAAGAGGAAGAATAAATAATATTCTTTCACATTTGACAGTAATCTCCTTTTTTAGAGATAGAATTGGCTTGTCAAAAGTAATAGATAGTTTCAATAGAACGGGTGTCGCTCCAATTCCAATCCAAAGGGTTCCGGAAGCTTGTGGTGATTTAGTTGTTTTGCGCGATTTAAGAAAAGAAAATTTACGACAAAAACTAGAAGAAGCGCTTCAAAAGCAAGTGCTTATCGAGCAAAGACTAATAAAGGCGAAAGAAAACCATGCCGAATGTGAAGCTGGATTGCGAAAACTGACTAAAGGGATAATAAAGGAACTTACAATTGCGCAAAACCAATTTAATAAGATTACGGAGAAAATAAATAAGATACGTGAAAAAATGCTTTGATTAAGTTAGAGAACACAGGTGTGTGGAAGTATATAATAACGAGAGGGAGAAAGAATAATATATGCTAAGCGAAGACTCTTTAAAACAAATTTCTCATATTTATTGTGGCGACATAGGAGAATTTTATTCGTATAAAAGTGGTCCGAAGCTTGTTGAGTTCTTTAATCGATATTATCAAGAAAACGATATATATGGGCAAGGATTTCCTTCACGTTGGATATATGTATATAACAAGCTTGTTGAGTTGCTTAATCAAAATAGATTTGAATCTTTTTTGAAGATAGTATTAAGCAAATCCTATCTAATGGCAGAACAATCAATTTCAGAAGTAGAAGCAGCAGAAAAATCGCAGAATATTTTAGATGAAATGAATCGTATTCTTAAAGTGGATCAATATTTAATTACCAAGAGAGGCGATGAGTATCATCTTGTAAAAGAGAATGATGATTTAGTGTTTGTAGGTAGTGGTGGCTTTGCAGTCGTTTACAAACAAAAATCAACAGGGCTTATTATTAAAAAGCTGAAAGAAGATTTCTTGACAGACAAAGGAATATGCAGTCGATTTAAACGAGAATATGAAATAACAAAAAGTTTGCAAGGTACATTTGGCATTATAGAGGTGTATTCGTTTGAGGCTGGAAGTATATCGTATACGATGGAACCAGCGGAAACAACGTTGGAGAAATATGTAAAAAGTAATGTGTTGACTGTAGAAAACAAAATCAATTGTGTGCGGCAGATTTTGCATGTAATGACTGAGGTACATAAAAAAGATATAATTCATAGAGATTTGAGCCCTAATAATATATTTATTATGTCAGGAATTATTAAAATAGCAGACTTTGGACTAGGAAAAGATTTAAATGTATTTACTTCACATCAAACATTGCATACAAACGCAGTAGGACAGTATTACTACTGTGCTCCAGAGCAATTTATGATGTTGAAAGATGCAGATAAGAGAAGCGATGTATATTCATTGGGGCGAATAATAAACTTTGTCATGACAGGTGACCCTAGAGACTCGCATCATTCATTTAGAAGTGTTTCAGAAAAAGCCACTAACAGTGATTCGGCATATCGTTATGCAGATGCAGGACAACTGTACAATTTTTTTGAGAAAGCAATAGAATACATAAAACAGGCGGATAATCAAGAACGCATAAATAATAAAATCAGAAATAGACAATTTGATGATGAGATTGAAAGTTATATATACAATCTTTCTGGAGAAGAGATTTCGAAGAAAATGCAATCATATACGAATGGTTTTTCTGATGTTCTGCTGAGATTCATGAATATAGACGATTCGCATGCTGAGTATGTAATTCAAGGGATTGACAAAGCATATCAGACAGTGTGTGGCCGCTCATATGAAGCGTATGATGTCTATTCTTCTTTTGCAAAAAGGGTTCTGTTAGGGCGTTTTACATTTGTTGTAAAAGAAATAGCGGCCAATATTTTAAGATATGTTGCATGGGATGTTAACAGATTTAGTGCGCAGGATATGGTTAAAGAAGTAATAAGTGAGGGTGTAGAACCATTGATTGAAGAAATATTAAGCAACTAGCGTTGATGTTTAAACTTTTATAGTGTGAGAAGTTAAAGTGCCGTTTTTGTTATCTGTTTTGAAGAATATGAATTCTATCGGTGATGCCAATATCGAAGAGGTGTTGAACAACTACATAGCATTTTATGAAGATAGAATCGAGCGAGGTTTGCCTGTGGACAGGCCTTCGTGTCCATATAATTCAGAGACCTTGAAGGATAGGAAAACGATAAAATCTAATATGTTGATGAGTTCTTTTGAGAAGTTTGAACGTAAGAGATTCCTGTATCATTCCAAGGATTTGGGTGTGATTCTCATGAATTATGCGTTGTTTGCCCGCATGGAGGAAGCTGATTTCCAAAGAGTGAAGGAGCAGATGGGAGAAGATCTTCGCAATTATTATCGAGATATAGGGATGTGAGGATAAGATAATCCTTAGAAGGAGAATGTTTGGATATTTGTCACATTACAAAAAGCTTCCAATGGAAGATGTGGCTGATGAGATACTAGCAATATTAAGTGACCGGAACCGTATTATGCAGAAAAAGGAGCTGGAAAGTGCAAATGCGAAATGGAACGAGTATTTGAATGAAAGCTGAACGGAGGAGAGGTAAAATGGTAAGACCAATTATGAGAGATCCGCTATTCCTAGCGCAGAAGTCAGAGCCTGCAACAGAAGCGGACAAGCAGGTGGTTCATAATCTTTTGGATACATTAAAAGCAAATCAGGACAGATGTGTTGGTATGGCTGCAAATATGATAGGCGTTAAGAAGAATATCATCGTTGTGGCAGCTGGTGCATTTATGTTTGCGATGATTAATGCAAAGCTTACAAAGAAAAAAGGTGCCTTCAAGACAGAAGAAAGCTGTCTGTCACTTGATGGTGTGAGACCTTGTACC
This sequence comes from Lachnospiraceae bacterium, assembly GCA_045531055.1. Taxonomy (GTDB): domain Bacteria; phylum Bacillota; class Clostridia; order Lachnospirales; family Lachnospiraceae; genus Roseburia. The sequence goes on along the minus strand of JAZSDG010000030.1, from coordinate 20,786 downwards.
AGATATAAGGAAATCGAAGTGGATTATTGGGATCAGAATTTCCAGCCACAGCATGGTAAGTATTCTGGTTGGATTGCTCAGATTATACAGCATGAGCTGGATCATGTAGCAGGAATTGTAATTTAGAGGTAGGAATGGGATATTATGAAAATATTTGTAGATGCAGATGCCTGTCCGGTAGTTCGCATTGTGGAAAGAATTGCAGGGAAGTATCAGGTACCAGTTATATTGCTGTGCGATACGAATCATGTGCTTTCATCTGATTACAGTGAAGTGATTATTGTAGGAGCAGGGGTTGATGCGGTGGATTTTAAGCTGATAAGTCTGTGCCATCAGGGCGATATTGTTGTAACACAGGATTATGGTGTGGCGGCGATGGCCCTAGGGAAGAAGGCTTATGCAATTCACCAGTCAGGAAAGTGGTATACGAATGAAAATATTGATCAGATGCTGATGGAAAGACACCTTGCCAAGAAGGCGCGAAGAGGAAGTTCAAAGAATCATTTGAAAGGTCCTTGCAAAAGGACTACAGAAGATGACGAGAGATTTGCAGAGTGTTTTGAGAGACTTTTGCATGAAGCGATGTCATAAGAGGAGTATGAAAAAGATGAGCTATTTGATTAAAGACACGACAAAGCAGGAACGCATAGAACTGATTCGTAGTTGGGTACCGGATGATGAGGTTATGGATGGTTGTGACATTGATTTGTGGGAAATGTACCGTGATTACATTGATGGAAAGAGAGAAATTGCGGAAATCAATGCATCCTTTAATGAAGGATTTTACGAGGAATCAGATTTGATATGTGGAAGAAAATCGTGAGGTGAGTAATTGGTGGGATTTATACAATCTCTAATTGATGGATATAAACGAAAGAAACAAGAAAAAAATGATGCTTGCGATGCGTTAATAAAGAAAATAGATAGTGCTATTGCCGAGTCAAATGCTTTGTTTGGTGATAAACAGAATTTTATTGAACCTCAACAGACTGGCAATTGGAGTGGTCAACACAGGATTTTATTTGATGAAATTTCTGTGCAAAATATCCGTGGCTTAAAAGGCGCAGTGCAATATAAAAAATTAATGAAAAGAAAGGACATGTTATTAGAGGTATCCCGACTTTTGCCACAAAGAATTCAACAACACAATAATGATGTGGCAAATAACAGGATACTCAGGGCTTACGAGTTGATTGGTGATGTTGAAGGAAGAAAACTTGACCGACAGCAGATGACATGTATTGTAAAAGAAGCACATAATCACTTAGTGATTGCCGGAGCAGGAACAGGAAAAACAACAACGGTTGTTGGAAAAATAAAGTATCTTCTAAAAAGTGAAAGATGCCAACCGGAAGACATTTTGGTTCTTTCGTTTACAAATGTCTCTGCTACGGAAATGTGTGAAAGAATTCGTTCAGAGACAGGCGAGGATATTGATGCGTCTACTTTTCACAAGCTTGGGTTGAATATCATTTCTAAGGCAGATGGAGTAAAACCGAAGATTACACAACTGAATTTAAGCAGTTTTATAAAGGCGCAGCTTCAAAATCAAATGCAATCTGCTGAATATCTGAGTTTGCTGAGTGCCTATTTGTTATTTAATCGAGTGGTGGCGAAGTCGGAATTTGAATTTAAAACAGAAAGTGAGTATAGAGATTATCTGTCAATGAATCCGCCCACCACAATCAATAATGAAGCCGTAAAAAGTTATGGTGAAATGGATATTGCCAATTTTTTGACTCAAAACGGTATTCGCTATATTTATGAGCATCCCTATGAGCTGGATACACGTACCAGTGAATATAGTCAGTATTATCCGGACTTTTATTTGCCGGATTATAACATTTACATCGAGTATTTTGGAATTGATCGAGAGGGAAAAGTTCCGTCATATTTTAAAGCAAAAAATGGGATGTCTGCAACAGAAGAATATCAGGCGTCAATGAAATGGAAACGTCAACTTCACAGTGAAAATCATACAACACTGGTGGAGTGTTTTGCGTACGAAAAATTTGAGGGAATATTACTGGATGCTTTGGAGAAGAAACTAAAAAATGCATCTGTTGAGATGAAACCTAAAACAACTCAGGAACTATGGGAGCAGGTTTCATTAGAAGGGGATTCGGTTCTTGATGGTATAGTTGAACTTTTTGAAACATTGATTAATTTAATAAAGAGTAACGGCTATGATATAGCAACTGTGAGAAGTAGGAATGTAGTGGGAGTTCATCATCAAGCGAATAATATGATCTTATCACTATTGGAGCCGATTTTTAATACTTACTGCGTTTATTTGAAAGAGCATGGAGAAATTGATTTCAATGATATGATTAATCTGTCTGCCCAGTATGTGCAACAGGGTAAATTCACTAGTCCATATAAATATGTAATAGTTGATGAATATCAAGATATATCTAAGGCTCGATTTGGTTTATTGAATAGCCTAAGACGCTCAAGAGACTTCGACTTGTTTTGCGTTGGTGATGACTGGCAAAGCATATATCGTTTTGCCGGCAGTGATATTGGATATATTTTAAATTTTGAAAAACATTGGGGAGCAACAGAAATAAGTAAAATTGAAACGACATATCGCTTTTCCCAAACACTGATTGAGATATCCAGCAGATTTGTTATGAGTAATTCGGCTCAAATCAAAAAGTTAATCAGAGGTAAGAAAGATGATGCAGGTTTTCCGCTTGGAGAAATCAGTGGTTACAATGATAGATATGCTATTGAGTTTATGGTAGAAAAACTGAATGATTTACCTAAGGGAAGCAGTGTGTTCTTTATCGGAAGATATTCCTTTGATGAAAAACTTCTTAGTGATAGTGGAATGCTGGACTTTCGGTATAATAATGTCGAGAAGACCAAAGAGATTATATATCGAAAAAGACCCGATTTAAAAATGTCATTTGTCACAGCACATAAATCGAAAGGATTGCAAGCGGATTATATTTTTATTATCAACAACAAAAAATCAAGAATGGGTTTTCCCAGTAAGATTCAGGATTCGCCTATATTGAATCTTTTGCTTGATAGTTGTGAACAGTTTCCATATGCAGAGGAGCGCAGATTATACTATGTATCGCTTACAAGGGCTAAGAAGAAAGCTTATATTGTAACGTTAAATGGAAAGGAATCCGAGTTTGCAATGGAACTGAAAAAGAAATATGGAGAAGAATTAAAGCGTGAAAAGTTTACATGCCCTGAGTGCGGAGGTAGCTTGATAAAACGGACTGGTAAATATGGAGATTTCTTTGGTTGTTCAAATTACAGGACCATGAAGTGTAACTATACGAGAAAAATCATATCACGTGATGCTACAAAGAATCAGAATCAAATGCAAAAATAGGTGGTAGAGCAAATGAATATACAGATATTTGGAACAAAGAAGTGCAATGATACCAAGAAGGCAGAACGCTTTTTCAAAGAACGTGGTATTAAGTACCAGTTCATTGATATGAAAGAAAAAGGTATGAGTAAAGGTGAATTCACATCCGTAGCTCAGGCTAATGGCGGTATCGAGAATATGATTAATCAGGATTGCAAGGACAAGGATATATTGGCGCTGATTAAGTATATTGCTGAGGAAGATAAGTTGGAGAAGATTCTTGAGAATCCCCAGGTAATTAAGACACCAGTGGTTAGAAATGGAAAACAATCCACGCTGGGATATATGCCTGAGGTTTGGAAAGGCTGGAAATGAGTTGCAACATGTAAGTTTTGTGCGAGTTTGGTCAATATCAGACTTGCATTTACTTTTGCACAAAAGGTAAGGTTGACACGTTATAATTGAGGCAATATAATTTATTTATACACAGCGAAGGGGACGACGATGGAGTTTATAAAAGATGAATTATACCAAAACATAATAGAGACTTATCTTCAGACCGACTCAGTCAAGGAAACGGCCAAGCTTCTAGACACATATCCCATAAAAGTCCGACGAGTATTAATCACAGAAGGTCTATGGAGTAGCAGAACCAGCGAGGCAATTGGAAGCTTATGGGAAAAGGGGATGGCTGTATCGGAGATTGCAGAAGCGCTATGCCTTTCTGAGAAAAACATACAATCATACTTACCATATACCAGAGGGCAATATGGTGGTGAGAATCGTAGTGATACAGCTGTTAGAAGTGGTATTTACCGTGAGCGTATGCGTATGGCGGCAAATAAACAGCCAGTGAAGAAAGCACACATTGAGAGTTCTTTACAAAGACAAGGAGAGAAAATTATGGAGAATAAGATACGAAAGGTTGATAATGTTATTTGCTTGCATTTGGAGTTAGCTGATTCACAGGTAGAAGGTGTGGATGATCCGATTGTAAAGTATGGAAAGACTAAGAAAAGCATTTCTAGGGAGGTGTTGGTTCCGGAAGATATTACACTTCATTCTTTGCATTATGTGATTTTGAAGCTGTTCGGATGGCAGAATGGTCATTTACATTTCTTCTCACTGCTGGAAGATGACTTTCAGAAGTTGACAGGTGATAGGTTTGATAAGTATTCCAAATTGTGTGGAGTCTATTTCCGGTTTCCGACAGAGGATTATGAGGATTTGTATTGGGACGATGATTATGAGGAAGGAAGAAGTTTTAGCACGTGGTTGAGGAGTAAGTATACCGGCCCTTATGTATATGAGGGAACAGGAGATTACTATTTGCCCAACCAGTATGAGGTGAAACGTTTTTGTGAGCATTTTAGTGATATGAATGTTAAGGAACTTTCTCTGCAGCAAATCATGGAGAAAATTGATTTGGGTGGAAATCCGAACAATCTGTTGGAGCGTCTGTGCCTGCGAGATGTGTTGTATATAAATAGTTCGGAGGATATGCTTAAAGAGGCTGCAACGGTAAGCAATATTTGTGGTACAGATGCAACGCCGGTAGCGCATGAATTGGTGTATGAATATGACTATGGTGACGGATGGGAAGTCAGAATTACAGTATCAGATATAGAGTATACGGATGAAGAAAAGGAATTTGTGTGCCAGAATTATCGCCCACGCTGTATCTGTAAAGATGGATTGAGTGTGCTGGATGACGTGGGAGGAATGTGGGGATACAGAGATTTTCTTGTGACTATCCATGAAGGTAGTGAAGAAGAGCAGATAGAAATGCGTGAATGGGCAAGATATCTGGGATGGACAGGAAGGAATGTGAGCCCTAAAAATATGTTGTAAGTCCGTTTTATTGGACGAAATTGAATTTATAATGGAATTAGACAAGGATAACATGTAGATTCAAGAGCACAGAAGGAGACTGTACAAATGAGTAAATTAGAGGCAATCTTTCGTAAACGTCTGGAGAAAATACGTGAAGAACTGAACATCTATATAGATTCACGTCTGACCATAACTGAACATAAGCTGTCCGGTCCGGTTTATGGACGCGTTCCGGAGAAGAAGAAAAAGTCCGGTGTGCAGGATAAGTTTTTCAATTATATGAAACTGTGTGAGGACAGTGAAGAGGAATTTGATGACGATGATCTGAACGAGGAAGAAGATAAATGTTTAGTTCTGCCACAACAGGAAAAAGAACCAAAGAAACCACAAATATTAGAAGCACCTAGAATACTGTCAGCACATACACCGCAAAGAAAAGCTGTCGATGATTCAGATGGTAATGTAAAAATTCCTGATTTCCTAAAAAAGGCTGGTAAACGTCCGGAACTTGATAAGGTATTAGAGAAGAAGGAGGAGACTTTTTCAGAAATGCTTCTTCGTCTAATTGATGAAAAGGGTCTGAAAGATTCGGATGTCTACAAGAGTGCCAATATTGATCGAAGACTTTTTTCAAAGATTCGCGGAGATGTGGATTATGTACCGAGTAAGAAAACGGCAATCTCATTTTGCTTGGCTTTACAGTTGGAAATGGATGAGGCAAAGAAGCTTTTGGCCACTGCCGGATATACGTTGTCTGCATCTTCAAGATTTGACTTGATTATTATGTATTTGATTGAAAACTGCGAATATAACATTTGTTTTGCGAATATTGTTTTGGATGACTATGGCGAGGGAACACTTTCAAGATAAAATGTCCCTTCGAAAGCGACCAGTTTTGTTTATGAATTTTGTAATATGTGTCTATCAACAGAAAGGCAGGTAGCGCATATGAAAAAAGGATTAACAGAACTGGTTTTTATTTTGGACAGAAGTGGATCTATGGGAGGTCTGGAAAGTGATACGATTGGCGGATTTAACGGTATGCTAGGGAAGCAGAAAAAAGAAGAGGGTGAGGCCAATGTGACAACGGTACTTTTTGATGACCAGATTGATATCATTCACGACAGATTCCCGATTGATGTAGTAAATCCGCTGACAGATGAAGATTATTATGTAAGAGGATGTACGGCGTTATTGGACGCAGTTGGAAGTACAGTTAAAAAAGTGGAAAATATTCAGGAACGTTTACCGGAGGAAATGAAAGCCGAGAAGATTATTTTTGTAATCACCACGGATGGGCAGGAGAATTCTAGCCAGGAATATTCTGCGAATATGGTAAAGAAGATGATTGAGAAGAATCAAGAGAAGGGATGGCAGTTCCTATTTCTCGGAGCGAATATGGATGCGGTGGAAGAGGCGGAGAAAATTGGAATCCGTAGAACTCATGCAGCAAGTTACAAGAATGATTCAAAGGGAGTTCAACTAAATTATGAAGTCGCCGGAAGAGTAATGTCCTGTATGAGAGCGTCAAAATGTTCTGTAGAGGAAATGGATTTAAAAGTTCCGGAATTTTTAAAACCGGTAACGCAGCATCTGGAAGAAGATGAATAATTTTATGGATTGGATTTTATCGAAGATGAGACTTGTAGATATCGAAGATGAGAGTAAGGAGCTGGAGCAAGAAGTGTCTATTGAAAAATCATGGCTGGATTACGTCCATTGGAAAAAGGAGCAGGTGCTGGAGGAAGACAGTCGAGTATTTTTCAAAATTGTTCAGAATTATGCAGATTGCAAGCTGGTACTTGATAACTATAAAGCGGGAGCTGTATGTATATATAGTCTGGACCCAGCCATAAATTTCGATGCACAAGGAATGATGAATTATATATGTGGAGGTTTGTATACCCTAGAAGGAGATGTTGTTACGGTGGGTGCAAATGTGTTTATGGTTACCGGAAGAAATGAGGAATGAGGAGTACCTCTTTAGGGAGATTAAAAAATCATAATACAAGTCCGTATTATTGGACAACATCTAATTTATACTGGAACCAAGATAAGGAAATAACCATAATCTTGGTTCCTTTTTCATTTTCAAACAACAAAAGAATGAACGGATAGGAAGGAGATAACAGTTATGAAGAAGAATTCAAATGAAGTAAGTACAGGAGCAGCTTTATTAATGTCATTAGGAATTATGCTTGTGATAGGCTTGGTCATCTCAGCTTGCGAACCAGAGTGTTCTATGAGCAGCTGTGATAATGACGCGAGGGAAGGTAGCAGATATTGTTATTTGCATGATTTGAGTTACAGGAGTTATGGAAATCCGGACTACAATGAAGTATATAGAAATAGTAAAAGTAATACTAGTAACTATAATGCTACAAGTAGTAGTTCAAAAACAAATTCTACAAGTTCTTCAAATGCCGGGACCGGCTTTACTGGAAAAAATAGTTTTTCAAGTAGTTCTAGCAAAGGTAGCAGTACATATGATTCCTATGATGACGGGTATGAGGATGTTTATTTTGATGATGATTATGATTGGGATAGATATGATTCGGATCCGGATTATGCAAGTGGCGTAGATGATGCAATGGATGAGCTAGATTGGTAAAAGCATAAAGGGAGAGTTGGATATATGAGTCGTTGGATGTATTGGATTAAGAAAACACTCAACTTAAATTGGAAGTATTGTAGTAAGTTTTGTGTTACCTGCAAGTATTATGAGAACTGTAAAAATGATGATGTATTAAGTTAGGAGGGGTGTCTTATGAGTACGTATACCTCTAAAGTTAAATTTCATCGTCAAAAGAGAGGGCTGCGTCAGGAACAATTGGCAGATGCTATCGGTGTGTGCAGGAAAACGATTTGCCAGATTGAAACAGACAAAGGACATAATACGACATTGGAGATAGCATATCGGTTAGCTGTGTTCTTTGATACTACAGTGGAAGAAATTTTTCCGCCAATCAGTGTGGATGCGCATGCAGTATCGGAAAAGCAATGTAACCTCAAATACTCTTGACCTTTGAATTTATACTTAGTATAATTAAAAAACAGAACGGGTGTTCTGTTTTTTGAAAGGAGGTTATACTTTATTGAAAAGGTCCAGAGTTAAGAAGAAAGATGTAGCTTTAGAAAGAGCAAGCAGCTGAATGTTCGTTAGATGAATATTCAGCACTCAAGAAGATCAGCGTAGCGACCAGGGCAGAGATGCTTAACGGAAAACTGGAAGCAAGAGAAGGCTTGCGAGGTTATTCCCTTTCCTTAGCGAGTACAAAGTAGAGATGATATTTTGTATAGGCAAGGAGTGTGTGAATTGGAAAAAGTAGTAATTAGATGTAAAAGTTGTAACCAGCGTTTGTGCGATTATACATTGCAGAATGATGACAATGTGTATGTTCTGCAAGGAATTAGCTTCAAATGTTGCAAATGTAAGCGTGTACTGATGTTTAAGAAGTACACCGAAGCCATGATCAAGAATGGCGCAGTAGCAGGAAATTATAAAGTATAAGAAAAATGAATGATGGCCCACCTGATAAAGGCCACATCAAATATAGATGTGAAGCACTAGAGACGCAGGGGAATAAACCGGATTGAAATCTGGGATTCCTTTGTGTCTCTTTTTATATTGTTATTCTTTTCGGTTTTGCCGGAAAGAGGAGATATGGAAAAGACAATTGGAAAGAGAATTAGGGAATGTAGATTGGCGTTGGGGATGACACAAGAGGAGTTGGCAGATGTTTTACAGATGAAGAAGGTAACACTTTCTGCTTATGAGAATGACAGAATTGATATTAAAGTCAGTATCCTTAAGGAGCTAGCTGTAGGATTGGGTACAACAGCGTCTTATCTGATTGAGGGAGAGGAAAATGAGTTTAGCTTGGAAGTTATGCAGGCAGCAAAACTTCTGCAGGGAATACAGAATGAACAGCTTAGAAAGGCGGCTTTGGAGCAGGTGAAGGTGTTGGCTGGGGTAGAAGGTAAGAGAATAGAAGAATTATTGTAATAGAAATGAGCCAGTTAGATGTAAAGTTTGATTGCTTTTGGGGTCTAGACAAAAAGAGACAGCACCTTCAAGTTGAGGAACTGCCTCTTGCTGTGATGTTCTAATTGCTACTACAGCAACTAGAGTTAAGCAACAGGAGATAACTGTGACTGTTGCGGGCCAGCCTTCCAGAGAAATGTTAAGATGCGTATGCCTAATGAGTTCAGGAAGGTTGTTAATGGTGCCGGCAAGTAATTTGTTTTCCATAGTGAAAACCTCCTTGTGTTTTGATAGTTATATTTTATCTAGAAATACATAAAAAAACAAGTAAAAAATGGGGTTTTAGGATGTGCATGTATTTTGGATTCACAGCCCCTTTATTTATTGAGTATTCGATGATATAATAGAATCATATATAAAGAATGCAACCCCTAAAAGGGGCTGCAAATGTAATGGTGGTGAATAGCTATGGAGAAAATGGATAAAATAAATATTTATGTGCCCCAATATGTAGGTGCAATATTGGATAATGACGCAGTTCAATTCGAAGTTCTAAAAAAGGATGGACATACAGTAAATAAAAACAAATTTCTTACGATGTTGATACAAGGGTTTTATGATTCGTATATGGATGAAGCAAGGAGCGCATATAATTCCATTTATGATATTTTGGATAGCAGCGAATTAGGAAGAGAGCGACAGAGTGATCTTGCAAATAAAATATTAAAAAAGGTGTTTTTGCCAGAGGTTCCTACACGAAAGGGAAAGAATCCGGTGAAGTTATCACTGAAACCAACGAAAACTACAATTCCGTTAATTAAACGAATAATGCTTGATTTGGGAGCAGAGGATTATATATCACAGTTCTTTTGCAGAATGCTTATGAGTTATTGTGAAAAACCTTTTAGCGTAAGAGAACAGATTCTCTTTAAAGAAAATTATGATTTTATTTTAAAGGCATGTGAAGAACAGGCTTTAATCCGATTTACTACAATTTGGAATTCCACGGATATACATGAAGTGATTCCATACAAAATCGTAGTTGGGCAGGAAGAAATGTTTACTTACATTCTTGGCGGAGAGAGAAACAAAAGAACTGGTATCATGGAAGCTAAGTCGTATCGTTTAAACAGAATTAGTTCACTAGGGTATGGAAGCATTAGAGAACCTTTAACAGAGCAGGTGGAAAGACATTTGGAGATGATGATTCATTATGCACCGCAGTTTGCCATTAATGATGATGAAGTGTCCTGCGTGAAACTGACAGAAGAAGGGTGTATATATTTTAATAGAATATATTATGGAAGACCGAAAGTAGAAAAAATGGTAAAAGTTGAAGAGTATTGGTTATTTTACTTCAAGTGTTCTAAGGAACAGTTGTATCAGTATTTCAAAAGATTTGAGAAGAATTGGGCTGAGGTAATTGAACCAGAGTCTCTTAGGTCACGTATTAGAAGGTTTCATGAGCAAGCACTCGATTCATATCAGTAAAGAAGGAGATGTTAGGAATGGAAACAAAAGGTATTTATCAATATATATTTAATCAACTTTTGGAGCATGTGAAAGAGAGTAGAAGTGTTAAAAGTTCAAATTATAGAGAAATGAAAAGTCGTATTGAACCCATGATTGTATTAGGAGATGAAGAATATGATTTGTATCAAAACATTGTAGAGGATAATACTGTTGCGGTAAAAAGTTTTATCGTATATATGATAAAACACATGATGGAGTGCTTTACACAAGAGGATGAGGATTTTGCCTTGCGATATAAAAATAGGGAATTTTTTGAGCATGGCGTGTATGATATGATGCTGCCTGCCGGTGATAAGAAGATTGCTTATCATTTTATGCGTGAAGAGTTGGTAAACAAAGAAATTCTCAGCTACATAGAAAAAGGGTTCGACGCATTAGTTATTGTTCATATGAATAATTACGATGATTTTGGATATCAGTGTTGTATTACTGATACGAATTTGTATAACAAAAAAGCGCACTTAAGTGTAAAACATATGACGTTACAGGAGTTTTTTTGTGATATGTTTGGCCAGGATGAATATGAAATTTTTTTAGAATATCTAGGCAAATTTAATGATGCGGCGCAGACAATAATTGGCTATAATACCGTGCTTGCACCAACAGAGGATAATATAGAGAAGTTTAAAAAGACTACATTGAAAGAACTGTTGGAATTTAAGTACGAACAATACGTTCAAGAAGGTGTAGACCCAAAGCAGATTGAAAAAATACGCTATAATTATTTTGAACGTTGTCTTTATAAAATAATGCTGGGCGATTCAACATTTGCAAATAGTTTCTTGAGTTCTGAATGGAATTACAAAATATATAAAGCTACTGACAGTTTAGAGCAAACAGGAATTATTGCAGGATATTTAAAATCGATAGAGCAATTGGCGTATGAAATTGCAAAATTACATGTTGGTGAAAGAGATGTTACAATTAGGAAAAAATCATGGGCTAATGGAAGCTTTTTTACTAAAAAAGTCGCAGAAAAAATTGATTTTTCACTTGGGGAATTGGAGTACTTTTTTGTAGAGAATAATAATTTATTTGGGGTAACCGATGATGTAAGGGCGTATATTGTTGAGACTGTAGCTGACTGGAGAGAAAATCAACGTAATGGATATTTTCATAAGCATAATTTAAAAGATATTAATAAAGTTGATGAAATAAGAAATAAAGCGATATTTTTGTACTTTTTATTGTTGGGCGGCTGTAAGATAAGAAATGTAGATGTTGTAAAACTTAAACCGTACATTGAAAAGCAAGAAGATCCCAAAGACGAGAAACAATTATTGGAAGAGTTTAAAAACTGGATAGAAGAAATCTTCGATTATGGGATTCCGGGCAATGATGCGGCATTGATATTCAATTTGTATGATGTAAAGGATTATGGTTGGGCTATACAACTGACAACTATAGAAAAAAAGGAAGAATTATCAGCTGGAACTTTTGCAAAAGAGAAGTTTACTTCCGGGAAGAATTTGTACAAATGGAAAAGTACTGTAGAGGAAGGGCAAGCTCAGGAGTATATAACCAAAATAATCAAACGCTATGTAGATTCAGGGCAAGCACACGACAGAGTAAAACAGTTTACCACTGTGGGTGTGTGGTGTCGATTGGGCACAAAGATTGTTATTGATACTAAATAGTATTTTATACCACAAGTATAATTTACAAACTCAACTTTTCGTGCTATGATGACGATGTAATTAAGAGAAAAGCGGAACGACATATGTTCCAGAAAGGAAAAGACATGACTACAATGAATCGTTGGTATTGCCTCTATAGTAAAAGTTGTAAATCAGCACATCTCGATGAATGCGAGTTGGGCTTATGTTTCATGCACTCATCTATAGATAAGCATAAACGAGGAAATTGTGTTACCTGTACCGGCCTGCAGTGATAGGACTGCGTGGAAGATAGATAAACATGTTCTTAGCGTACCGCTTACCTTGATGATGGGTAGGCGGTATTTTTTATGCATATGTAGTCAAGCGGTTAAGACAGCGGACTGCAACTCCGTGACCGTTGGTTCGATTCCAACCATATGCTTGTGTCCAATGTATTTTATTGAATTTAGAAGAAAGGAAGAAACACTATGTTGGAGATTAAGGGAAAAGTAAATACAGCGATATGTTATGCAACCGTAATCGAAGAGGAAGCAATCGAGCAAATCCGCAGAATGTGCGATTACGAATTTACTGCCGGTTCCAAGGTTCGAATCATGCCGGACGTTCACGCCGGTAAAGGCTGTACCATCGGAACAACAATGACGGTTATTGATAAAGCGGTTCCGAACGTAGTTGGCGTGGATATCGGATGCGGTATGTACACAGTGAATCTTGGTAATGTCGAGATAGATTTTGAAAAACTGGATGAAGCGTGTCACTTTGTTCCTTCGGGGATGAATGTATGGCAGGGTAGACAGGAGCATTTCGATTTGCAGCAGCTTCGTTGCTATAGGGAACTGAAGGACAGTAAGAGATTAGAGAGAAGCTTAGGAACCCTGGGCGGCGGTAATCACTTTATCGAGGTGGATAAGGCTTTGGATGGCACAAAGTATCTTGTTATTCACACCGGAAGCCGGAACCTTGGAAAACAGGTGGCAGAAATCTATCAGAGACTTGCAGTGGATTTAAACCGTGGCATGGAAGACTATTTTGAGCAGAGAGATGAAATTATCCGTACCTATAAGAAGCAGGGCAGAAGAAGTGAAATCCAGGCTGCTTTAAAAGAAATTGCATACAAAAAAGCAAACGGACAAACATCAATTCCGGAAGATTTGTGTTATCTCTACGGTAAATATTTTGAAGATTATTTGGCGGATGTAGAAATCTGTCAGCAGTTTGCAAAGAGAAACCGTGAGCTGATTGCGGAAATTATTCTCGATAGATGTGGATTAACAGCGGTAGACGCATTTCATACCATTCATAATTTTATTGATACAGGTGAAATGATATTGAGAAAGGGCGCAATTGCAGCCCATAAAGGAGAAAAAGTGCTGATTCCAATTAATATGAGGGATGGAAGCGTGCTTGCTGTTGGTAAGGGGAATCCGGAATGGAATTATTCTGCACCTCATGGCGCCGGAAGAGTAATGTCCAGAGCGGGTGCTCGAAAGACTCTTTCACTGGAAGAGTACAAGAAAGAAATGGAGGGAATCTATACAACCTCCGTCAATGAAGATACATTGGACGAAGCTCCTATGGCTTATAAGTCCCTGAATGACATCATCGATGTTATCGGGGAATCCGTAGAAGTGATTGAAGTATTAAAACCTATTTATAATTTTAAGGCATCAGAGCCGGCAAAGTTTGGAAAGAACATGAGATAATTCCTGCCCGGCTCTGGCCGGAAAGGAGAACATCATGGCTATTCCAACCATTGATATGGTAAGAACAGGTCAGAATATCAATAGATTGAGACAGATTGCAGGAGTGTCCGTGAAGGATTTACAGAATGTATTTGGATTTGCGACACCGCAGGCGATTTACAAGTGGCAGCACGGAACTGCATTGCCGACGATCGACAATTTGGTAGTATTGGCTGCAGTTTTAGGTGTCAGAATCGATGATATTTTGGTTATGACAGATACGCAGATTTCTATGTCTGCATGAAAAATGAATAAAGCGAGTCAGTGATGGCTCGCATAACAAGCTCCATTAACTCAAAGGTAGAGTAACCGGCTTTTAACCGGTAGGTTGTGGGTTCGAATCCCATGTGGAGTACTATGGCCCCTTAGTCTAAAGGTTAGGACATCGCCCTTTCAAGGTGAGGGTATTGGGTTCAAGTCCCATAGGGGTCATTATGGTGACTGTAGCTCAAGTGGTAGAGCAGTGGATTGTGGTTCCACAGGTTGCGAGTTCGAGTCTCGTCAGTTACCCTATGGGTAGGTAAACCGTAATTGGTAGCGGGCCAGACTGTAAATCTGGTGCCTTCGGGTTCTGTTGGTTCAAGTCCAATCCTGCCCACTTTTGTTTGCGTGTCCGAGTGGTTTAAGGTGTCACCCTGCTAAGGTGATGTGCGAGCAATCGCACCGAAGGTTCGAATCCTTCCGCAAACGTTATTTGTATTAAAATTTATTTAATCCTTTTGGCGTTGTGTTGCTAATGAAAAAAATATATAATGGAAGGGAATGAAAATGTCGAAGTTGGGGAGGGAAGCGGAATGAAATTGAAATTGGTTAGACCAACTTTGGAAATGAAAGAATTGGCTTTGGAGTATAAACAAGAGCATTTTGATAATAATGAAACGATTATTAACGGAAGTGAATTGTTAGACAAGACTGATTCTTACGAGGAATGGTTAAAAAGTGTTACGGATAATACATCATCAGATACAGTGAATCCCAATTGGGTTGTAACCGATACTTTTTTTGCTATTGACGAAAATGGAAAGATTATTGGGATTATTGATTTAAGGCATACATTAAACGAGTTTTTAAAGGATTTCGGCAATAGTGGATATAGCGTTAGACCATCAGAGAGAAGAAAGGGTTATGCAACTGAAATGTTGCGTCAAATTCTTTTGATTGCTAAGGAAGCTGGATTGAAGGAATTACATCTTTCTGTCGAAAGGAAGAATGAACCATCTGTAAAAACGATTGTTAAAAACGGCGGTAAATATGAACGTAGTTTTGAATTTAAAGGAGAAAAAGCAGATATTTACAAAATTATTTTGTAAATCTTGAATTTGTATGGGAGGATAATAATTATGGAGAATGGTCATAAGCATGAAAAAATATTGAAGTCTTTTGGTTATTATAGGGCTATCTACAAGATATGTATTGCGCTTAACTGTGGCGTAAATGATGTTATGGAATTTACAGATAATAAATGAGAAGGTGAGCTTCTATGACTACGATTTTTTCTGAAAACCCCGAAAATGATCTTTGGAGAGAACTATTACAATTTACATATGAGGCCAATATAAAGCGATATTTAGCCAAAAAGGGACACGAGGCAGACGAAGATACCATAAACTGCATAGCAGGTTCATTTTTACAAGCAAATGAATATTATAAGGCCGCAAAAGATGCCAATCTTCAGATTTCACCACTACTTCTATATTATGGTTCAACAAATCTCCTTTATGGAATGGCCAATCTTTTAAGTGGTAGTATCAATAAGATTAGTAACCATGGAATGAAGATTTTCATTCCTGATCAAATGGATTTCATTGCAGACACGGAAATTAGATTTCTTAGTCCTGTAGATGGTGGAGTTCATGTAGTTGCAAGAGCGCTGGGATTTACTCCTGACCTAACAGGATTTGGCGATTGGAGTTTAAGAGAGTTTTTAGATTCGATTGCAGAAATATGCGCCGACTTCGCACAATGTTATGATGTACAAGCTGGCTGTATTGCTATGCTTGATATTTTTAATACACCAGACGGAAAGGCTGAAAAAATATATTTTTCGGAAGAAAATAAGGACGACTTGATTGCACTTTTGAAAAAAGTTGAAGGGTTTGGGAAATCATATTTGCGAGTGACTTCTGCCAAAGAATTCGAAACGGGTAAAGAATATTTTGTCCTTCGCCATAAATTAACAGGTGAAGATATCAGTGAACAATCTTATTCTGGACAACCATATTTGCGGGCAGGACATATTAAAAATAGCCAACTGATAACTATCCCAACGATACTTAATATGTACATCAGTCTCTTTGCATTAGCCTCACTATGCCGTTATTTTCCAGAACGTTGGAGCCCCTTTGTACTCAAGGATACAACTGGTGAAAAACTTTTGGTTGAAAAATTTATGTACTACGCAAGACGACTAATTCCTAATTACGCACTTAATAAGCTTTTGGAAAGTACTGTACAGTATAGTTCCAGCCGATATGCAGTAACTGATACAATTAAATTAGTTGGTGAGCATCAGGTGCAGGAGATGGTTGAACGAAAGGTAAAAAGTGAATTAGAGAAACAACGCATTCTCATTAAAGAGAAAAGATAAAAATGCTTCCTATTAGTTAAGGAGATAAAATGATGTCCACAAATTTTAGAACAGAAGTATTTAAGTTATGCAAAAAGCTTCAAGAAAATGAAACTTCGCAAAAAATAGGAAAAATGATTCACGACATGTCAGTTGTTGTAGAATCAAAAGAAGTCGGTGAAAAGGTTACAGATTCCCGTAATGATTTTGCTTATATGGCAAAGCATAGCAACACCGAGTTTCATGGTTTCGTGTTTCTTGATGACAATATTGAAAAAATAGAGATTCCCCATTTTTTCAAACCGGAGCATTTGTCACCAGAAGAAAGAACATTGATTGAGCGGGGCCATAAAACACTTACTCGATTTATTGATTTATGTTTGTCTGACATTGCATCTGAATCAAATGGAGTGGCAGATTCCATGAATCCTTATTTTCTGTATAAAGAAGTGAATATTTCAGAAAGTACAACTGCTCTACTTTCAGATGATGAGCTAATGCCTGCTGTATCAGCTTTTAAGAACGGTAGAGCGTATAAAGTACTCATGGATGCTAATTTCACAAAACTGTTCAGCAGAATAGATATTAATTCCATGCGTGCATTAATTAGTGTTTTGGAAAAAGAAATTAATCATAGCCTCGGGGAAGATGTTTCGAAGGATTTAAGGGATTTTTCGATGAAACTGCATTCAAAACTGGATAATATTACGGATGTAATGTTTGCGTTCTCGGTATTGATGTTGGCATTAAAGATGTCCTTAAAGCTTTCTTGCCGCTTGCTGTATAGGGCAATTTGCGGTATTGATTTGTTTGTTTTGAACGATGATAATATAATTAATATCGAAAAAAGAACTTCCACGGTTGTGAGTGAATTTTACAAGGTCTTTGCTCAAGAGATACATCTTGATTTTTCGGGAAGCGAAATGGGAAGCGTTCTCCTGATAGATTGTGATTTGCCTCATGATACTCATATACATGAATTTGGAATGCTTATAGCCCAAACATTAAATCTTACAGGAGAATTTGGTGCATCGGCAAAATACTCGTTCGTTACTGTTAATGAGGAACTGATTCATATACATCAGCTAGTAGAGGAAGTATTGAGAGTTGGACTGCCTATTGTAAATTGTGATTGAAAAAAGAACTTGTTTGACGAATTCCAATTTAAAGGATTCATGAACTTTAAGTTTTTCGAATTTTTTGACACAGGTTTGATTCCAGGTGAGAGTGTCACATAAAGCGTATATAGAAATGTCGGCTAACTTTAATGGGTTGGCCGTTTTTTTATTTAAAAGTCTATTCCCACTAGACTTTTTGTCTACTCTTTGGGAAACGACACAATCCATAGAAAGCCGTAGAATGATATCAGTAAGAAAAAGCAACCGGTTCGCAAAGCTTACATCGAAAACAGAATAATATGGAGGAAACGATGGCAGCGATTAGTAATATTTTAAATGTTTATGCAAATGCAGATTCGGCAAAGAAAGTAGATATCATTATTCGGTATTATCCAAATTTCATAGGGATTGTAGAAGGTTATACCGAAGGACTCAGATATATGATCGAGAATGAAAAAGCGTACAATCGTCGGAAAGAACATGGGGACCTGGGAGTGCGGGTTCAGAGAAGCGGTAACTATAGTGACATTACATCTGATACTGCTATCAATAATGCGGTTACCAGAGATGCAATTGTTGCTTGTGACTTTTCAGGAGGTGTGCTGGATGGTGTTGACCGGGGCGCAGAGTTCCGGCGAGAAGCATTTTTGCTGCGCGCAATGCGAAATGATTATGAGCTGTTTAATAAGCAGCTGGGAATTTTGGATAGCGAAGAAGCGGAAGTATTTGGGCAGTTTCTGAGGAAAGAAAAGTGTATTGCTGATATAGCAGAAGAAAAAGGAATTGTATACGAATCAGTTCAGCAAAAGCTTCATAGAGTCAAGCGAAAGCTTAAGGTACAGATGGTAGGATTTTTAGATGGAAATGTGGGAGGTGTATGAGATGCCGAAAATGAGAACAGAAGTACAACATTTAGAAGCTCAGGTTCAGAGTGGAAATAAAAGATTTGTTAGATATGCGGAAGGTGCAGCGCTTTACTCTTTGGGGCTTCATACCTTCCAAGAAATCGCGAAAGAAGCAAATGCGGTTTATAAGGTAAAGAGATGTGTTCTTGTTAATGTAGATTTGGTAAATGAGTATTTGGAAAAATGTCGTGTTACAAAGGAAGGGAGTTGGAAATAGATGAATGAAAATTACAATATCCCATTATGGCGTAAATATACATTGAGCATCGAAGAAGCGGCAGCATATTTTCGTATTGGAGAACATAAGCTGCGCAATCTCATCAATGAAAATAAGAATGCAGATTACCTTCTTTGGAATGGAAATCGTGTGCAGATTAAAAGAGTAAAATTTGAGAAATTCGTGGATGGTTTAGAAGCAATTTGAGAGCAAATTCAAAAGTGCTTTTGGTATAAATTTTATCGGAATTTGATGGCATAAATTTTCTGGAAAGCCCAAAGAATATGGAAAAATCGAAGGAGTTGTGATATATTAACACTAAGCCATGTCACAGCTCTTTGAAAGGAGAATGATTATGAGTAATGCAAAGAGACGTGACAATAAAGGTAGAGTACTTCAAATGGGAGAGTCACAACAGGACGATGGAAGATATGTCTATCGTTATATGACTCCATTTGGTCAGAGAAAAGCGGTTTACAGTTGGCGTTTGACTGCTTCGGATCCAACTCCGGCAGGAAAACGGAAAGAGAAATCTTTGAGAGAAAAAATCAAGGATATCGAGAAGCAACTAAGATTAGAAACCTTTTGTGAGGACCTTACGGTATGTGAGTTGGTAGAGAAGTATTTGGAAACTAAGACCGGAGTAAAACACAGTACTCGAACAGGCTACAAATTTGTGCAAAATATTTTGGCAAAGGAACCTTTCGGGCAGAGGAAGATTGCAAGTGTCAAAACATCAGATGCAAAGATTTTTCTGATTAAAATGCAGGAAGATGGAAGAGGCTACAGTACAATTCATACAGTGCGAGGAGTTCTTCGTCCAGCATTTCAGATGGCGGCAGATGATGACATGATTATCAAGAATCCATTCCAGTTCGAACTTCACACGGTAGTAGTGAATGATAGTATGAAGAGGGATGCTCTCACAAGGGAACAGGAGAGAAAGTTCTTGCAGTTCATTCAGGAGGACAGGCATTACAGTAGATACTATGATGCAATTTTCATTCTGTTCAAGACCGGACTTCGTATCAGTGAGTTCTGTGGTTTGACGATTAAGGACATTGATTTTAAAAAGAATGTTATTAAGGTAAGCCATCAGCTCCAGCGTACCAGCGATATGAGATATGTTTGTGAGAAAACCAAGACAGAGAATGGTATTCGCGAGATTCCAATGAATTCGGAAGTAATGGAGGCATTCAAGCGTATTATCAAGAATCGTCCCAAGCCAAAGATTGAGCCGATTGTAGACGGGTATTCAGGATTTCTTTTCTTAGACAAGAATGGTAAACCGAAAGTAGCATTACACTGGGAGAAATACTTCCAGCTTTCCGTTGAAAAATACAATAGCATTTACCGTGTACAGTTGCCGAAGATTACGCCGCATGTGTGCAGACATACGTTTTGTACGAATATGGCAAAGTCCGGTATGAATCCAAAGGTATTGCAGTATATTATGGGACATGGAGATATTTCCGTTACTCTTGATACATATACGCATATCAAAGCGGAGGATGCGATTGCGGAGATGGAAAGGCTTGATTTGCTGACCGAAAAAGAGGCATAGAAAAAAAGCAAGATGCTATACGCGGGAAAAATCGTGGCATAAATTAATTTTTGTTTTATGACAAAACAAGCGTGTTTTGTGTTAATATGCCATGGAAAGGCTTGCAACTCCAGTATTTATGCGGAGTTGTAAAAATTTATGCCAGTCAAAAACTGTGGCATAAAAATTTTAATTTATGCCAATTTTTATGCCAATCACCCGAGAAAATATGCTCTATTTTGAGAAGAAATGACAGAGTATCAAAAAAACGAAAAACTCCACAAACCCAGTATTTACGGGCATTTGAAAGGATTTGAGAACTTATGAAAGAACATATAAAAGTGCTATTCATTTGCCACGGCAACATCTGCCGTTCCCCCATGGCAGAATTCAT
>JAZSDG010000037.1:0-55388 GCA_045531055.1 Lachnospiraceae bacterium | reverse complement strand
TGGAATTTCTCCGGAAGAATCTGCAAGCTCTTGGATAACAGAGTTACTTCTGTTGCATGGATGGAGATTTCTCCGGTCTTTGTCTTAAATACCGTTCCTTTGATTCCTAAAATATCACCTACGTCATATTTCTTGAAATCTTTATAGGATTCTTCTCCAATATTATCTCTTGCAACGTATGCCTGAATGCTTCCTTTTAAATCCTGAATATTACAGAAAGATGCTTTGCCCATTACGCGCTTAAACATCATACGACCGGCAATCGTAACTTCCTTGTCTTCCATTTCATCAAAGTTCTCTTTGATGTCGATGCTGTGATTGCTTACATCATATTTGGTAATGACAAATGGGTCCTTGCCATTGTCTTGTAATTCCTGTAACTTCTCGCGACGAATTTTAAGAAGCTGGTTAATATCCTGCTGCTGTCCGCCATTTTGATTTGCCTGATTCTGTTCCGCCATATGTGCCTCCGATTCTATTCTTGTGCTTCAACTATTAGCTGTTGGAACGTTGGATTTCAAGTACCTTGTATTCCAGTATTCCTGCCTGTGTCTCAACCGATACACTGTCTCCAACTTTTTTTCCAAGTAATGCTTTTCCTACCGGTGATTCATTGGAAATCTTGCCTTTTAAGCTGTTTGCCTCCATAGAACCAACGATTTTGTATTCTAATTCTTCATTATATTCGCAATCTAAAATGCGAACTTTACACCCAATACTGATTTTATCAAGGTCAACTTCTTCTTCAACAACAACTTCTGCGTTTTTCAAAATCTTCTCGATTTCTTCAATACGCGCTTCAATGTCACGCTGCTCATCCTTTGCAGCATCGTATTCTGCATTCTCGGATAAATCTCCCTGCTCACGTGCTTCTTTGATTTTCTGTGCAACTTCTTTACGTTTTACTACTTTCAAGTCCTGTAACTCATCTTCCAGTTTTTTCAGACCCTCATAGGTCAAAATGTTTTTCTTATCCATTTTTTTACCCTTCTCTTTATATTTTGTTGCATAATTAACCAAAATATTATAACGAATTGTCCTACCACTGTCAAGGATTTCCATTCGTAAAATATTTTGGAGACGACCATAATGATTTACCACATAGCAATCAAATCTTTCAGTTCTTCCAAACTTTCAATTTCATTAATGCGGACACGTAGCTTTGCGGAATTGGGATATCCGGCAGTGTACCATGCGGCATGTTTGCGAATTTCGCGGATCGCTGTGTACTCTCCTTTGAATTCAATCATCATCTGTGCATGACGAAGAACCATCTCTCCGACTTCTTGCATGGATGGCTTTTCCATATAAGAGCCGGTTTCAAAATAATGAAGAATCTGCTTAAAAATCCACGGATTCCCCTGTGCCCCTCGTGCAATCATAAAACCGTCGCATCCGGTTTGTTCGCCCATTGCGATAACATCCTCTGCCGTAAGTAAATCCCCGTTTCCGATGACCGGTATGGATACCGCTTCTTTGACTTGGCGAATGATATCCCAGTCAGCATTTCCGGAATAGTACTGTTCTCTGGTTCTTCCATGTACGGCAATTGCTGCCGCACCTGCATCTTCTGCAATTTTTGCCATTTCAACGGCATTGACATGCGCATCATCGAACCCTTTTCTTATTTTAACTGTTACCGGTTTCTTGATTGCTCTTACGGTTTTTGCAATGATTTCTCCTGCCAATTTCGGATTTTTCATAAGCGCAGAGCCTTCGCCGTTCCCAACAATTTTCGGTACGGGACAGCCCATGTTAAGATCCAAGATGTCAAATGGGCGTTCCTCAATTTGATGGGCAATTGAGGAGACAATGTCCGGATCGGAACCAAATAGCTGCAAAGAAATGGGATTTTCTGCCGAATCGATGGAAAGCAATTCTTCGGTATTCTTGTTTTTATATAAAATGGCTTTTGCACTAACCATTTCCATACAAAGAAGACCCGCTCCCTGTTCCTTGCACAATAAGCGAAATGGCAGGTCAGTTACTCCTGCCATGGGTGCCAATATTAAATTGTTCTCTAAAGTTACATTACCAATTGTAAGTGGCTTTATCATATTCTTTCCCATATATGACTACTTCATTTTTCGATTCTGCTTTTTATACACAAAATAGATACCCTTTAATGTAAGTTGTGGGTCATACGCATCTATTGCATCTGTTTCACTTGCAATAATTCTTCCAAGTCCACCGGTAACAACTACCTTTAAGTCATCAATTCCAACTTCTTCTTTTACTTTTTTAATAATATATTCGGTCTGTCCGATTTGACCATATACTAAGCCCGATTGCATGCTGCTAATAGTATCTTTCCCAAGTATATGGTCCGGTTTTTTGATTTCGATCTCCGGAAGCTTTGCCGCATCTTCCCAGAGAGCTCTTGCAGAAATACGGATTCCCGGAGCCGTAATTCCACCAAGAAATGCACCGGTTTCATCAATATAATCATAGGTTGTTGCAGTTCCGAAATCAATTACGAGTATCGGACCTCCATATAATTCATATGCAGCAACTGCATCTACAATTCTATCTGCGCCGATTTGCTGTGGATTTGGTGTAACGATTCGGATTCCGGTCTTGATTCCGGCTTCCACGATAAGCGGCTTAATATGAAAATACTTCACAAACGCACCTTCTAATGCATGCATGACATTCGGAACAACGGAACAGATGATAACATCTTTGATATCACTGGTTGCAATCTCATTTTTTTCGATAAGATTACTTAATAGCATTCCGTACTCATCCGAGGTCCGTGGCATTTTAGTTGTTATGCGAAAGTTTGCAACAATTTCATCTTTTGCAAATACGCCGCATGTAATATTGGTATTTCCTACATCGATGGTTAAAATCATCGCTTATTCCTCCTCGAATCCTTCTCCCAAATATACAATTTTGTAGTACATTTCAATGGACTCTAATAATTCGCGCTTTGTGTTCTGGTACTGTTTGATTTTTAAGACACTGCCAATTTCGTCGTAAAAGTAATCATTTTCTTCACATGATGTACGAAATTCCAAATTGCCGTCTTCATCAAATACAACCTGTAAAATCCCACCTACATCCTCTGTAAAGAGAACACACATAATTTGAAGTTCTTCTTTAATGGAAGTTGGAAGTTCTTTAAAGTTCTCATTTAGATAATATTTTTGATTGTACGAGTTCGACGCACATAGTACGATTTCTTCATTCAACATATCCATATAATCCTCTCACGGAAACTTCTCCTGCTGATATCAGCTTTCTCCCTTGCGGAGTATCTACAATAAGTTCCCCATTTTGTGTAATTCCTGTTGCAATTCCTAAAAAAGGGACTTTCGGATCTAAGACACGCACCTCTTTTTGCAGATTGACAAGATAGCTCTCATAAACATCCTTTAATTTGCTAAGGTCTTGTGTCTTAAAAAAAATTGCATAATATTGCTCAAACTGTGATAAAATTCCATCAACGATATCTTTTCTGCGAAAATGCTGATGACACTGGCTATATAGTGATCCTGCAATTTCTTTCAACTCGTCCGGAAATGTGGTCTGATGTACGTTAACACCTATCCCGACAATAACATAATCCATTTTACCATCCACTAAACTCATCTCTGTTAAAATCCCACAGACCTTTCGATTACCTATAACGATGTCGTTTGGCCATTTAATCTGTACATGTGTCTGCGTATGCACAGTGATTGCCTCTGCAACTGCAAGTGCTGCTACCAAGGTTAGCATATGTGCATGATCTGGCACCATCTGCGGTCGCAGTAAAATGGTCATATAAATTCCGCTATCTTTCTGGGAATCCCATGTTCGTCCGCTTCTTCCTCGTCCTTTTGTTTGTTCTTTCGCCAATATGACTGTACCATGCGGATAACCGAGTTGGGCCAATTCCTTTGCTTTGGCATTGGTGGAGTCTAAACTCTGAAATTTATAAATCTTCTTAGTCATCTAACGTTGCTTTCATAATTGCTTTGATGGAATGCATACGGTTCTCTGCTTCATCAAAGACAACGGAACGTGGTCCTTCAAACACTTCATCTGTAACTTCCAATTCGGAAAGACCAAATTTCTCATGCACCTGCTGCCCTACAATGGTATTCAAATCATGATATGCCGGAAGACAATGCATAAAAATTGCGGTATCCTTTGCATTTTCAAACGCTTTGGCATTGACCTGATATGGTGATAAATCGCTGATACGCTCCGCCCACACTTCATCCGGTTCGCCCATGGATACCCATACATCAGTATAAATAACATCTGCATCCTTGGTAGCCTCAGAAACATCTTCTGTTAGAGTAATGCTTGCCCCTGTTTCTTTTGCAAGGTTCTTGCAGTATTCTACCAATTCTGCCTCTGGAAAATACTTCTGATTGGTACATGCGACAAAGTCCATACCAAGCTTTGCACAAGTTACCATAAGAGAATTACCCATGTTATAACGGGCATCTCCCATATATACGAATTTTACCCCTTGAATTCTTCCTAGATGCTCACGAATCGTTAACATATCCGCAATCATCTGTGTCGGATGAAATTCATTGGTAAGACCATTCCACACCGGTACTCCTGCATATTTTGCAAGATCTTCTACGATAGTCTGTTCAAAACCACGATATTCGATTCCGTCAAACATACGACCAAGTACACGCGCGGTGTCTGCGATGCTTTCCTTTTTCCCTATCTGGGAGCAGCTCGGGTCCAAATAAGTTACCTGCATCCCCAAATCATGTGCTGCTACTTCAAAAGAACATCTGGTACGAGTGCTTGTTTTCTCAAAAATCAATGCTATATTTTTCCCGATTAAGGTGTTATGTGCAATTCCCTGCTTCTTTTGACTTTTTAATTCTGCTGCAAGGTCAATTAAATATGTAATCTCCTCCGGAGTATAATCCATTAGTTTTAAAAAATTTCGTCCTTTTAATGTCATCAGCCTTTCCTCCTACTTTTAACAATGAAGTAATTTTACTCCATTTATCTGTGGAATACAAGAAAAAAAAGGCTTTTCGCCAGAAACGCCAAAAGCCTTTTACATCAAATCTCTTCTAATAGAATACAAGTGCGCCAATCGCCACACCCCAATGACCAGATGAAGTAAGTTTAAAGGATACTGCACCACCGGTATTATCAACACCGTTAAGCGCTTCCTGAGCAGCTGCGTACGCGGTACTACTTACACCCTTTGAGAGGCGGCGCTCCAATTTACCGGATGATGCCGGTCCAAACTGACCTTTTTGGTGAATTACTCCGTATATGGTGTTTGGGTATTCCGGACTTTTTACTCGGTTCATAACAACTGCTCCAACCGCAAGCTGACATTCATAAGATTCACCACCAGCTTCACATTGAATAATTGCTGCAAGAAGTGTAAGTTCATCTGCAGATGCAGCAAGGGAAGTTCCTTGTGTACGTCCCGGAGATGGTGTCTGCGCTGCTGCAGCCGCTTCCTGTCTTTTCTTTTCTTCTGCAGCTGCGATAATCGCAGCTTCCTCTTCTAAAGTAAGACCATATCCGGTCTGTAAATATACCTGCACATAATCCGCACTTACATAGCAAGTGTTGGATTTGTAAGATACTGCAACCCAACCTTCCACTGGCGTTACCGATGTATCTACATTAAGTGTCTGCCCCTGAGAAAGTGAAGTAACTACTCCTGCATCGGTACTCTGACCGTTTCTTACACGTAGTCCGCCTGTGGTAGACTGCGCAACCGTATTGCAATTTGCTTTTGCATATGCAAGAGCATCTGTTCCGAAAACGCAATAATCATTTTTTACATATCCGGTTACATTACCGGAAGTGATTTTCGTCCATTCTGCGCCGGCTTCCACGATGGTTGCGCGGCTTCCCTTATACAATTTACCAACGATAGCTGCATTTTCATTTCCTTCCGCACGTACATTTAAAGAATCTTGTACGGTCGGCATTAATGAATTCTGCCAGTCAAGTTCTTCCTGCGTCAGTTCTACTGTCTCTGTTTCTTCTTCGTCCTTTGAAGTTGTTACGGTAGCCACTTCTTCTTTTTCAATGGATACCTGTTCCTCTAAGCCTTCCGATGCTGTTACTTCATAATTATTAAGTACATCAGCTACTCCAGCCGTCGCACTCGCTTCAACCTCGGTATCATCCTGTCCCTTATGGAATGCCGCTTTGTCTGTTGCAACTGCAGTGATTGATAAAACAAGTACCATACATATGACAACCATGCTCTCAACCACTTTTTTGTTTAATTTCATAGAAACCTCCATATTTGTGTAATTCTTTTCCAATATTATTACACTCTTATTTCGTTTTTAAACATTTTGTTTCAAATGTTACATAATTATTACGCAGGTATTATAGCAAAGGTATTTTCATTTGTCAAATTTCCTATCACAAAAATGAGAAAGTGCATTTCTAACGAAATGCACTTTCTCTGTGTGAAACGAAAACCTACAATCTTTTGATGAGGTCTGCGCGCATCTGTTCGTAACCAGGCTTACCTAATAACGCGAACATATTTCTTTTATAACTCTCTACGCCTGGTTGATTAAATGGATTAACTCCTAAGAGATATCCACTCACCCCTACTGCAAACTCGAAGAAATAGAACAATTCACCTAAATAAAATTCATTCTGTTCCGGAATACGAATCATAAGATTTGGAACATTGCCATCGGTATGTGCCAAAACAGTTCCGTTCATCGCACTCTTATTAACAAAATCCATGTTCTGTCCGGCAAGATAGTTTAAACCATCTAAGTCAACCGGTTCTTCGTTAATTAAAATTTCTTCACGGGAAGTCTCTACGTTCAAAACGGTCTCAAATAATGTTCTTGCGCCATCCTGAATATACTGTCCCATGGAGTGAAGATCCGTAGTAAGGTCTACAGAAGCCGGGAAAATCCCTTTCTGATCCTTTCCTTCACTCTCTCCATATAATTGTTTCCACCATTCAGATACATAGTGGCAACTTGGTTCGTAATTCGCAAGCACTTCAATTGTCTTGCCTTTACGAAGTAAAATATTTCGAATCGCTGCATATTGTAATGCATCGTTGTTCGCAAAATCCTGCTCTAATGCAAGCTTTCTTCCTTCTGCAGCACCTTCCATCAACTTGTCGATGTCCGCACCGCTTACAGCAATTGGAAGAAGACCTACGGCTGTAAGGACTGAGAAACGTCCTCCTACATCATCCGGTACAACAAAAGTTTCATATCCCTCTTCTGTTGCCAAATTCTTCAATGCTCCCTTTGCTCTGTCCGTTGTCGCATAAATACGCTTTGCAGCCTCTGCTTTACCGTATTTCTTCTCTAACTTCTCTTTAAATACACGGAATGCAATTGCAGGCTCGGTTGTCGTTCCTGATTTAGAAATAATATTTATAGAAAAATCTCTATCTCCAACAACATCCATTAAATCCTTCAAATAGGTGCTACTGATGCTATTACCGGCATAATAAATTTCCGGTGTTTTACGCATATCCTTAGAGATATTATTATAAAAGCTATGTTTAAGGAACTCAATTGCAGCTCTTGCGCCAAGATAAGAACCACCAATTCCGATTACAATTAAAACTTCAGAATCAGCTGCAATCTTTGCGGCAGCCTGCTTAATTCGATTAAATTCTTCCTTATCATAATCTACCGGAAGATCAATCCATCCTAAGAAATCATTCCCGGCACCTGTTTTTGAAACCAATTGGGCTTTCGCATTTGCTACCAAGTCTTTCATATAAGAAACTTCTTCTTCACTGATAAATGCGCTTGCCTTAGAATAATCAAATGTAACTTTGCTCATGTTCTCGCTCCTTTAATTATGTACGCGATAAATTTATACCGTAGACCATTGTAGCAAAGCAATTTGTAATTATCAAGGAAAAATTTCCTCTAGAACCGCTGTAATTAAATGATTCTGTTCTTCTTCACGATTTTGCCGTGTACTTTTTATGTTTTCTTGTGCATCATTAACGATAACCGTTTTGGGCGAAGATTCTTCCTCCATAACAACCTCTAAATAATTTTCTACTGCTTCTGTGATAGAGTCTATTCTTTTTTTCGTCATATTTATCTTATGTATCGTAACACAGATGAATGCAACTGTAAGCACTTGTGCGATTAGGAGAATTCCGTCTGTGTGTGTCTGCGCAAATGCAATGATTTCCGTCATTTCACTCTCCTTTTTCCGATTCATTTGACATAGTCATTATAATGTATTTTTCTTCAAAATGGAAGTAGGTCAAGCCCCCTTTTCGTCGCAAGTTTCGACATAATTCGACAACGTATGTTTAAAAGAAACGTTCTTGACTTTTCCATTTGAGTGTATAATATATTAGGTAATTACGGAAAGGATTGTTGTTATGAAAAAAATTGTTATGACAGGCGGTGGCACCGCCGGACATGTAACACCAAACATTGCTTTAATGCCTGCATTAAAGAAGGCTGACTATGAAATCTCTTATATTGGTTCTTACGAAGGTATGGAAAAAGACTTAATCAAGGCACAAAACATTCCATACTACGGAATTTCCTCCGGTAAACTTCGTCGTTATTTCGATGTAAAAAATTTCTCAGATCCTTTTAAAGTTCTGAAAGGTTATCGCCAGGCAATTCGTCTTTTAAAAAAAATCAAGCCTAACATTGTTTTCTCTAAAGGAGGCTTTGTTTCTGTACCTGTCGTTCTTGCGGCAAAAAAGTGCCATATTCCTGCTATTATTCATGAGTCAGACATTACACCGGGACTTGCAAACCGCATTGCCATCCGTGGTGCAAAAAAGGTTTGTTGCAATTTCCCTGAAACCATGAAATACTTGCCGGCAGAGAAAGCAGTACTTACCGGATCTCCAATTCGCCAAGAGTTATTTCATGGCGATGCTCAAAAAGCACGCACACTTTGTAGCTTTCCGGATTCTTCAAAACCGGTACTTTTAATTATTGGCGGAAGTTCCGGCTCAAAAGTAGTAAACGAAGCGGTTCGAAAAGTTCTTCCGGAACTTTTGGAAAACTTCTATATTATACACTTGTGTGGAAAAAGGAATCTGGACAATCAATTGAAAGGCTTGATAGGATATGCACAGTTTGAATACGCAAGCGATGAGCTTCCGGATATGTTTGCACTTGCCAATCTTGCAATTTCCCGTGCCGGCGCCAATGCCATCTGTGAACTTCTTGCTCTTCACAAACCAAACATTTTAATTCCATTATCTGCAGCAGCAAGTCGCGGAGATCAGATTTTAAATGCGCGTTCATTTGAGAAACAGGGATTTTCATATGTAATAGAGGAAGAGAACTTAAACGAACAGACTTTGCTTGAAGCGGTAGAAAAGGTGTATGCTTCTTCCGAGACCTACCAAAAGGCTATGTCTGACAGCGGACAAATGGATTCCATTGGAGCAATTATAGAACTGATTCAAAAGGAAAGTATCTCGTAATTTCAAGACCGGAGAACAAGACTCTCCGGTCTTTTTACGCTCTTAGCACAAATTATAATTTCATCTGCTCACAAATTTGTGCCATCTCTTCATTATTATATGTCTTTGGATTCCAGCCTAGCATCTTACTATTGTCATCTGTTGCATATCTTGGAATTAAATGCATATGGAAATGGAAAACTGTTTGACCTGCAACTTCTCCATTATTTTGCACCAGATTGTATCCATCACATCCTAAAATCGGAGTCTCATGGCTAATTACTTTCTGCGCAAGTTTTGCCGCCTTTCCAAGAATCTCATGGTCAATTTCATAAATATTTGCATAGTGTTGCTTTGGTAAGATGAGCGCATGTCCTTTGCTCGCAGGACTTGCATCTAAAATTACATTAAAATCGTCATCTTCATAAATAGAATTTGTTGGAATCTCGCCATTGGCAATTTTGCAAAAAATACAGTTGTCGTTCATCATAGTTGCTATTCCTTTCTTATTTCTTGTCGATTTTTGTTGATGAAATATATTTGCACTTTTTATTGGTACGTGCTAGACTCTTGCTGTTAGGGGGCATATATTATGTTAAATAATGACGATTATAGATATCTGATTCACGAAATTAAAAACTCTGTTTCTATCATCGGTAGTTCTTTACAATTGATTGAGAAACAACATCCGGAAGTAAAAGAGTATCACTTTTGGAACGATACTCAAGCTGATATCGAACATCTGCGTTCTCTTATCGCGGATACATTGACACTCCAGGTTCATGAGCATATAGCAAAAACCGACGTAAATCTATATGATTTTCTTGAACAGCTATATGCAACTACACGTCCACTTTTTGATGAAGATGCAACCATTTTGTTCGATACGGAAAACAATCTCCCGCTTGGCTACTTTGATCCATTACAAATTCATCATGCGCTTTTAAACATCATTAAAAATGCATCAGAAGCAATGAATCGAAAAGGCATACTCAAATTACATACCTATTGTACAGATGACTCATTGTTTTTTGAAGTGCGTGACAACGGAACCGGAATCTTGCCTTCTGACAAAGATCGGATTTTCACACAGTTTTATACATCCAAGCTCGAGGGCAGTGGCCTTGGTCTTCCCATCACCAAAAAATTCATTGAACACCATGACGGTAGCATCCACTTTACCTCTGTTCCAAATGAAGGAACTATCTTTATTGTCCGCCTTCCACTCTCTTCGAATTAAAACCGGAAGATTTGATCTAAAGTTCGAAGTGTCTTAAAGTTACCCTTCGCTGTCATTTCACCTGTCATAAATGCTCGCTGGAACGTCATTCTTCCGTCTATGATGGACTGCATGACTTCCGCGGATAATTTGGCATACACATCAATATCTTTTTCTTCGCCATAAAAAATAGTTAGATTATCCCCATCCACTTTTACATATAGTGGCTTTTTACATCCATCAATTGCAAACGAATAGCTCGCTGCAAAATCATCCTGTGACACAAAATGTAACTCCAATTCAGCGATATATGGAGTATTTTCTTCCTTATTCGCTTGACCTAATAAGTCTTTAAACATGGTAGCTAACTCTTCAATATCTTCCTTTTGCTGCTTTACATAAGTATCATTTGACACATATTGCGATAGTTGCTCACTTTCCTGTGGCGTCAAATTCAACTGTTGTGTTCGCAAAACACTTTGCTTAACTGCAAGATTACTGGTCGGAAGACTTTTCATCTTCTGTGAAATCGTTCGATATAAATTCTCAGCTTTCTTTTCAATGATAAGATTATAATCATCGCTCATCTCAAAAGTCATTAAATCTTCTACATAACCGCATAATCCTGCACAAGGCAAACCACCCAAGATCTCCCACGCATTCATAAGCGTAAGCTCTCCCTCGCGCTCTCCATATGTTGTGGACATTACGATTGGTTGCATATACGTTGTACTGATTTTTTCTTTGTCACCATATAACCAGCAAGCATCTAAAAACTGCTGCATATATCCGCCAATTCCCAACCATTCTACGGTTGTTGCCAAAATGATACCGTCTGCATCCTTGAACGTTTGTGGAAGTGTTGCAATCTCATTCTTGTGTTCATATATATTGTATCGCTCAATATTAACACGAAGTTCTCGTAAAACATCCTCCATCCGATTCAATACATATAGCGTCGGATCATCCAAAAGACCTCTTCCACCATAATATACATTTATCTTCATCTGTACCTCTCCTAATAGATATTTTCTATCTTTAAGTATATTGATTTTTGTCTGTAAAATCAATCTTTTTCCCTTTACTTCGATACAAAATCAAACATGTGAAAAAGCCTATTGCAAGACCTCCGAAATGTCCCCAATTATCTACTCCCGATGAAAGAATTCCATATAAAAGACAAAGCACAATCATTACTAACATCCTTTTTGTAGTAAGGCCTTCATATTTGCCTCTATTTCGAATCACTACCCACAACAATCCGCCAATCACTCCAAAAATAGAACCGGATGCGCCTGCTGCCACTGCATAATCCTGGGTATAACTCATTTCTAATAAGGATACGACACATCCCCCAACTCCGGACAATAGATAGAGCAGTAAGAATCTCCACCAACCGATCGCTCGCTCCAAAATCGGTCCCGAGGCCGCCAGTATAACCATATTATTAAGAAGATGCCGAAACCCAAAATGTAAAAATGTTGCACTTATCAGCCTCCAAGCCTCCCCTCCTTCATAAACCAGCGTAGGGAGCATTCCTCCATGCTCAATCATAAAAATCGTGCTTTGTGTATCACCAAGTAACTCTAATATAATAAATACTGCCACATTTATTATTATAAGAAGAATTGTGACAAATACCTTTTTTCGTTCCATATTCGGATATCCTTTCCTTGTACCATATGAAACATTATAGCCCATACCGCAAATTAAATAAACCGATATTTTACATCTGCAAAGCGTATCGCATCATTCATTTTTAACTGTCTGCGTTCTTTATATGGAAGCATTTCTTCATTTATATATGTCCCATTTGTTGAATTTAAATCCTCCAAATAGTACTCCTCATTTTCACAAATTATTCTTGCATGAAAATGACTTATGGTATCTTTTTCTATTACAATATCTGCCTCTTTGCCTTGGCCGATACGGGAAATGTCCTCTTTAATTTGTATATTTGAAAAATTTTCTGCTCCTTCATATAATAATCGTCCATGCGGGCGCGTATGATAATCACTTAAACATATGGTTGGATTTAACGGTTTACGTACCGCTGTTTCCCGCTCTTGATATTCTTGAAACTCTATAAAGTCTTTTATTTCAATGTCTTCCTCTTCTTTTTTTCGCTTAGGAATCTTATTTTTCCACTCCTCCCAAATGGATATCATTTTTTGAAAAACGGTATTTTGTTTTTTTGCTGTTGTTTCTATAGATTTTATTACTTCTCTTTGCTTAAAGGACGGGGGAGTTTCCTCAATCAAAGGTCTTTCTTCTACCTTCCGATTTTCTAAAATAGAATCACGAATATCCATAATACTATATCCACTTGTTAATGTTTTTTCATATATCGCGTATGTAATCTGAACAGCTTCCATTTCTTTATGGTCAATCTTTGCCAGAATATATTCCATTAATTGTTGAAATTCTAGTTCAATATAATCCTTAGCACCTGGATATATGGTAAAAACAAACTCCTGATTACTATTTGTTACATATATAAATTCAGGATCCAGTAACAGACTATTAACATCAAGCAAATTACGTTCTAAAATTTCAATTTCTGCACATATACTAATAATTAATTTCTCAATAAACTCCGTTCCGATAGGTTTCATATGACAAAATGTATCTAATGACTGTCGTCCGGATATGTTATACCAATATTGTCCCTGTCCATCCACGAAACACTTTTCCACAGGAAGAAGTCCCGGAAGCTTTCTTTTTAACATCATTCGCTCATCAAATTCCGCATCAAAGCTTACCGGAATTTTCATGTAACTCCCGGTCAAATTTCTTTCGTATATAATTTCTCTATTAATCATCCAATCCCTCTCTTATCCATTGGTTTCTATAAAAATCTTTTACTGTCCACAATTCTTCTACCATCTGATATTCCTTTTCCGATTGAATCTCCTGATATAAATGTATTCCCATTTTCATTGCAACCACCATTGTGAATAATAAAATCGGCATGGTAAGAGCCGCTTCTATCGTATAGCTTCCCTTTAACATTTTATCATTCATCCAACACACCTCACAAAGAGAAACGAAATCAACAAAAATGGTACAAACGGCAACTCATAATTTTTCCCCTTATGAAAGAAAACACACAATATTAATGCGACCACTCCTGCCGCAAAGATAGCAAGCATACATAGGTAAAGCATATTTGAAAGAGGTAAATAACAGCCTATTGCAAGCATAATAAGACCATCCCCATATCCAACCCTTTGGCAACTGATTTTCGCAAACCCCAAAAAGAAGATGCCCGGCAATAAGGACAACCCTATCTGTAACAAGTTATCTCCCTTCCCTAAACGTAACGCTAATCCAACAATTCCATAGATTGCTGTAAACCAAATTGAAATTCTTCGTTCTTTTAAATCAAGAATGCTATTCCAGCCAAGCCCAACCAAAGTCGCAATTAACTCCATTTCTTTTCCTCCTTTTAATCTTTGCACTTTGAACATTCTGTGCGATTTCCTACCTCCGATTTTGGAATCTCATATATGGTTCTTTTCAATCCACTACAGGTTAAATCGTTATGATAGAATGTTCCATAATCGGTAATCAATACATGATTATTACACGAAATATCTGCCGCGCACAGCTCGCACGCGTAGTATTTATGTCCATTTTCATTTCTTAAATCCGCCATTTCCGCGAGGTTTACCATTTGAATAGATAAATCTAAATAATTACATGTTTTTGTATTGTGATATACCTCTCCTTGTGAAGTAATATATACCAGAAGACTTTCGCAATCATTTTTATGGTTCGTATCGCCTATCCATTTTCGACTTTTACTTTGTTGTAGGATACCAATCCCACGAATCCGAAAAAAGGGAATTGGTAACTCTATTTCATAAGAAGCTTTTAAATCTATATAATCCTCTGAAAAATCAGAGTTGAGTAAAGATATTCCATCTGCTCCACCTTTTACATATTGTGAGATTTGCTCCTCTTCTGAAATCGCATTTTGAAAGTATGCTTGTGCAACTATCCAACTGGTAACGTCCGAATCTGTGTCACTAACAATGGCTGCTGTTTTGCGGCTGGCATAGGATAATGCACTATATACCTTTGTCTCCACTTGAAGAACACGAAAGAAAAACAATATACTCGCAAAAAATCCCGCTACAAGTGGAATAATAATTGCGGCCTCGAGTGTAAACGATGCCTTTAAATACAATCTATGGCAGGCACATAAGGGTGCCTCACTGTTGAATAAATTCGGATAACCTAATTTTTTGTGCGTAGGGAGAGGTTTGTAGTGGATTTTATTACATTGAGACACCCTTATGCACCTGCCTTTCTATAAGAATATTTATAACTACATGGAATACCGATTCCTTCATTAATAGAATCTGTCAACGGTTCCATCCCTAAAAAAATGCTTTGATACTGATAATTCATAACAACCTCTGCTTCCACAATCATATGGTCCATAAAAAAATTTTCATATCCTTCTTGTAAACGAACAGTGGTCTCCTGCATATCCATTGCACGATAGGCGGTTGTTTGTATCCCTTGCAAAAGTAAAAGTACACCTAAATAGTCACTATACTCCATTCCATAACTGCACGACTTCGCTTTTCCTGATTTTTCAAATACAAGTGATAAATTATATATGTCGGAAGTCCACTCAGATGAGGTTTTTATTAAGGAAATTTTATCTCCGGCAAGTAACGCTCTGACATCTAATATACTTTCCGCATATGCCCATGCCGCTAATATTCCATATTTCACTACTTCGACAATTGCCGGATTACCGGTTGCTCCTGCTAAAAGTGTTGCAATTGACATCGCTTCATTTTGTTTTGTCGCATCAGTCATCAAATAAGCAAGATTTGCCACTTCACGAACCGCCAACAACTTTTGAGCTGTTTCTTCCAAATTCTTAGCATCACTTGATTTGCCGCACAAAAGATATTCTATTTCATATGACAACGCATGGTTTTCTATAGGGTTTGTATAACTGGAAAAATGAGTCATTAAATACTGCTGCATTAGAAGTGTGTCATACCACGCTATGGAAGGATTTTCTTTTGCGGTTCCCACTTGCAAATCTCGCTTTGAAACAACAGTTGAAACATCAATTTCCGCTCCCGAAATTGTATCTTCATTATTTATAACTAGATTTAATATCCCTCTTTTCCTAGCATTATTCACGCTATTAATCGGGTTCTCATTTGATTGTTTATTATTTTTTGTTTCTGTTTTAACCACATGCGTCGCTTCCTCTAATGGGTCTTTCCCTGTGGAACCAGAAAGATTCATAGATTTGATACTTTCGTATGCCGTATAATCTTTTTCTAACATTTCTAAAGAAAACTTATTCTTCATATATGCCGCAGTTGTACAAGCAAATACCTGTCCTTCGCCATCCGTAATAAGAAGATACTCATCTATTTGAACATCCACCGTTTTAAGTGCTAACAAATCTGTGCCAATCACACTCCCTGTTCCTTCTAACGTTAGATTATCCTCAGACAACCGCCTTACTTCATTGATCAATGAACTTTGAGCATGATTTCCATCTCCTTCCAATAAAAGTAGATGATACTTCTCCCACAACGGAATCTGATAGGCGGAAAACAAAGATTCTGCAACAGACGCTGTATTTATTCGAACAATTTTTTGTAATTCCCTTAACCTTGCGGCCTCGAGCAGGGTAAATAGAAATGCTGTTATCAACATCAAACTAAGAGCCGCAAAGATTGTCATACTACCCTGCCCAGTTTTTCGATTAATCAAATATTACCTGCCTCTTCGGATATTGTACGGAAGAGCTTGTTCACCAACATTGTTAATTGCTTTTTAAAAATTACAACCAAAGCAATTAATACTACCAGAATGAGTATCATTTCCACCACTCCTACTGCATCTTCTTCAAATAAAAAGTTCTTAAATCCTAACATAATTTCTCCTTTCTATCCAATAAAATCAATAATCGCCGGAGCAAGAACAATTGCCATCACAATAGCCATCATTAAAACAAGCGGTATCAACATCTTGGTTCCGGCCTCTTCTCCTAATTTTTTTGCTAACAACTTCCTCTCTGCAAAAGCGGTCTCTGATTCTTGTTCCAGAAGTTCACAAAGACCTCTTGTTCCTTTTTGTAAATTCTGTACAAGGATACGCACAAATCGATGATATGCATGAGTACCTGCTCGTGCCCCAAATTTTTGATATGCTATTCGCTCACTTTCCCCATCCTGCATCTGACGATTTGTATATAACATTTCCTCATATACAAGCTTTTGAGGGATAAGCTTTTTCTGCCTTTTATTAAAGTATCGAGCGGAAATTCTGTTCCAAGCCTGCTTTACGGTCATTCCGGATCCCACTAAAATCGTTAATTTACTAACCATATCCGGATAATCGAGAAGTAATGCCTGCTTTCTTTTCATTTCTTTCTTTTTCTGTTCTTCTTTCTTATATAAGGGAATTAATATCAGAATTGCTATTTCAAATAGAAATGTTTTTAACACCAGATGTTCTTTTACACCTTTCCATGTCAATGCTACCCCATTTACTTCTTGTGGCAAAACCAACTTATTGGTACCATTCTTATCCAATTCCTTAGATATGCTTTCATCTATTGCTGCTAACAAAATTTCTTTCTCGTTTTTTTCTCTTGGAAATACCATAAATGGAAATTGATAAACCTCCCGATATTCCTCGCATGTTAATTCTACTTCTGCTGTAACTAAAGTTCCGCTTTCCGCTAATTCTTTTTCCTGCACTTCTCCATCCGGCGAAATTACTGCATAATTGTCGAAATACCATTCTGCTTTCACAAGTTTATCTACATAAGTATCTTTCAAATAAACGCACTCTGTCACATGTGACGCATCCTCTCCATCTTTGTAAAAGGATTGTTCGATTTCCTCCTTTGCTTGAAGAATATATGTTTTCTTTTCTTCCTGTGTAGGTTTTACCTCATCTACAACAAGGTGATACGAATGGTCTTCCAAAACATCTTCTGCATTTAGAACTAATGTCACTTCTTCTTTTTCTCCTGCTGTCGGACTACGTGCTAAGTGATTTCCATCAATAAGTGATGGATTTGAAAATTCCATATACCCAGCTATAACAAGAGCTACCAGGCATATAATTCCAATTATTATTTTTTTCTTCTTTTCCATACTTTCTCCTAAATCTTAATTGTCATAATACGTTCTGCAACCAAAAACGATACAATATATACTGCCAAACAAATACACATAAATACTCTGCCAAACCAATTTCCATACAATACATCCAAATATCCGTCCGAGCTAAGTCGAAGATAAGCTAAAATAAATATTGGAACCAGATTCATTACCTTTTGCTCTAAGCGCTTTGACGCAATAAGCACCTCAATTTCCTTTTGTGTTTCCACCTTACTTTTCATATGTTCCGTTGTATTATCAATAATTTTTACAAAATTACCCCCACTGCGCTTTGCAAAAGTAAAAACCTCTGCAAAACTAATAATATCTTCCACATCCGTACGCTCTGCAAACTCCTCAAGCACTTGTTCTAACGGTACATTTAATGCAACTGAATGATTCATTTCCTGTAATTCGAGAAACATTGGAGAGTTTCTTCCATATAATGTATCCACTTCTTTTTGCGCCTCTTTCCAAGCATTTTCGATAGATAGCCCAGCCATAAGCGCTGTACTTACTACGCGCATTGCATCAAGGAATTGTATAGATAAATTGCTCTTTTGTTTTTGTAAACCACTGTTTTTCGTTTGTTGATATACAAAGCCACATACCAATGGAAATATCGCAAGCGCCCATTTGCTATTAAAGAAAAGGAACGCAATTGTTATGGTGATAGCAACACTCATCAAAATCGCCTTTCCCCACTCTGTGAATGATAAATGATATTTGCTATAATCCAAAATATTTTTCCTCCCATTCTTCCAATGAAACACCGGCAAAAACCAATTTCTGTCTATGATGTAACTCACCCTTACGTTGCAATTTGCCAAGCACTCTTCCATCCACTTCTCCGGTTTCCTTAAACTCAAATAAAGGATTTAATATAATTTCTCCATTTTCCATTTTGTCAATTTCTGTGATTTCAAGGATTCGTCGACTCCTATCGCGCAACCTCCCAAGATGCACAATAATGTCTATTCCGGCTTCAATCTGCTGTCGTATCGCCAACAGTGGTAATTCCATTCCCATTAAAACCATCGTCTCCAAACGGCTTAATATATCTTTGCTGGAATTGGCGTGTCCTGTGGACATACTCCCATCATGTCCTGTATTACAAGCCGATAACATATCAAACGCTTCACCGCCCCTGCATTCGCCAACAATAATACGGTCCGGACGCATACGAAGTGCTGTTTTAATCAAATCACGAACGGTAATTGCCGCCACGCCTTCCATATTTGCATTTCTGGTTTCAAGACGTACCAGATTCGGGATTCCCTGAATCTGCAATTCTGCGGAATCTTCAATTGTTATAATTCTTTCCTCGGAGGGGATATAATGCGAAAGTGCATTCAAAAATGTGGTCTTTCCGGAACCGGTTCCTCCGGAAATCATAAGATTATATTTCGCCTTTACGAAAAGTTGTAATAATTCGGCTGCTTCCTCAGAGATTGACTCCATTATAATTAGTTGCGCCATCGTCAGCGGGTCCTTGGGGAATTTTCGAATCGTAAGCGCAGAACCATCCAAAGATAGCGGCGATAATACCATATTTACACGTGATCCATCTTCTAATCGAGTATCTACAATTGGTGATGACATATTCACCACTCGATTATGACGTGCAACTACCTGTTGCAGAACATCCAAAAGACGTTCCTCGGATGGAAAACATCCATCCCATTGCCAAATACGTCCTTCTTTTTCGTAAAAAATGTGCCTGGGTCCATTTACCATAATTTCCGTAACCGTCGGGTCATCTATCAACTCTTGAATCGCATCTAGTTTTCGAAGAGAATTGAATACCTGTTTTTCAATATAAATTCGTTCTTTAATGGAAAGCTGCCTGCCTTTTGCCACCAGAGATATCTCTTGTGCAATTAAATCGACAATCTCATTATCACTCATATCGCGTGATAAATCCATCTGCCCTAAAACGTTTTCCCGAACCTTACGAATCAACTTATCCAATACTTACCGCCTTTGGCACCATACGCCGAATCAAATCTCCAAATTCATTCCATTTCCATTGCTCAACCAAACGTTCGCAGGAAGTAACCGGTCCTTGTAGCGGCGGGATTTCTACTCGCGTAATCTTAGCTTCTAGCTCATCATAGCCCTTGTTATGTATTTCTTCCAGAAACTCATACTCCCGCCACTGAGCAATTTGCCCCTTTTTCTGTATCAAATATACTTCCTGACAGTGATTGATTACTTCAAAAAAACCTACATAGCGAGCTCCAAAATTAATTAAAATTACATCATACTCCAATTCCTTTTTCAGCATATGAATCAACTTTAGATACAACTCGCTACCCGCTTCACATAAACATTCGGTATTTTCTGCCGGATAAATATAGTCCACATGCTCCAAGTGACCTATACTTGATAACAGCCGATTCTTTGCATATGTTCCACTTTCTGCCATGACAAGAGCATCTTCTAATCCCATACTCCCCTCGTGCTTAGCAAATTGTGAAAATCCGCTGTTCTCCTGCGTATCAATTAGCAATACCCTTTGTTGTTCGCTCAAAATAGCTGCCATGGTTACTGCAAATGGAATTTGATATTGGGTTTCAGACAATGAGTATACTGCTATCACCCTACATTTAGGTGTAAGCGCACCATATACCTGCACTTCCCGAATCTCATCTCCAATATTTTTCAAGACTTCGTTCACAATTTGATTGACTTCCTGATACTTATCCACAAAACAAATTCTCCCTTCTTCCATAAAGTTTGTTGCAACGTCCTCTTCTTCCCATAGATAAACGATGGGCTCTTGACGGTGCTTCACAAACGCTTCCAAATCCTTGCCCCAATCCGATATAAGAAGCACATCATATAATTTTTCTTCCTCCATCAGTTGCGTTGGCTCTGAAAAAATATGTAACTCAAATTGATTACGATAATATCCTAATAAACAATTCGTAAAGCGCTTAGCATACTCCACATCACCAATACAAAGTGCAAGTTTCACTTTTTGCATATTTTCCCTCCTAACTTTTAGATTCCCTGACAATAGACCTTCGCCATCAACAAACCCAGTAAAATGGCTACGGAAAAATGTATCAGGTTCTTCGGATTCTTTGTATCCCTTGGATATCTCATACGGTTCCCTTGTAATAGTCCCCAAAAATAGCGTCTGCCACTGTCCATGCTCACAAAAAAGGTTCGACAATAGAGCATTTTACCAAGTGACCATGCTGCTC
Source organism: Lachnospiraceae bacterium (assembly GCA_045531055.1). Lineage (GTDB taxonomy): Bacteria > Bacillota > Clostridia > Lachnospirales > Lachnospiraceae > Roseburia. Next base: position 34,421 of record JAZSDG010000037.1, on the reverse strand, counting down.
CAATCACAAAAGAAAATACCATACAATAAATTAACTCTTTGAAATTAATAAAACCACCTATTACGGAAAATAATTTGATATCTCCTGCGCCAATAACGCCAAGAAGAAAAAGAAAATATAAAACAATGACCGGAAAAGAAATGTTCCATAGAACATAAATGATATCTGACAATCCTCTGTCGACAATAAAGAATGCCAGTGCTAAAATGAGTCCCATAAGAATCAGCCGGTTACTGATCTTCATGTACTTAAAATCCAGTATTACCGCAATAATTACAATTACAAACAATACCAGACTTGATGCGATTCCTGCATCCAATACCTGCATCACCTCTTTTTTGATTGTGAATCGAATTATAGCAACTGCTTCTTACTCTGTCTAGTCCCTTTTTTCATATTTTTGCGCTTTCGTAATTTTTTCACAAATTTTTAGTGGAAATTTTTGTATAGATTTCCGATTTCTTGCTTATAATTTATTTAGAGGTGATGAAATGAAATTTTTTAAAAGTTCTCCGGTTACAGATGATGGTTATACAGTACTTGTTGAGAACCTTGCCAAAACGTCTCTTGAGCTGAAAACTGCCTATACAAACTTGGAAAATGTGGTAGACCCGGACCTGATTGATTACTACATTTACCAAGCAAAAGCCGTCCAGATGCGATACAAATTCTTACTAAATTGCGTCAAAAAAATAGAGGATTCTTACACGAAGAACCCTCTGGCATGATCCAATTCACGGTACGTTTCATTTAAATCTGATTTACCATATGTCATTCCGGCATACACTTGCTGGGCATTGCTCATTAAAGGTTCTGAAGTGTCCTCTTTTGCAACAGCTACAAAGCTTGCATAGAGACGTTTTAGAACCTTTTCGGCTTCTAAAATTCCATCTTCACGAAATTCATATAGCGCTCGCGACAACTGATTCCGGGAAAACATATACAACGCATACAGATTTCTGGAAATCTCATAAGAAAAATCCAACGCTTTCATCAACTCAGTAAGCGTATTCTGCGCACTATGAATTGCCTTCTTATAAGCATCGTAATCTTTTTTCCGAAAGGCGCACATAGCGTCATTTGCATATGCAAAATAAATATCGTAAATGATGACGATCATCTCACCCTTATTGCACTGACTGAGTCGTCGGGTAAAGGACTGAATCTGTTCTGCTTGCATTGCGGCACCTCCGAATTACTGACGCAGTAATGATAATACCTGCTGTGGCATATCGTTTGCCTGTGAAAGCACGGAAATGGTGGCCTGATCCAGAATGTTTTGCTGCGTATATTCGGTCATCTCCTCTGCCATATCCGTATCCAATAAGTTGGAATATGCACTGGTTACATTTTCTTGCGTCTCTGCCAAACTGCTTTCGGCGTACTCCAAACGATTCTGGAATGCACCAATACGAGAACGATTCTCTGAAAGCTTGGCGATTGCTTCATCTAATACAACCATGGAATGTTCCGGACCATTTTTCACACGAACATCGATTGTATCCAAATATAAACTGTCCACAGATACTTCCGGTATTCGCACTGCCATTGTCTGATACTGATTTGCACCAATTTGAATGCTCAGTGTTCCGATATCCGTTACTTCCAGCTCAAAATTTCCGCTTTGTGCGATCTCACCTAAATCCGCATCTGCCGGCAATTCATAATTCTCGTCCAAAAGAAAATCAATCGAAAAACCATTTAAATCGGATATCGTAATACGGTTACCATCTGCCTCTGCCGTTGCTGTGCCGGAAAATCCGGATGCCTCTCGGTCTGTCGGAATACTCACAACTGCATCTACACCACTTTTGACAGTATTATAGCATTGCGTTGTTTCATCAAAAGTAACACCTGCTTCACTATTCATTCCAATCTGTTCTGCCAATGCCTTAGACATGCTCAAATCCAGTTCCGCATTTGATCCATAACGGCCGGAATATAGGTAAAATTGACCGGAGGTTTCATCATGCTCAAGCTCACATCCTGCTTCGTCCGCAACCGCTTTTAAAGAATCAAAAAATTCTTCCTCGGTCATTCCTCCTGTTACAATCATATCTACACCATTAATGCTAAAATCTCCTTCTACAATAGTTCCACCTGCCGGGAAAGAAATTGGTAAAACCGCTTTTTGAGCTGCTTCTGTTACAGAAATCTGATAATTTCCGGTCACCACATTATCGGAGATATAAATACGTGATGCATTTTCTGCATATACACGTGTATCGGAAGAACCATCTAATAATGTCTTTGTATTGTACTCTGTATTAGAAGAAATACGGTCTACTTCATCACGAAGCTGGTCAATTTCTTTTTGAATACTCTCACGGTCAGAACGCTCATAGGTTCCGTTTGCTGCCTGTACAGATAATTCACGCATACGTTGTAAAACTGCGGAAACCTCATTCAATGCACCATCTGCAATCTGCATAACTGCGATGCCGTCGCTTGCATTAGACTCTGCCTGATCCAGTGCATCAATCTGCGCTTTCATTTTATTAGAAATGGCAATTCCTGCCGGATTATCTCCTGCTTTATTAATTTTTAATCCACTTGAAAGACGTTGCATGGACGCTGCCAAACGATTTTCTGTTCTAAGTAATTGTTTATTCGTCATAACTGCTGACATGTTTCGATTAATTTTCATACGATCAATCCTTCCTACTATCTCACATGCTTCGCATCCTTGCCCTATTTTATTGACCATCCTTGTCAAATGTTATCTGTTTTTTATATCGACTATTTTGAAAATTTTCTTAAGTATAATTTGCAATTAAACGCAAATCATATTATAATAGCCACATTGAATAAGTAATTTATCAAAGGAGGAAATTTCAATGGCTAAAGTGACGAAAGACACTATGATTGGCGAACTTCTTCAAATTAACCAAAACATCGCACCAATGCTTTTAAATATCGGAATGCATTGTCTTGGATGCCCATCTTCACAGATGGAGACCATCGCAGAAGCTGCAATGGTTCACGGAATTGATCCGGACGGTCTTGTAGAAGATATCAACAATTTCTTAGAGAATAATATGGCATAAAGATAAAGAGTTCGCAGTTTGCGAACTCTTTGTTGTATAGATTCTTTATGAAAGCGATGCTAATGTCTGTAATGCTTTATCTTTGATAATTCGATTTCCATGCTCCTCAAAATGGGCTCCTATGACTCTCGTATATGGCATCTGTGTCGCATATTCGGATATAATATTGCAAACCTTATTAAATTCCTGCGGCGTATGACTCCCTTTGTGCATCATTAGGACATAACGTTTCTTTGCTTCATCCTTATACAAGTCGTTAATTCCATTATAGTAACCGTATAAGATTTTGGCCAGTCGCACAAGTTGATCCATATCACGGAATTCATACAGCTTGACCAAATCTGTTGGAATCTCTGCGAATAGGCGATCTTTTATCGCAGCCGGTGAATCCTTTGACTGTCCTTTCGCCTCATTATGCGCCTTTTCCTGCTCCTTAATAAGTTTACTAAAAAGTCCTACAATATCATCCGCTCCCTGCATCATTCCCGGAGCTTCAAAATCCTCAAAATCATCCTCGGATAAATCATCATCCGGTTCTGAAAATTTGGAAAAACGGGTATCTAATTCTTCCGGATACTCTACTTTTGTAATCACAAGTGTAATAGAATCCGGCGACATCGGAATTGCCTCAACCATAAGTGGAATATCATTTGCCTCAAAGCCAAATTCCAAATGGGCTTGTTGTATCATATCTCGGAAAAGAGTCCTCGCCTTCTCAGAACCATAGGCAAGCTCGCTTAATCGAATCTGTCGATCCGCTAAATCCTTCTTCGTTAAGGTACAGCGAATCTGGTTGTCGTTTACTTTTTCAATTTTCATATTATCACATCCTTATCTAGAAAATCGTAGTGTAAATCGTACATTCATTATAATCAAATGCTCTCATGATGTAAAGTATGACAGGCTATTAAAAATTTATAAACTTAAACATAAACTAAAAATAGGACTTGCACTTTAAAAAATTTTGTGCTATAACCTTATCCAAGAGATGCACTCCTGACACAAAGGAGCCTATGAACAATCAATATTCTTATATTTTGTCTGGTAAGTACAAGATACTTAAGACGTTAGGCAGCGGAAGTTTCGGTACTGTCTATCTCGCCAGACATGAATCTTTAGAGTCGGAACGAGCAATTAAAGTCTTCCCCAAAGAACTTTCGTCCCAACTCTTCGTATTATCCGAAGCACGACTGTTGAAGTCGATTCACCATCCGGGGATTCCCATTATTTATGATATTGAAGAAGATGATAATAATTATTATCTTGTGGAAGAATATATTCAGGGTGAATCTTTCGAAGACTATCTGCTTCATCAAAAAATTATTTCCCGTGAACAATTTTTTACATATTGTGAGCAACTGTGCGATATTTTTATTTATCTGCATACATGCATGCCGCATCCTATCCTCTATCAGGATTTAAAACCTGAGCATATTATAGTATGCGGGAAACAGATAAAATTAATCGACTTCGGTGCATCATCTTATGTTACCAATTCAGGAAATAACTTCATTCGCTATGGAAATGCGGAGTTTTCTGCACCGGAGAATTTTACCGATGCCAATCTTACTATTTCTGCAGACATTTACTCCTTAGGAAAAATTATGCAGTATCTGAGCAAACATGTAGACATTCCGCTTTCTCATACGTTTCATCAAATTATCCAAAAAGCAACTTTGCCGGACCCGGTTCTTCGATATGAAACGGTGGAAGAACTGTCTAAGGCAATACAATCAGAATCTTTAAAAAACAGTCAGTTGCATCTCTTATCATCTATTGCAGTAGTGAGCAATTTTTCCGGCTGCGGAGCCACTCATTTTTCAATTTTTCTTGTTTCCGTTTTGAATTTTCTTGGATACAATGCCTATTATTATGAAAAAAATGACTCCGACAGTTTACGAAAAATGTTTGCATGTCTAAAAGGCATGCGCCAACAGGATGGATGCTTTTATTACAAATTATTTCGCGGTTATCCAAAATATGGACCGGGCATAGAAGTACCGAATCCGCCAAACGCTATTCGCATCATAGATTATGGAAACCAGCAGGTCGCCCCGGAGCTTGAGAATGCTGATCTTGTTTTCATGCTGTGTTCGGATATGCCTTGGCGTCGGCAAGATGTCATCGATTGGGACGAATTCCTACAAACATATAAAGACCGCCTGAAAATCATTTGTAATTGTTCCGGACAAACTGCTGCGCATATCTTGGCAAAGCAATTACAGTTTCCGGTCTATCCTTATTTTTACGATAAGAATCCATTCCGGATTTCCAAAAAGAAGATTGCTTTCGCTTCATTACTCATTAACCGGAAAGGACGGGGGTTGCTATTTTCCATTTTAAAAAAGCATCAAAAAAATCGCCACAGACCATAGGCATCTGTGGAGTGGAACGAAGTTGCGGTACAACACATTTCGCACTTGCACTTTCAAATTTTTTATGCAACAAAGAAAATCAAAAGACGGCATATATTGAACTGAATGCTACCGGGCAAATTTTAAATCTCTCCTCCGAAAATTCGCCCCAGCCATTTTGCTTTCAAAGAATTGACTTGTATCCACAAATAACATTGGAAACACTTCCACAAATTTTGAAAAAGCAATATGCCTATTCTGTTCTTGATATGGGTGTCTTAAATGAACATACTTATCGGGAGTTTTTGCGGTGCGATCAAAGATTTATAGTCGGCAGCATCTGTCCATGGAAGGCGAATTGTTACTATTCTTTGTTGGAATCACTATCATACCAAAGTATACATCATCAGAAAGATTTCATACTATTGGGAAATTTGGGGATAAAAAAATATGTAAAACAGTTCCAACAAAAATACAACATTTGCATTCGAGCCGTTCCTTTTCTGGAAAATCCGTTTCAGTTAACACCCTCCGATTGGACATTTTTAAATGAACTGCTCAAAAAGAACTAATATACCACGTGCACTTTACGAGCAGAAAGTGAGGTTTTATGCAGCTACTTATTGAATTTGCACCGTTTGAATTATCGGGCGTCATGATTTTAATACCAATGCAAAAGGAGGTGTCTGCTTATAAGAAATAGAACTATTACAATCAATTAGTTTTTTACATTATTAATATTACAAAAAATATTTATAGCGGAAAAAGAGGGAATCTCAATGCGTTCTCTCTACGTGTATTTCCATGCATAAGAGAAAAAGAAAGTAACTGAAAGGAGCTATTGTCTTTCAATGGCTCCTTCTGTTATAATCACTTATGTATATATAGATAATGTTGAAAGGGGAGCTATTTTTACATGAAGAAAAAAATATTACCTGTACTTGTCGTGATCGCTCTTATTGTTGTGGTCTTAGCATGCATGTTGATTTCCGCATTAGTAAAAAAATATTCACCGGGCGATGAACGCAAGGATTTGTCAGAGTATTATAATATTACCTCTGAAGATCAGGTAGCAATTGTTTTTAATCGGGAAGTATTAGAAACACAGGCTACATTGATTGATGGTCATGTTTATCTGGATTATCAATTTGTTCACGATATGATTAATCCAACCTTCTATTGGGATTCCAATGAAAATATCCTATTTTATTCCACAGCAGAGCATTTAATTACTGTTTATGCCGAAAGTTCGACCTATCTGGTTACGAAAAATGCGCAAGAATTTGATCGTACCATCGTGAAAGCAACTTCCGATTCTGCTTTGATTGACATTGATTTCGTAAAACAGTATTCCGATTTTACTTATTCTTATTATGAATCGCCTTCCCGCGTGGTAATTAATAATGTCTGGGGGGAGATTTCAGTTGCAACAACAAAGAAAAAGACAGAAGTTCGATTAAAAGGCGGTATCAAAAGCCCGATTCTAACTAATTTAGATAAGAAATCTGAGGTTACAATTCTTGATACAGACGAGAAATTTACAAAGGTAATGACAGAAGATGGCGTAATTGGATATGTTCCTTCCAAACATTTATCTAAGAAAAAACCAAAAACCTTAACCTGCGAGTTTACTCCTGAAGAATTCTCATCAATTAAAAAAGATTTTGAAATTGTTATGGCTTGGCATCAAGTAACAAATACAGCTGCCAACAATGATATTGCTGCCATCCTTTCTGAAACCAAAGGTGTGAATGTCATCTCTCCAACTTGGTTCTACTTAAATGACAACGAAGGCAATATCAAGGATTTAGGAAGTACATCATATGTTAACTATTGCCACCAACAGGGAATTGAAGTATGGGGGTTAGTGAGTAATTTAGAAAACACCGAAGTAGATTCCACTTATGTATTAACGCATTCTTCTACTCGCCATAATCTGGTAAATCAGATTATCTCGGCAGCCATTGAATATAATCTGGATGGTATTAATGTTGACTTTGAAGCACTGGACGGAACTGCTGTTGGTGATGCATATATTCAATTTATCCGCGAACTCTCTTACAAATGTGAGAACAACGGTATCGTTCTTTCCGTAGACAACTATGTTCCAACCAGTTATACTGCATTCTATAACCGCAGAGAACAGGCTAAGTTTGCGGATTATATTGTCATTATGGGATATGATGAACACTATTCCGGTTCTAACGAGGCCGGCTCTGTTGCCTCCATTGGCTGGGTAGAAGAAGGCGTCATTAACACATTAAAAGAAGTTCCTGCTGACCAGATTATTCTAGGTATGCCTTTCTATACGAGAGCATGGACTTTAACCCCATCAGAGGAAATTGATGGAGAGACTATTTATAGTGTAACTTCAAAAGCTTATGGTATGCGAGCTGCCAATAACCTAGTGATAGACAATGGTGCGGGAAAAGTTTGGGATGAAGAATGCGCCCAGTTCTATGCAGAATATCAAAATGGCGATGTCATTACCAAAATTTGGCTTGAGGATGCTGCCTCCACGGAAGAACGTCTTAAGCTTTTAGATAAACATTCTCTTGCAGGCGCTGCTTTCTGGAAACTTGGTTTTGAAACAGATGATATCTGGGATATCATTATTAAATATATTAACTAATTTTAATGCCATGTGCACATGCACATGGCATATTTATATTTTCAATACATATGATAGACTAACGAGATTTTTTGAGTTGGTATATGCGAAAAATATTTGAAGGTTTTATGATTTTAACCATTTTTTGCGCGGCATTTTTCCTTGCTCGTAAAGGGGCTTCTCTGACAGAAAACAAAAAGGCTGAAACCTCCCAGGCGTGTATCGTTATTGATGCCGGACACGGCGCAGAAGATCCCGGAAAAGTCGGAACCAATGGTGCGTTGGAAAAAGACATCAATTTGGCTTTGGCTTTAAAATTAAAACCTCTTTTGGAGAACAAAGGGTATGAGGTGATTCTTACACGTGATACGGACATCATGCTTGCAAACGAGGCATCTTCTAACAAGAAACGTGAAGATTTGGCAAACCGTGTTGCCCTTATTAAAGAAGTAAATCCCCTTTTAACCATAAGCCTGCATCAGAACAGCTACTCGGATGCATCTATATCCGGTCCACAGGTTTTTTACTATTCTAATTCCAATGAAGGGAAACAACTTGCCACGTTTATTCAAACCAGCTTAAATTCTTCTTTAAAACCACCTTCCTTACGAACGATTAAAGCGAATAATGATTACTATTTGCTGAAAAAAACACCCACACCTACTGTAATTGTAGAGTGTGGGTTCTTAAGCAATCCATCGGAGGCTGCACTGCTTACGGACAATACCTATCAGGATAAACTCGTACGTGCCATCTATCTTGGTATTTGCGACTATCTGGAACATGCCGATTTTACGGATTCATCAGTTCCTGCATCGACTGAATAAAGGATTCTGCAATGTGATATAGTCGTTTGGTCTGTATCGCATTTTTTTCGCCTTCTTCTTTTAATTCTCCCATTTTATCTGCTTTTGCAGCAGATTTGACTGCATAGTGCTCCATGGAAAGATCCGAAACTTTCACAACATGCAAATCGATGGATGCTTCGTCTTGTAATCTTTTAGAAAGAAGCTCTATATTCTCCTCGATTAATTTTTTTGTTTCCTCGTTATCTGTTGCAATCATACCGCTGATGCCGTTTTCTTTTGCCTCAAATGATCCGGCGATTTTTCCAATTCGATTTCCTCGGAATAGGATATCAACAAGACCTTTTTCCTTTGCACCACGAATGACCTTTAAAGATACTCCCGTAATTCCCTCCGCGGTCTGGACCGGAATCATATATGTTTCTTCTCGTACTTGTTTTGCACACATTTGGAATTGTTGGTTCATCATACGAAGCGTTCGTAAATCCAGAGTACTTAAATTATCATTATCGTAAATCATGCTTTCCATCACATGCTCTGCGACTTCTGCTAAGGTCTCCTGTGCCTCTTTCAATTCTTCCGGAGTTTTGATTGCTTCCCCAAATCGTTTGAGTGCATCCTCTTTCAGTTTCTTGATTTCCTCCATTTTATCGAATGATGTACTCTTCGCCTGCATAAGCGCTTCAAACATTCGATTCGGATTACGTAGCATTTGCTCTGCAGCTAGAATATGATGGATGCTATTCGGCAACTCATATCGTTCTAAAAATTCATACACATCATCCGAAACAGAAAGTGCTTTTTGAAAATCTTGAAGCTGCTCCGTTGCGTACTGCTTGTCATACACATCGTCCACCTCATGCAGGGACTCCTTAAATTGCTCTAAAGTAAGATTTCCCCATACTTCTTTCGGAACTTTCCGGATTGCCTCCGGCGTTATGCGATCCATAATATCATGCGCACAGTTCTGTAAAAATGCTGTTTCAACCTGCTTGTCTATGCGCGCATTTTTATGAACTGCTTCTCGCCCTTCGAAATTTTCATCTATCTGATAATCCATCGGTTCCTTTTTCTGTGAGCGGACTGCTGTCAAAAGTGTACGCATAGTGATATCTGCACCTTGATTAACTAAAGAACCAATCACTGCGCCATCTGTTTTCTCCACCTGTGCAATTAAACGATAAATTCCGATGTAGGAATTTCTTTCTTCTTCTGAAATGCTCTGATTTTGCTCTAATTTCCATAGGAATTTCTCAAAGCGTTCATTTTCAAAATCATCAAGTTCGCTTTTTATGTTTTCTGCAACCTGATTCAATTCACGGATATCCATATCCATAGGATTGATATTACGTCGAATCATCTCTAAGGTAACACGTGGCGTCATGTTAGAAAATGCTCTTTGTACTTCTTCATCTTTTGCTTTCATAAGTGTTATATTTTCCGTCGTAATATCCGTATGATTATATGCCAAAATACGCACTGCACGACGGTTTGCATCTGTTGTTTCCATTTGCAAATCCTTCAGAATATCATCTACATTTTGAAACGCTTTCTTCATGGAATCGCCCATGTCCGCTCTCGGTGCAGTCATTAGTGCCTCATAGCTTTCATTCGCTCTTACAAATGTATCTTTTAAAATGGTTCCGGATTCATGAAGTGTATGTAAGGTCTCTCCTTCGTTTGCAATGTTTAACACATATGCCGGAAGGCTTTTTAATTCTGCAACAACTTCCGTTGTTTTTGCAAAAGTATTGATACTTTCTTCACTTGCTTTTACACCATTTTGAACCAATAAGTCATGATAGTATTGATTTTCCTGCGCTTTCAAATCCTCTACCAATTCCACCAGTGGCTTAGTGTCTATTGCTATGCCCTTTTTTAAAAGTGCATAGTTTGCTTGCGTGGTCATTGCCAAACGAATCTCTTCTAACTGGCGTTTTGCCGTAAGTAACGAAAGACCTTCCTGTGAAATTTCCTGTTTTCCTCGATTTGCAATCGCGATTTTTAAATTGGAAATCGTTAATTCCTGCTCATTCGCAATACAATACATCAAATCTTCATCCGTAGCATCTTTAATAATTTCCATTGCAGATGCTGCCTGGTCTCTCCAAGTATATCCGGCTAAAAGCGTTCCGTCCGATGGTGATTTTCCTTCCGAAACTGCCTCTGCCATTGCTGCTAACACCTGCTCATCGGATGGTGGAAGTGATATGATTTTTAATTCACTCAAATAGCTAAGATTTTCTGCCGTAAGCGGAAGTTGATTTTCCAGCAGCCATTTGCTATCGTCAAGTGTTTCTCCATTTACCGGAAGCCCTGCTTTCTCAATAATTTGACGAACCTGTTCCTTCATTGCGACAAAATCCGATTCTTCAAACTCTTTTTTTCTATGATTTTTTGAACTGCTATGCTCTGCGCGATACAAATTGCGAATCGACGGAGTAAGCTTATTTTGAATCAAATAATGTGTGGCTTCTTCGTTTAACGATGCTAAAGTTGTCGCTTCTTTATAAGTTTTCTTCATCTCATTCACATTTTCGTCGGTTACTGGTAAATCGTACTCCTGCAATTTCTGTGAAATCTGATGTGCAACTGCACTGCTGCCGGTAATTTCCTTAAGCTGTTCTTCACTTATTTTATCTCCATAGATAGAAATATCCACTCCTGCCTGTGCAAGAACGGCTTTAATCTTATCCGTAACCGTAATTACTGTACTGCTATCTGTGGATTCCAAGGAAAACCCGGACTCCTGCATTTTGGCATAGTCCTCCGGTGATGTCGTACTTGCTAACACTGCCATCTGATTGCGTCGATCATCCACCGACTTATTCCCATTGTCTGCAAACTGCTCGACCGCCGTCTTTTTCTCGCTTTCTTGCTCAGGACGTAAATAGGTTGCATTTTCTATATGAATGCTACCGGTTTCGGAAATGCTTATTCCATCCGTCTTTCCATACGTACCAACAACACCCTGCGTACTGTCTTCTTCACGAATGTAATTTGCAATACCTTTTGCCGTCTCGGTTGTTATTCCATGATTTTGTACGTGCATAATTCACCTCGTCCTATTTTCTATGCCTTATATATCGGAAAAAAACGTGCCATACCTTATGGTATGACACGTTTTTGATAAAATTATTCTTAAAACACTTACTATTCAAAGTCCTTCTCTCTTAAAAGGATTCTATCGTCATCCGTATAACGCTTTGCGGTAAGAATGCTAATCGCTTTCTTGATTCCGCCGCGCGCTTCACGCTCAATTGCCTCATCTACAATTTCTTTTACCTCTGTAAGTGTTGTTGCCTGATCCAATCGCTGAATATTGCTGATTCTGTTATATAATGCCAAAACTGCCATTTCATCCAGCTCGTATCCCAACTCATTAGAATACGATCTTGCAAAAGAAATTAATTCATCATTCGTAAAAATCGGCACATGAATCGTTTCAGAAAATTTCTTTGCGAAACCTTCGTCTTGAGATAATGCTTTCTTAATTCCCTTGGTGGTATCTTCCAAAATCACAAGCATTCCACTACTGTCATGCTCCATCAAAAGGGAAAGCGTAATTGCTGTCTCCTTTGAAATATCCCCTGCATGTTCAATAATCAAACATCCACCTGCAACTTTACGCAATAAAGATTGTATATCTTTCTGATTCAGTGATAATGCATCAATTTTACCAACTTTACCGATTACTTTACCGGTCTCTTTTTGGATTGCTTTAATAAAGCTGGTTGCAAGAACCGTTTTGCCACAACCCTGCCCGCCTTGAATGATCACATTTCCGGTTTTTGCAGTGGTGCCTTCGTTCAAACGGTTAGAAACACCGGTTAATGCTTGGCAAAGCTGATCTTCCATACCCTTGACCGGCACGAAATAAGAAAAGACTGCCTTTTGTTCATCCGTTAAATGACGAACTTCTTTTATGGTTTTCTCTTCTTCCGGTAAATCCAAGTCTTCCGGCATCATAATTTCCGGTAGACGACTGGTTTCTCGTTTTGCTAATTTAGCTGCAGCCAAATCCAATTTTGATGGCATTTTTCTTGTTGCATCCATTTGTGCGTCCTGCTGCACCAAGATTTCTTCTTCAATTGGCATAATTTCCGGAAGTACTTCTTCTTCCTCCGGTGACTCTGCAACTACTTCCTCAGCAACTTCTTCTATTAACGCTTCCTCCGGCTCTACCGAGTCTTCCGCTACCGGAAACGTTTCTTCCGATGCTACCGGATCTTCCGCTACCGGAAACGTTTCTTCCAACGCTACCGGATCTTCCGCTACCGGGAACACTTCTTCCGGTGCTACCAGTTCTTCCATCACCGGTACTTCTTGTATCTCTTCAACAGCCGGTTCCGGTTCCACTAATTCTTCCATTATCGGTAGTGTTTCCTCTGGCACTGCATTCTGTAAATACTCTTCTTCCAATAACTCTTTGGGGGTAATTCCTGCATCCAGTTTTGGAAGCACATCATTGAGCCTATCCATAATATCTCCGGCCTCTTGCAAAGCTCTGGCTTTGGCCGACTCAAGTTTTCTTTGTTTGGCATCTTCTAATGCTGTTTCTGCGGCTCTCTTGGTTTTCTCCCATTCTTCTAAAACATCCTCGATGGTCATCTGTCCGGTTATCTGTTGTTCAAGTTGCGCTTTCTCGCTCATAACCAAACTAATCTGCCCGTCAGATTCTTCTCCTAACAGCTCTTGAAAATTAATTTTCAAGGAACCATCAATTTCTTCATCCGTCTCAATATGTATCTCTTCACTTACTTCAATCTCATCTTCACGTGGAAGCTGAAGATACGGAATATCTTCAACTATTTTCTTAATACTATCCATCGTATCCGATACAGTTTCTTTCTCTGTTGCATCAATAATCTGCTGCATTCCTTTGGCTATTTCTTCTTGCAGATTAACCGTATTAAATCGCTCCGGATTCAAGGATACTTGCGGAATCTCAACCGGTGCATGCGCATATTCTCCGGCACGCTCCATTTCCTCAGAATCAATAGAGGTAATTCCCTTTTTCTCGAGGCGGAATTTACGGTATTTTTCTTCCTGTGCTTTCGAAAGTGGATGATATAACATCTTTAATTCTAATGCCCGCTCTACATAAGTTCCGTCCCCAAACCAAAGAATCAGTTCATCACAAGCTTCGATACATTTCTCGCTATCACCGGATTTGTGATAAAGATATGCAAGCTCATAAGCCCATTCTTCGGAATATTCCTGCTCCTTCAATTCCTCCAGAATCGGAATTAACTGTTTATAATCCGCGCCTTGCGCCTTTTGAATACGGTAACGGAGTACAAACTTTAAGCTGTCATGTGGCGCAATCTCTACAAATTCCGCATAGTATTCCTGTGCAGCCGCATAATCCTGCATCTTTACCGCGACGTCTGCAAGACGATAAATAATCATACGTCCTATCGGAGAGCGGTCATATGCCATCAAAAGAATATCCCTACTATCCTCATAACGTTCTACTTTCTCATATATCTCCCCTGCACGTACAAGTGCATTGACATTTTTAACTTTACTCCAGTTAATTGTATCTGCAATCTCTGCTGCTGACTCATAATTGTCTTCTGCACACAGACTTTTCATTTGATCCAACTTCAGATTGTATTCGTATTTATCCACTTCTTCCACCTCAATATATACAATATAATAGGTCCTAGTAATCTAGTGTTAGTGTATCATAGGAGATATGCATTGTCAAAAAATAAACACAAAAAGAGCACTGGAAAAACAAGTAATTTCCCAGTGCTCTACTCTCAATTCTTTTTTGATGTTTCGTCCGTTTTCTCTTCAACTTTTTCGTCTGGTTTTTCTTCAGTTTCACCCAGTTTTGTGTATCGAAGCGTATTTGTTTTTTCATTAACACCACGTGCCTTAATATATGCTTCTGTAGATTCCGGCAGGTGTTTCTTACTCACACCGTATCGTGCCGCTTTTCCAACAATGTAGTAAACTACTGCAAACGACGGAACGCCTAATAGCATTCCAAAGAATCCCCACATTGAACCGGAAAACAAAATCGCGAACATAACCCAGAAAGAAGAAAGTCCTGTGGAATCTCCCAAAATTTTCGGACCGATTACATTTCCATCCAACTGTTGCAAAAAAATGATGAAAATAAGCAGATATAGTGCTTTCCACGGATCCTGTATGAGTACTAAAAGAACCGTAGGTATTGCTCCAATAATCGGGCCAAAAAATGGAATGATGTTTGTGACACCAATAATAACCGCAATTAACATAGAATCTGGCATTCTTAAAATCAGACATCCAATATAGCACAGCACTCCAATAATAGCAGAATCTATGATTTTTCCGGAAATAAATCCACCAAAAATCTTACTGGATTTGCGTACTGTATGAATAATCACATTCCCATAGCGCGGTTTAAATATTGCATATACAATCTTTTTACTCTGTCCCTGCAAGGTTTCCTGAATCATCATGGCATAAATTGCAACAACAATTCCAATTACAAAATTGCATACCGTCTTCACGCCGGAAATCACACCTGTTGTAATCTGTACAATATATGTCTGTGCTGTTGGAACAAGTAAATCCTGAGCAAGTTCATCCATATTTGTTGTAAACCAATCAACACCGCTTTCCAACAACGCAGTCACTTTGCTATTTCCAATATGCTTCTTTTCTAACATTTCGGTAAATGATTCTACATGCTTTGGCATTGTCTCTGCTAATGTTGTAATACTGTTGACAACCGATGGCACAATTGCTGCAATCATAAGAGCAATCACAGCTAATAAAAAGACAATTGCACCGGTAACACCGATAATTCTTGCTGCTTTTTTTGCTTTTTTCTCGGATTTCATTTTTTTTGTGAGCAAACGTAACACATGACGCTCACAAAACTTCATAACCGGATTAATGAGATAGGCTATTACCAATCCCATAATAATCGGTTGCGCTGCATGAATCAATTGTCCTATAATTGCGGCAAATTGCTGATATCTTAGAACAATAAAGAAGAAGAGGACACAGGCCACAAATGTTAAAAAGAACGAAATTCCCATGCGTCCATATTTCTTCCATTCATTTTTTGCTATTTGTTGTTCATAGGTAATGTCTTTTTGCTGTTCTTTGTCCGACATTTCCAATTCCCCCTATCCTCGATAGTAATTAATCAAACAACCTTTTAAAATAATATCTTTCTCATCCGATGTCAACGCTCCCATCTTTAAGGTAAATGGCGTCAAGTTACCATCTTTTACAAGATACGCTTCAAATTCGGTTTTTCCATTTCCTACGGCATCACGAATTCCCGGAATGAAGAGATAATCTAAATTGGTAAATGGCAATGCACCTTCATCAATAATAAATGGAAGCATACCCCAGTTAATCAAGTTGGAACGATAACGTTTGGTTGCGTACTCATTGGCAATATTTGCCCATCCGCCAAGTACCTTCTGGCAAGAAGCTGCCTGCTCACGTGCAGAACCGTCTCCCGGTTTTACTGCAAAAATGGTACTTCCGAATCCAACATTTGTGCGATCGATATCTGCATATTTTGCTTTTATTGCATCCATAACAGCTTTAAGTTCTTCTACTTCTTCTACCGGACAACGGTCTTCTTCAATTGCTTTCTGTGCTTTTTGGATTTCTTTGGCACGTCCAACATATTCCGGATCCTTTCTGGAAAGTGCAAACTCTGCTAATCCTAATGGATTGGAACGGAAGGATGAAGTCTCTCCGGAAGGAATTAACTCGTCCGTTGTTGTAACCGGGTCATGAATCTCAGAAACAACTTTTAAAATGAGGTTCTCCGGTAACGCACTCATCTTTGGCCAATCCTTAATGTTTGGACCAAACTGAATTTCTACACTTGGATCTGCTTCTCCCTTACTGTCAAATACACGATTATCATAAATTGTTCTATCAAAGAAATATTTTGGTTTGCTGTAATTTGCATCAATCTCAGTTGCTGATGTTAAGTAACCTTTGTTTGCTGCGGTTGCGGCGATAGAACGAGCATCCATAAGTGCAACAGAAGATACCTGTCCATTCTGTACCTTAGAACCTTCTCTGTTCGGGAAGTTTCTTGTGGAATGACGAATAGAGAATGCGTTATTGGCAGGTGTATCTCCGGCACCAAAACATGGTCCGCAGAATGCTGTTTTTACAATTGCTCCTGTTGCCATTAAGTTCGCAATTGCTCCATTTTTCACAAGTTCCATATAAATTGGAGTGGATGCAGGATATACGCTTAACGTAAACTCGTCTGCTCCGATAGAAGAACCTTTTAGGATGTCTGCTGCATCACAAATATTCTCAAAGCCACCGCCAGCACAACCAGCAATAATTCCCTGGTCTACATATAATTTGCCATTGCGGACTTTGCTCTTTAAGTCTAATTTTACTTTGCCATCGAAGCTCACCTGTGCACGTTTCTCACAGTCATCTAAGATGTCCAAAAGATTTGCATTCAGTTCATCAATGGTATATGTATTGCTTGGATGGAATGGCATTGCAATCATCGGTTTGATGGTGCTTAAATCTATCTCGATAAAGCTGTCATAGAAAGCTACCTCTCCCGGATTTAATTCCTTATATTCTTCTTCTCTTCCGTGAATTGCATAGAACTCTTTTACCTTGTCATCTGTTCTCCAGATAGAAGATAAGCAGGTTGTCTCTGTTGTCATAACGTCAACACCGATACGGAAGTCTACGCTTAAGTTGGCAACACCCGGTCCGACAAACTCCATGACCTTATTCTTAACAAAACCTTTGTCAAATACTTCGCCAATGATTGCAAGTGCAATATCCTGCGGTCCAACACCTTTTACAGGCTCTCCGGTTAAATAGATACCTACTACATCCGGCATATCAATGTCGTATGTTTTGCTTAATAACTGTTTTACAAGCTCCGGTCCACCTTCTCCAACAGCCATGGTTCCAAGTGCACCATAACGTGTATGGGAATCAGAACCCAAAATCATCTTGCCACCGCCTGCAAGCATCTCTCTTGCAAACTGGTGAATAACTGCCTGATGCGGTGGAACATAGATTCCGCCGTATTTTTTCGCACAGGTAAGTCCAAACATGTGGTCATCTTCATTGATGGTTCCACCTACTGCACAAAGACTGTTGTGGCAATTGGTAAGTACATAAGGAATCGGGAATTTCTCAAGACCTGATGCTCTTGCTGTCTGTATGATTCCTACAAATGTGATATCATGTGATGTTAACTTATCAAATTTAATTTGCAATTTCTCCATATTACCGGAGGTATTATGATCTTTCAAAATGCCATATGCAATTGTATTCTTCTTCGCATCTTCTACGCTTACGGCCTGTCCGGTCTTTGCTTTTACTGCCTCCTTAGCTTCCGGTGACTGAATAATTACTTCTGTTCCATTGAGCAAGTAAGCTCCATTGTCGTATAACTTCATAATTTTATTCCTTTCCTATCGTTCTATCAGTTGGATTATAACATTTTAAATGATAACATTGCAATAAACATGTCATCATCCGTGTTTATTTCAAAATCTCCACCCATAAGTGTGGTTAAATTCTTGGCTATGGAGAGTCCAAGACCACTTCCTTCCGTAGTCCTTGAAACTTCTCCGCGCACAAAACGTGCGGTCAGGTCATTTCCTTCCTCTAATGAAATTGGATTTTTAGATACATTTTTCATGGAAAAAACTGCTATATCATCCTGTATGGAAAGTTCCACATAGACACGCGTTTTTTCGAGGGCATATTTTGCTGCGTTTGTGTAAAGATTCTCTATGGCGCGATGTAACCGACGTCCATCCGCATAAATCTTAACCGCTTTCTTTGGCAATTTGGTGACAATGGTAAGTTCTTTTTCCTCAAACTTTTCATTGTACTCACCTCCGGTCTGGTAAATTAACTCTACAAAATCAATCTCTTGCATATCAAGCGCGATATTTCCGGAACTGATTTTGGATGCCTCTACCAAGTCTTCTGCCAGATGCTTTAAACGTTGCGACTTTTCATCTAGAATACGAAGGTACTTGTGTGCGTTTTCGTTCTGTAAATTCTCTCGCTTTAACAAATCAATATAATTGACAATAGATGTCAGTGGCGTTTTGATATCATGTGAAACATTTGTAATTAGGTCTGCTTTCATTCTCTCATTTTTCGTACTTTGAGATACCGCCTCGCGTAGTCCTTCACGAATACGATTGACCGCCTCTGCCATCTTACGTTCTCTGCCATGAAACTCACTTAGCTCAAGCAATGTATCCAGTTCTCCTTCCGCTATCGCATCAAGTGCCTGCTGTATCTGCATTTGTTCAATATTTCTTCGCAACGGAAGAACATAAGTTGCGTCCGGATTCTTTTTTATCAGTCTTTTGAAAAACAAATAAACGTGATTTAGAATGCTCTCGGATAAAAGAGTATTCCCTTTGATTCTGCGGACAATACTCAGATAAAAAGCGAGAAATCCGATATCTGCAAGGTATGTCATCGTCCCAATTGCTACCAAAAGACCTGCAAAAGAAAATGTCTCATGACGAAATCGGAGAATCAGGTGCATCATCGTCCATACCAATATAATAAAGATAGCTGTTAAAAGGTCACTTGGTATTTTGTCGATCCAATGGCCATTTTCAACTATATTCGTCAAAAATGCAAGTGCTACAAATGAACAAAGTAACCCTATCACTGCCATGATGCTACATACTATAGACTGCATGGAAAAATCATGAACGATAAAATAATCCATCGCATACAGACTACATATGGTAAGAATCAAAAACATCTGATGGAGTACTATGGCGGGCGCCTTCTTTTTAAGTGAATTTTCGTTCATTTTATACTCCGTGTCTATCCTTCTATCTTATAACCAACACCCCAAACCACTTTTAAATAACGCGGTTCTTTGGGATTAATCTCAATTTTCTCACGAATATGGCGAATATGGACAGCAACTGTGTTATCTGCACCAATAGCCTCTTCGTTCCAAATATTCTCATATATCTGATTAATTGAATATACCTTGCCTTGATTTTTTATGAGTAAAAGCAAAATATTATACTCTATCGGCGTTAGCTTTACTTCTTCTCCATCGACGGTAACTTTTTTCAAATCGTCGTTTAGCATAAGACCACCGGCTTCATATACGACTTCATCGGCTTTTGTCTGATCAGAGAATGTCGTATAACGCCTAAGTTGTGATTTCACACGAGCAACCAGCTCCAACGGATTGAACGGCTTTGTTACATAATCATCTGCTCCCACATTCAATCCTAAAATTTTATCTGCATCTTCAGCTTTTGCGGATAAAATGATAATCGGGATGCTACTTTCTTTGCGTATTTGCAAAGTTGCGCGTATGCCATCTAACTTTGGCATCATAACATCAATAATCATAAGGTCAATTCCGCCCCCGTCTAAGACCGCCAGCGCTTCTTCCCCATTATACGCCTTCTTTACGTCATATCCTTCCTGCATCAGATATATCTCAATGGCGTCAACAATTTCTTTATCGTCATCACATACCAATATTGTCATAGTTTTCCCCCAAAAATAATTACTTCTTCCCGGACGTTAGATTTTTCCATACTTTATGAAAGCCTTCGGAGCGGTTACGCGTCTCTTCCTTAACCGGCTCTTTGATTGACTCCTCCTCCGGTATCTCATCCGGTTCTATCGTTTCCTGTTGAATTCCCATCTTTTCAAAGTATTCTTTGTTAATCTTAATTTCCGTCTGGCGATTTGCATAAATGGACGGCTCTTTTTTACCGGAATCCTTTCCTTCTTTCTGGGCCTTTTCTTTTTCGATTTCGCGATTACGTTCTTCTATTAATTTTAAATATTTCTCGGTGTCTACCAAATCCTGGAGCTGTGATTTGAGTTCTGATTGATTGGCTTTGACCATCCCTACACGCTCCTTAAGCTTCTTGTCCATTTCTTCATAAAGGACTTTCACAGATTCGTTCGTCTCTTTCATGATATCTTGAATGCTGTTTAGTGCCTCGTCGGTATACATAACCGATGCCGCATAAATATCTTCTGCTTTACGACTTGCGTCCCAGACAATTTTATCTCCTTGCTTACGGAACTCACGCTCTGCTTTGTCCCTGCTGCGTGCAGTCATCTCATATTCTTCCATCATGTCATATGTACATTGGTTCAGATTGCTGAGCAAATCTAACATCTTTTGCTTATCTACAATAACTTTACTTGGCTCTTTGCTGTATGCCTCACTCTTAGAGAGCAATACATGAAGATCTCTTAGAACTTTTTCAATATTTGTTTGTGCACTCATGGCTAACTCCTAAATCTTTCGTTTTCTTCCCCTATTTTACTAGAATCTTATGCAAAGGTAAATAGAAAAATGGCACGGAATCCTTAGGTTCCATGCCACTATTTTCTGTTTGCAATTATGCATCTGCAAGAATTTTCTTAATCTGTTCGATTTCTTCTTTGGAAAGCTTTCTTGCATCAGCAAGAGTGGATAACATATCTGCTGCATTTCCATCGAACCAAAAATCCACGGTATCGCGCATCATTTTCTCTTTGTAAGCTTTGCCTTTCTTTAAAGCATGTGTAAAAGAAATACGTCCCTTACGATAAGTCTTTACGTATCCTTTTTCAACAAGTCTTGTCAAAAAGGTTGCAACGGTTGTACGCGCATAATTTTTGTTATAACGCGTGCGAAGCGCCTCCATCAAATCTTTCAATTGGATGTCGCCCTCTGCGTCCCAAACAATTTTCATGATGTAAGATTCACATACACTTAAATCTCTTTCTGCTGCTGTTGATTTCTGTCTCATAAGATATCCTTTCTATGATGTTTTTGCTTATATAGTGTTACTCCTATAATAACGGTTTTTCCCCAAAAAAACAACACCTTCTTGAAATTTTAGGGAAAATATCTCACTTTTAATCGTGTCTTTCGTCTTGATTTCGATAACATTCACAAAATCTGGCCGCAAAAGACGGGTCTTCCCCTGCTGCATATAGGTGCGAAATATCTCCCATCAATCCTGCACGGAATAATGCAATACCCTCTCTTCGCTCTTCGCTATAGAAACTTGTTACCGAAGTTGGCGCCGCACAAAATCCATGCCACAGTGTCATAGGAGATACATTCATCAAATGGCTGAGTAACACACATTCCAATCCAAAGTGGCAAACAAACACCAGTGTATCACTATTTGGCTCTGTTACACGATAGTAACGGCCTTCCCTCACATAACCATGTGCTGCAAGAACCTCATCAAAGCTATTACATACCCAGTCATACTCATCTTTGACATTCGCTTCCTGCATGACTTCATTTTCAAACCATGTATTGGCGTCAAAGAAACGCTCATCTTTCATCCAATCACTCGGTAGCCAGTCCCAAGAAACTTTACGCATTCCGCCTGCATCCGGACGAAGAATCTTTGGAGAAAACTCCTGCAACCAGTCACAGGTAATTGCTGTACGGTTCATTCTCTGAAGGGTGCATGATGCGGTATCCTTGGCTCTTCCAAGCGGAGAGACATAAAACTGCTTAATTTCAAGCTTAGAAAGACGGTCTGCTAATAATTCGGCCTCTTTCCAACCGGTTTCTGTCAACGAGTCGATTTCGTAATTGGGATCTCCGTGACGAACAATAATTAATCTCATGGTAAACTCCTATTTTGTTGTATCTGTTGTGCGTATTTTCTCACGAACATTTAAAATCATAGAAGGACTTACAGATAATTCATCAAATCCCATCTTAAGAAAAGTCTCTGTCAGCGTAGTATCTGCCGCAAGTTCTCCGCAAATACCAACCCAGCAACCTCCTTTATGACCATTGTCCACTACCATCTGCAACATACGAAGTACTGCCGGATGGTGAGAATCATAGATATTATCTAATTTTTCATTTTGCCTGTCAATAGCCAGCGTATACTGTGTCAAATCATTTGTTCCAATGGAAAAAAAGTCCACTTCCTCTGCCAACAGATCACTGATCATCACTGCTGCCGGTGTTTCAATCATAATTCCAAGCTCAACGTCCTTATATGGAAGTCCTTCTGCATCCAACTCACCTTTCACATCGACAACAATTTTCTTTATTTTTCTTACTTCATGCACAGAAATAATCATCGGAAACATGATTGCAAGCGTTCCATAATAGCTGGCACGATAAATTGCACGAAGCTGTGTCTTAAACACATCTATGCGGTCTAGGCAAATACGTATCGCACGATATCCCATTGCCGGATTTTCTTCCTTCTCCATCTGAAAATAGTCCACCTGTTTATCGGCACCAATATCAAGTGTACGGATAATCACTTTTTTACCCGCCATATTCTCTGCAACGGTACGATAAGCCACAAATTGTTCCTCTTCCGTCGGATAGTGGTCTGACTCAAGATACAGAAATTCGCTGCGGAACAGTCCTATTCCTCCGGCATCATTTGTAAGGACATTTGCAACATCTGCAATTCTTCCGATATTTGCATATAGATTTATGGTTTTGCCATCCAACGTAACATTATCTTTGCCTTTTAATTTTTGCAAAAGCTGTTTTTTCTTTTCATCTTTTTCTTTTTTGTTGCGGTACTCCTTTAAGATGTTCTCCTGCGGGTTAATAATCATCTTTCCTTCGTAACCATCCACAATTGCCATTTTTCCATCCGCGTTCTTTGGAAAATCAATTCCGATTAGTGCTGGAATACTCATGGTTCGTGCCAAAATTGCAGTATGCGAATTGGTGGAACCATGACGAGTTACAAAGGAAAGTACTTTTGATTTATCTAACTGCACGGTTTCGCTTGGTGCAAGATCGTCTGCCAAAAGAATCACCGGTTCCTCAGAGCTTATACCGGCATCGGATTTCCCTTGTAAAATGCTAATCAGGCGATTGGAAATGTCCTTGACATCTGCAGCACGCTCCTTCATGTACTCATCTTCCATTCCTTCAAACATCTGATAGAAATTATCTCCTGTATTTGCAACAGCAAACTCTGCATTAACTTCCTGTGATAAAATGATATTCGTTACCGATTCAACATAGTCCAAATCATCCAACATCATTTGATGTACTTCGAAAATGGCTGCATTGACTTCTCCAACTTCCTTTAACGCTTTTTCATATAAAGAAGCCAGCTGTGCTTTTGCTTTTTCTCTTGCGGAATGGAAGCGTTTTATCTCCGCTTCCACATCCGTTATTTTGTTTCTTTTTACCTGACTGTCCGATTTGCTCCAAATCGAAATCCGACCAATGGCAATCCCACCAAATACACTTTTTCCTTCGATAACCATAGTTTTTACTCCTATTGACAAAACATATTAGAGATTTTCTTCCAAAAATTTGCTTAATACTTCCATCGCTTCTGCTTCCTTTTCTCCGTTTGTCTTTAGTGTAATTTCCTGTCCACACTTTATGCCAAGTCCCATAAGACCTAAAATGCGTTTTGCATCAGCAGTTTTTCCATCTTTTTCAATGGTAACAGAACAAGGGAATGCCGACGCTTCCTTTACCAGCTGTCCTGCCGGTCTTGCGTGAATCCCTTGCTTATCTTTAATGATATATTTAAATTCTTTCATCTATCGATCCTCCACATCCTTTTTCATAAATCCTAGCATGATTGCGGTGATTGCTGAACCAACCAGCCATGAAATCATGTACATCAATGGCCTCCCAACTGTTGCAAATACAAAGATACCTCCGTGTGGCGCCATAAGTGTACATCCAAACATTGCAGATAACAAACCCGCAACTCCGGCTCCTACCATTGTGCATGGGATTACGTGAATCGGGTCACTTGCTGCAAATGGAATTGCTCCCTCAGTAATAAAAGATGCTCCCATGACAAGATTGGAAAGCTTGGAGTTTCGCTCTGCTCTTGTGAATTTTTTGGGGAAAAACCAACATGCAAGCGCAATTCCAACCGGTGGAACCATACCGCCTACCATAATAGAAGCCATTGCAATATAGCATGCCTGGACTACAGGATCGGTCGATGCAACTCCATTTACCATTAATTGAGAGGCTGTAGCGAGCATTCCGGTTCCAAAAACATATGCCGCCTTGTTAATTGGGCCACCCATATCAATTGCCATCATTGCACCCAAAATCAATCCGAGCACCGTAATAAGCCCTGCATTTGCAAGCGAGGTCAGCATACGGCTGAGTACGTTATTTACCATACCGATTAGCGGATTGAAAATAAAGCACATCCATACACTGATGACCAAAATTCCACATAACGGATAAATCAAGGTTGGTTTGATTTCTTCTAATGCTTCCGGAAGCTTGCTGCACCATTTCTTCAATAATAAAACGATATATCCTGCCAAAAAACCGGCGACAATCCCGCCAAGAAAACCGGATACGGTATTTCCTCCATTTGCACCTTGAAATGCAAAGTCGGCTATCATTCCTTGAAAACCACTTGTCCCTTCTGCCCAGGTATAGCTTGTAATAAGCGCATTTCCACTAGATGCCAAAAGGCCTCCAGTAAAACCTACTGCAAGTCCCGGTCGGTCGGCGATAGAGTATGCAATATAACCGGCTAATACCGGAACCATCAGGCCCAATGCCAAGCCTCCGGCATATTTGAAAAAAGCCGAAAGTGGTGTACAGGAACCAAATGCGCCTCCACCAATTGCGCCATATCCGAAAAACGTATCGATCAAAAATGCGAGTGCAGTCATAATACCACCACCAATTACAAATGGTAGCATATGTGATACTCCATTCATTAAATGAACGTATACCGCGTGCCCGATTCCGTCTTTTTGTGCTTTTTCATTTTCCGTCAGAACAGTATCTTTGTCGATTTTCATGACTTCCTCCTTAAATAACATGTTCGTTATTTGTTAATAAATATTCTACTTCCTGCTTGGTTGCTAATTCTTCTGAAAATGCACTTGCACTCCCTGCACACACACCATAGTGAAATGCTTCTTGGTAATCCTTTGTTGCTAAATATCCGGCTAAAAAACCTGCAACCATAGAATCCCCGGCTCCTACCGAATTAAGCACATATCCTTTCGGAGCATCTGCACAAAACTCCTGCCCGTCTTCTGTTACCAAAACTGCTCCTGCCCCTGCCATAGAAACGAGCACATTTCTCGCTCCTTTTTGCTGTAATTGCTTGGCATAGGGAATCACATTCGCTTTTTCTCTTAACTCAACTCCAAAAATCTCTCCAAGCTCATGATGATTTGGCTTGATAAGAAACGGCCCAAAAGGTAACACGTTGACAAGTAAGTCTTTTGTTGCATCTACTACAACTTTTAGATTCTTATCCTTAACGTAATCCATAATATCCCTATATATGGAGTCTGGTATCACATCCGGAATACTTCCCGCAAGAACTAAAATATCACCTTTATTCAATTGATCCAGTTTTTGATAAAGTTTGTCAATATCCGAACTATGAATTTTCGGACCCAGCCCATTGATTTCGGTTTCTTGTTGTGCGCGAAGCTTGACATTAATCCGCGAAGTTCCTTCTTCTACATGAATGAAATCTGTTTTTATTCCCTTTTGCCCTAGAAGTCTTTCGATTTCATCTCCGGTAAATCCCGCCACAAATCCAAGTGCCGTATTCCCATAGCCCAAGTTCCCAAGCATCATGGAAACATTGACTCCTTTCCCTCCGGGATAAATAAATTCGTTGCGTGAGCGATTCACTGCACCAGTCTTAAAATAATCGACAGTGACAACATAGTCCAAAGAAGGATTAAAGGTTACGGTATAAATCATGCTGGTTTCCCCCATAATATTGTTAACATTTCTTTTCTATTATAGACATAATCTTTACAAAAAAATCGTTTACACTTGTTTCTATTATGAATTTTCTTTTGATTATAGTCAATAAAATTAGGGGCCTGCATAATGCTAGCCCCAATCCTCTCTTCGGTCATTCTATTTTAGCTAATCATTTATTTAAATTCTCAATCAAGTGGAAGATGTCCACTAATTCTCTACTCCAAAATAATTCATTCCCCACGCGCTTACATTTTCTTTTTCCGTGTATTTGTAAATCACTTTTCCGTAAGGTATGGACCTTGGCAAGAAATTTGTATTCTTGGTTAAATATACACAATCTTCCAACTTACCGTTCTTATACTCGAAAACTCTTACTTGGTCGTTTTGTATTTTTTTCCCATATATTCTAAACATTACATCATTATTGGTATCCAAGTAAAAAACTTTCTTTTTATAACGTACTTTCTGCAATTGCTTTTCTTTCAATCCCCTTAAAATCTTAGGAAAAAACTGTGCACCTTTCTTAGCAAATTGCGCCACTTCCTGTTCATTCATTAAATGTGGGGCTTGATCCAATTCCAATATTGCCGGATGAGGAATTTTTATACTTTTATCCCAATCTACCGTGTCAAAATATTCCGGATTTTGCATAGAAATTAACTGCTTTGTCTGTTCATTAACTCTAAGTGGAATATATACACCATCTTCGTTGTATACCACTAAAATTCTTTCACCTACTTTAACATCTAACCCAGCAGGTGCTTGATATCGCACACAACAATAATTTCCAATTATATCGCGTAAATCATCCTCCGCAATTGTGAGCCATGCATCGGTTTCGTTATAATTCACATAATTTATGATAGTTCCGCCATTTATCCAAAATTGTTTCCCAATGATTTCATATGGCGTATTAAATAATCCCTGATATGTTAAAATATCGGCTACACAGCTTCTGATAAGGTTATTTTCTTCTAAAGTACAAGGTCTTTTCATCTTATAAAATTCTCCATGCAGTAGGTATTATTTCTCCTGTTTTAAAAACAACTAAAATTTGGCTACCAACCCTTAATTGTCTTTGTTGCAAAATTTCTTTTTCTACCATAAAAGAATCAGCCATAAATTGTTGTGTTTCATGTCTGAAATATATAATCCCAACTTCCATTTTGCCTTTTTTCTCTTGCAGCTCTCCTATATTGCATAATACAACAAAGCAATTTGGTTCTTCATCGTAATTTCTATAATCCGTATTTTTCAAGACTTCACGTTCTGCGGTTCCTACTGTGGCAAACATTTTATCAAATCTTGCATTCCCATGCTTTACCACAAGCAGTAATACTCCTGTAAAAATTGCTATAATTACTACTGCAACCCCTAATCCTATTAATGCACCCATATTTTCCTCCTTTGTATATCACTATTTCCTGCGCATT
The DNA here is from genome assembly GCA_045531055.1 of Lachnospiraceae bacterium. Classification (GTDB taxonomy): domain Bacteria; phylum Bacillota; class Clostridia; order Lachnospirales; family Lachnospiraceae; genus Roseburia. The sequence goes on along the minus strand of JAZSDG010000037.1, from coordinate 6,466 downwards.
GATTCGCAACTGCATTATTTTATCTGCTGGAATTTTCCTCTTAAACCGACCCAGCAAGTTTACAATATCATATATTCTTCAAATTATCAAACACTTCCATTTTATTCATACTATTTCTTCCTCTAAACTGAACCAGCAAGTTCACTAATCAGTGCAATATGTTCCTTCATTTTTACTTTCTTGATACAAATTTATAGAAAAAAATTTCTTTATAAATCCTTCATCATTAAGTAATTTTAAAAATAAATTAAAATTACTTATCATGAGTTCATAATCCCCATAACGATACTGAACAATACCAACATATTTACTTTTTTCCCAGGTAATAATATCACCAAACGCGGTAGCATGGATTGGTATTGAGATATTACTTTTAAAATATGAATCTTTGAATACTTCAAAATATTCATCCGGATCAATGACTTTGAGATAACCATTCATTAGTGTACCAAACCCCTTCGTTTTCCATATATCAATCAACCCCTCGGGTAAGACACTGGAGTATTTCTAAATCTTCTCTTCATCAACGAATATCTCTCTGTTAAAATCGTCTATCATGCCTAAGCTCCTTTTATTACAATAAAATATTTATTCATCTATATTCCATCTTTATATTAATAAGCTATTACATACAAATTCTCTGCCTCATAATTACCAAACACCCGCCTTATTTCTTCTTGTAAATCTGTGTTTTCAAAAATAAAGCGTATAAAATCCTTTAATTTGTATGGTAAATAGATTCATCTTCTTTTATAACAAATACATTTCCTGCACCATCATCCGAAAAAATGTAACTTTTTATCCCATATTCCGCTATGTAATATTTTGTATTAATTTTATCATTTCATAAGAATACCAAATCCAACCTATTGATTCTTTTCTATCCCCAACACTGATAACCTCTTCTATACCATCACTCACATATAAGATTTTTAATAACACTGTTGGCATACCATAATCAACACTTTGTAAAGGAGCGTGCAATCTAATATTGTTATTATACATTTCATTATTTAAATTAATATACCTATTTATCTCTTTCACTTCTTTCGTCACTCATGGTAAATCAATCTGGACCATACATCTAGAAATTTAATTTTGCACTATTCTAGCTGCCGATTTTTGAAAAATTACATACAAATCAGCAGATAGGATTTAAAGAATTTACACTTCTAGCTGTCAAAAACCGAGAAATTATTCTTTTTGAACCACAAAAACTACTTAATTTAACATTTTTTAGCAGCTATAAGTGTCTATTCTTCCAAGTCTATATGCCATAACACTTATAACGGGACACATCACAGCAGATAGAAATATTACTTTTTAAAAATCTAGCTGTTGAAACACTTATAAAGGCCGTATCTCCATGAATTTCACTATCGTCATATGATAGCAACGGCATATCCACCCACAAAGGCAATCCAAATGATGAAGAGAATACTTTTACAACCTCATCTACTGTAAAGATTTTTGATTCATAGGCCCCATTCAAAAATCCTTCTCTATAATACAAATCCCTACTTGATATCCTAGACAATTCCTTTTTGCTTATATCAAGGCATATATGTATGCAGTAGTTTGTTGAAAATATATTATTTTATGTTCAATATATTCGTTTTGAGGATAGTAGCCCCTGGCTCATTGATTCCACTCTTCTGGAGATTTTTTAGCGCTTTAATCAATTTAATTAAAAACTCTTTTGCAATATCATATCCAAAGTAATCCGACGCTTCTAAATAATGATTTTTAATTCTATATTCAAATCTGCGGAACAAGATGATACACAACCATCCCATTCCGCAGATTTTATTTTGCTATGATTTTTTTCTAAAATGTAAGTTCATCAATTACATCCCACGCTTCCGTCGTGTAGTCATAAGAATAGATACTACTCTTGGTTATGAGATAGAAGGTTTCTCCCACATACGCTCCTCGAATATCATTGCCTAATCCCCATGCTTCTAAGGCTCCAAGCTCTTTTGATAACACTTCGCAAAAAGCATTGTCTTTCCACTGGTAGACTTTATAGCTATAAGTATTATTATCGTAATTTCTTATTAAAAATCCAATTAAATTTTTATCAGCATCTACTAGCACGGATTTATAATCTGATGTTGCCGGCGTATCCTTTGCTCCATCAAAGACTACCGTTCCCATTGTGGTTAGGTTTGTTGCCTCTGTGATATCGAACATACACAATTTTACACCCAGGGTCCGACCGGTCTTTGGGTCTGTTTCGTAACCAATTCCAAGTAACTTATCTTCTCCATAAGGATGTAAATAATCCGAAAATCCGGTGATTTCCAAACTTCCCAATAGCTTTGGATTATATGGGTCCGATAAATCGGCTGCAAACAGCGGATCCATATTTCGATAAGTTATAAAATATGCCATATCGCCAATATATCGTGCTGCATAAATGCTTTCGTCCGGTGCGATATTTCCAATTTTTCCGGCAAGATCTAAATCCTCATCAAGAATATATAATTGATTTATGAGTCCATCCTCGCTCCAATCACTGGTAAGGACGCGAAGCATTCCTTCTTTTTCGGAAATAGCAAATGTATCTTCGATTGTTCCGTTTACCAATCCGGATGTGTCTGCTTCCATAAAGCCGTCTTCATACGTAAACTTCGCAATCTCTGTAAAGGTTCCGTCATAAGAATACACAACATTATATAAATAAATTGCTTCATAACCCATGTATATCTCTACACCTTCGTTTAAAACCATCATTTGGTCCAAAGCCTCTGTCGGATTTTCTGTATCGACGGAAGAAACAATTAATTCGTTGCTTCCAAGCTCCGGAATATAAATACAATCCGCCGGTATCTTTTCTTCCCCTACATATGGGATGATATCCTCTTTTTCATCTTCCTCCAAATATCCTAAATAGCGGGAAGTAAATAAATATATAATATCATTCACTTTACGCGATGTATGGTAGCTTCCGTCCTGCTTTATACTGCCAACCTCTTTCATATCGGATTTGTCGGTGATATCAAATGTCAAAAGTGTTGTTTCTGTGGTAGTGTCTCCTCCCATTTGCATAATTCCTGCAGTCGAATAATTTTCAACAACCAAATACAGTTTGTTCTCATCCACATACATATCTTGTATTACATCTGCTGCTTCGATAGAAGGTTGAATCGTTCCCTCTACAAACATTTCATCTGTTTGAATATTAACAACATGAATCTGATGATCTTTTAAAATATATAGATAGTTTCCATCATTTTTTATAATATCGCTTTCATCAATTCCTTCTACTTGAACATTGGTTGTAGAATGCTCTGATTTTGATGTTTCATTTTGTGCACCTGTTAAACTATCTGGTGCTGCCATATCTTCCATATCGTCTTCTACTATATAATCATTTTCCTCTTTCGACCCTACATGAAATAGTTTATCCCAAAAATTTTGCTTTTCCGCAAAGTCAAATGCATCATAGACTTCTTCATAATCCGATGCTAAGTAGTATGCATCTCCGGCATTTTTATTTTTTTCCGTTATAATAGTTGTATTTTCTTCTTTGTCGTCACCATATGCCGGTTGCATGAAAAATGTTTTTGCACTAATTCCTCCAACGGCTACCACAAGTACGACTCCGGCTACCATTCCGGATATCTTATGTATTTTTCTATTTTTTTTCTTTTTCTGATTTTCTTTTAGTTTCTTGCTTATCTGATCCGGTTTTATACTTTCCGGCACCTCAATAGTTTCTATCGATTTCTCTAATTGCTCTAAAATTTTATTTTCATCCATATGATTACCTCAAACCTTTCAAATGCTTAGCCATTTTTTGAATTGCTCTGCTCTCCTTAGAACGCACGGTGTTCTCATTCATTCCCAGACCTTCTGCAATTTCCCTTGTCTTGTATCCCAGAAATACATGCATTCCAACTATCATTCTCTCTTCTCTTGTAAGCTGGCGAAAACTTTTTCTGACTTCTATGTATTCTTCTTGTTCATGGCTCCACTCATCCACCATAGATACATTTTGCACATGTTCTTCTGTCAGTTCTTCCCTTCTGTCATAGTAGCTTCGGATTTTCTGATTACATTTATTCGTCAATATACGAAAAATCCATGCCGAAAATGCTTCCTCTGTTTTTAGTTTTCCAATAGACTCAAACGCATCTGTGACTGTCTCGCTTACCACGTCCTCTGCATCTGCTTGATTTTTCAATGTGTAAAACGCATATGCATATAGCTTCTTATATATTTTTTCATATAACTTAGCAAATGCATCTGCATCTCCACGTTTTGCTTTTTTTACTAAAAACCGTTCTTCCATAACTTCTCCATTTTATGTCTCTACGATAAATTCTGCCGATAAAATATATTTTGTAGAATCTCCACTATCCTGAGAATCCATAATCTCTTTCACTAAACGATACTGTCCTTTTGCTAATTTCCCATAAAGGTCTGACCAATCAACATTCCACATGGTTGTCTCCCTCTCGTTTGCAACGATTGCAATTTCAATGAAAACAGGATCCTTTTTATATTCTACAGATTGCCATTCTTGTGTCTCTTCGTTAAATTGCTCTAACCTATATTCCTCTCCAAATATTGCTGTTTTGTCTGTCTCATTTGTGATTTGGACCGTTGCCGATGTATTTGTATTCTCCACTACTGCCATGGAAACACCTTCAAAGTTATTTTCATTATACGCAAAAATATACCAATTTCCATCTATAGTAACTTCAATTCGGTTGCTTCTATTGCCAAATTGGTAATACCAATCTGCTCCAAAATTAGATTGACCATCTTGACTTGGATTTTCATCAGGGTCTACAGAAGATGTAATCTGTCCATCCATAACTCCACAACGAGGCATATTATTGTTTGTTTCTCCTGTATCGACATACAACTTTCCGTCAATCATAACCTTTCGTACATGATCTGTCGATAATACCTCCGATTGTTCTGTTGCTTGATTCTTGTATTCTGTATTCACTTCAACATCAGTTGTTCGGCATCCGATTAACAATACACTAAATATGCTACATGCAACTGCTTTTATCCACTTTTGTTTCATTTTATCCCCCCTCTTTTAACAATTCGAAGTTCATCTTTTGAAACGTTTCATATATATAGTGTATTTTATTTTATATTTTGTTGCATAAAAAATAAAAAAAACCACTTTTTTTGCAAAAAGCGGTTTTTTATATCGAGTCCTTAATCTAACATAAGCATCAGAAACAAAAATATTAAACCTACAAAGAATATAATAATTCCATATTTCTTTGTTTCTTGCGCATCTTCAAGACAATAGTATTCTTGCTTTATAGGGTTAAAAACAATAGTTACTTTTCTTCCAATTTGACAATATTTTTTGCCATTTCCACTTACATTTCCCTCAAAACGCATCTCAATACCATTATAATTAAATCCATAAATTGGTGTATATACTGTAGAACTATTTTTCTCTTTTCTTGTTTTAAAATCAACAATATATCCGGAAAGTAAATTAGTGTTTTGTATGGATTTTTTTAATTTCAATGGTTTAATAAATCCCGCATAACTGCCAACGGCCAGAAAAATTACTACCAATTCATATCTTAGAATCAATATACTAATTTCAGCAGCAGTGCCTCCATGCATAGATAAAAAAGCTAACACTACCGTAAGAGAAACAAATACTCCAAATGCTATTACAAACAGTGGTCCTTTACCATCACTTGAAGATACATTTTTTGCTAATTCGACTCTATCTTTATTTGCATCATAATAAATCTCAACATATTCCCCTATATTATAAAACTTATTATCCTTTATCGTATTATATGTTACTCCATATGCTGTTGGTATTTCAAAAGTAATTTCATAACATGGAAGTTCATGACCTAAAATTTGAATGGTAGATGGCACACAATTACTGACAGCCGCTTGTATCTTTCCTAATTTCTTCATTCGTCTGCTATGTATGATTGCATATATTCCCAAACCAATAACAATAATTCCTAATATAAAAAATAATATTTCCATTTTCCCACTCCTAAATACATATTATAAAAAACCCTTTAAGCATAACTTAAAGGGTATATAAAAGGTGACTGCCGGATTTGAACCGGCGATCAGGGTGTTGCAGACCCACGCCTTACCGCTTGGCTAAGTCACCATATTAACTTTAACTAAATAGCTCCCCAAGTAGGACTCGAACCTACGACACTTCGGTTAACAGCCGAATGCTCTACCGACTGAGCTATTGAGGATCGCTATGAGCACTTAGATGATGACAAGTGTTAACGCCGTCAGCATCTTACGTGCGATGCATACCGAACCCTTAACGAAACGGAACATTAGTGAACGTTGAGTTTAGTAGTTCGGTAATTATTGAAAGGATATACCTTCAAAACTTCATACAGATAAGAAACTTGTTCTTTGGATTTATCGGAAGTGGTCATCTCGAATTAAGAATCTCTCCCGCAGATAAATCTGCTCTGCGATTCTTTCTCCG
>JAZSDG010000004.1:0-2098 GCA_045531055.1 Lachnospiraceae bacterium | reverse complement strand
TTTAAAACGCATTGGAGAAGAAAAGCGTGCCGACTATGGAAGAACACTCATCGATTTGACTTGCCGTGAACGTTTCGGCAACATCCTGATTGGTGCTACTACCATGACCGGTGGAAAAAAAGCAATCAAAGAAAGGATTACTCTGCTTATGAAAAAACCAAAAACCGCGATCTATACCGCGATTGCACTTCTCATTGTTGGAACCATGTTAGTGGGATGTACATTTAGTGGAAATAAAGAAACAGCATCAAAGAAACAAGAGACTGAGTCCGAAACACCAACAACGGATAGTCCGAATGAGGAAGCTGAAAAAACAGCGCAATCCGAAGAGGAGTTTTTGACTATGATTAGCGATTTACGTAATGAATCTCCGGAGCAAACTCATAGCGTATCATTTAATGATTTGACTTATGTATCCTATATCGATTCCGACGGAATCGGTTTCCGATATCAGGTATTGTATAAGGATGAATTGATTTTGGGACCAGAATCCCTAACGGATGATGATACACATCTTCTTGGTTGTGGCAATACAGAATATTACACGATGACCAATAATGATGTGCCTGCCTTTGTAATAATTTCAGAAGCTACCCCGGTTGGAGATGCTTCACATTATGATATCCGAATATTTGATACCAATGGAACTGTTTTATTTAATGAAGATTTTAAAGGTGGCAGTGCTACCTTTGATGAAGAAACCAAGACGCTATCCTTTTATAAATCAGTTCCAAACCCAAACGAAGATCCAGATGATCCGCTAGATGATGAAATGTGGGAATATTATACCTATTCCTTTGCGTATACTGTCGATGAAGGGCCTATAAAAAATGTGACGGAAATTCCTTCTGATGAATTAGATGGAATTGATGCAGATACTTATGTAAAATTAATAGAACTTTTTGAGTCCACAAATCGTGATATTAGCTTCGGATATTCCCAAGCTTTAACCAGCTACTATGCGTCTGCTAAAGATGTTGACTTATACGAATTCTTTTATAATGGTGTATTCTATGACGGAAGCTACCACAATGACCTTACTTCGGAAGAAGTGGCTTATGTAAAAGATAATTGGGGAGAAATTGAAGTGGATATATGTCGTGCCACAGAAGATGAAATGAATAATGCATTACTGAAATATTTCGGTATTTCTTTGGAACAAACAAATAAGATAGGCCTTGACAACTTTCTGTACTATGAACCTAACAAAGCCTATTTTACAGAACATGGTGATACAAATGCCGGAGGTGGATTATTTACCGGCGCCCGTAAATTAGAAAACGGGAATGTAGAACTCTATCATGATAATGGAGTTGTAACACTCCGCAACGAAGATAATTCATGGAAGATTGTAAGCCATCTTCCACTTGAAGGACAGTAATATTGTAAAACCCTGTGCAACTATGTTGAGCAGGGTTTTACTTATTTATAAAATTATTTTAATTTTCTGTTGACATTGTAAACACTATGCGTTATTATATGTTTACAGATTAAACAAGCAAGAGGAGTGAACTCATATGATGGAATGGATACTTTCTTCCGCAATACTTATACTTGCCATATGCATTATTCGCATGATTCTTAAAGGAAAAATCGGACTCCGGCTCCAGTATGCCTTATGGGGAATCGTACTCTTACGATTACTGGTGCCGGTGAACCTCTTCCAAAGCTCTATAAGTATTACAAATCTGACGAATCAATCGCAGGCTGTCAAAGATGTTGGAGAAATTTCTTTTACGGTTCCAACAAGAGAGAACAATAACCTACCGGTCCAAACTCTGGCGACCAATGAACCACAGCTAAACCAAGAAGTTACTCAAAATGTAACACCACCTGTGACAGAGAATATAACACAAAATACCGCACAACATACAACACCAAACAACTCACCTGCGGTTTCAGAAAAAGAACCAGTGCAAGCACAACAGAAAGTTTCTCTAACGGAGATTGCCTTTGTTGTTTGGGTGATGGGTATGGCAATCGTAGCATTTTTCCTGCTATTTGCAAATATTCGTTTTTTCCTGCGCCTGGTTCGCTCCCGGAAAAAGCTTGAGGTCACAACGTCACCGTTACGTATATATGTTACCAATGCAGTAGA
>JAZSDG010000020.1:0-6532 GCA_045531055.1 Lachnospiraceae bacterium | reverse complement strand
TTTAAAACGCATTGGAGAAGAAAAGCGTGCCGACTATGGAAGAACACTCATCGATTTGACTTGCCGTGAACGTTTCGGCAACATCCTGATTGGTGCTACTACCATGACCGGTGGAAAAAAAGCAATCAAAGAAAGGATTACACTGCTTATGAAAAAACCAAAAACAGCAATTTATACTGCTATTACACTTCTCATTGTTGGAACCATGTTAGTGGGATGTACATTTAGCGGTAGCAAAAAACCTGATTCTATCGCAGATTTTAAATACGATGTAGCAAAAGAAGGAGAAGGCTTAGAAACCGAAGAATACACCATAATAACCGCCATAGATTCTGATGGTAACACGATTTGGGAACATGAAACAGATAGAACTCTTTCCTATATTGGTTCTAATTTTACTCCAATTGGCATACAAGGAGACTACTATTATTACTCCGACCGGATTTCCATAATTGCATTAAATCTTTCTGACGGAACAAAAGCTTGGCAAAATGATGATTTAATCGATTCTGTTGAAGCATATACTTTTGGAAAAGACGGAACGCTTTACGTTTGTGGGGATTATGGTTCTATGTTTTGTGCAATTGACACCAAAGGAAACACTCTAAAGTACATTCATGGCATTATAGACTACGCTATGCCATCTAAAATCGAATGTTTTGATACTTATTTAGAAATCACCTGTGATAGATACCCGGAAAATTCGGATGGTATTATTCGTATAAGCCTAGATGATTATTCATACACATTATCCAATAGCAACCTTTCCGGATTGGACGAAGAAGCGTATAGCGAACTGGTAACTCTCTTTGACCCATACGCAGACGGATTTGATGGATACTATCGTGCGCTCACCAGTTACTATGCCTCACCGGAAGATCTTAATTTATATGAGTATTTCTACAATGGAGTTAATAATGATCCTATCCCGGAAGAAGAATTAGCTTATTATGGACCTGTTCATACAGATTTACACCGTATTACAGAAGAGGAAATGAATACGACATTAACAAAATATTTTGGTATTTCTTTAAATGAAACAAATAAAATCGGACTTGATAGCTTTACGTACTATGAACCTAGCAAAGCATATTTTACAGAACATGGTGATACCAATGTGATATTAGGCGGTGCATTTAGCGGTGCCAAAAAATTAGAAAATGGCGATGTGGAACTATATTGTACCGACAGTGTTGTTACTCTCCACAACGAGGAAGGCTCATGGAAGATTGTAAGTTATCTTCCGTTGGAAAATTAATCATATCATTATACAAGGAGCAATTGCAATGCAATGGCTCCTTTTGTGTCTAAAATAAAAAACAGTCTCCCAAGAGCCTATCATTTATGATATCATAATAACTATATAATACAAGGAGAATACTAAATATCATGAAAAAAATATGGATTATCTTATGCACATTATTTACTATTACGATAATGAGTGGATGTGCAACGGACGAGCAGATTGCCGAATTGGAAGCTGTTGAAGAACAAGCTAAAATCAATGCTGCTGACTATGTGGAAGAAAAGTATGGTTTTAAGCCAATGATTTTTGAAGTAGAAGGCGAGACGGGAGATGATACACTTTTTCCGAATTATGAACCTACCGGATATGCATATGTAACTTGTATGTATCACGGAATAGATTTTCAAGTATATATTACGGGAGAGGAAGCATCTACGGAAGGAATTGATAATTACCAAAAGGATGTTATTTTAGAAGCAGTTCAAAAAGCAGCAGCGGATACATTTGTTTTTGATACAGATAATATCTATATTGATGTTGAGCGCCGAGGCTTAGATATGGTAGGTGCCTATTATGACGGTACAAACCTGTTAGAAATACTGAACAGCCCTAAATATTCTTGGAATTACACAGTGTTTGTAACAGACGTGGATTTACCAAACATTGATACTACGTCTATCTTAGATAACTTGGGACAAAATGCAAAAATTGAGATTATAAACTGCTATAACGCAGAAGACTTGTCTACTGTAAAAACACAGTACTTAGCGGATGATGCAGGCGAAATCGGACACTATGGAATTTATGTGAAAGATTATCTTACGTTTTCCCAAAATAGTAATGAATATATGGATTTTAAAGTAGTAGAACATGATGCCCTTACTGTTGTAATGATAGAAGGAACGTATTGTGATATAGCAGAAACTTCCGTGGACCCCATGGAGTGGAAAGGGTATGGATATACCAATCCAAAGCAAATATTTGGAGCCTATGCTATTGAAACCGATGCGAAAAGAATTTTTATCTTTGTTAATACTGATACCATAGATACAAATGATCCTTTTTCTGCTACAATGGCGCTAAAATATAAAAAGGATGGAGAACAATGCTATTACAATGGAACACTTATAGAGCATATTGAGCCGTGTTATTTGTCCCATGGTTTTTGGAGTAATCATTATACAGATATTATCGTTACTATGTTAGAAGATCAGTAAATAAACCGGGCACCCTACAAAAATGTACTATCAGTTGCTACTTTTAGCCTTTTTCGTTAGAATACTAATAGGAAATACAGAAAGGATTGGCTTATGAGATTACGAAATATTCCGGGCGCAGATGAAATTGTTGCAAACAGCGCCTTTTGCATACAGAATCCACAGGAGCAGAAAGGAAATTGGCATACCTTCCTTGGCAATGACAATCCGATTCACATGGAAATCGGCATGGGGAAAGGACGCTTTCTTATGGATTTAGCGGCACTTCATCCGGATATCAATTATATTGGAGTGGAACGTTATACAAGCGTTTTGCTTCGCGCTGTTCAGAAAATGGAACAAAATCCGCTTCCAAACGTACACTTCCTTTGTATCGATGCTGCAACGCTGCCAGAGCTTTTTGACAAAGGGGAAATTGACCGAATTTACTTAAACTTTTCTGACCCATGGCCAAAAGACCGCCATGCCAAGCGCCGCTTAACTTCATCCGAATATTTAGCACGCTACGATTTGATTCTTGCGGATGACGGACGTATTGAATTCAAGACGGATAATCAGGATTTGTTTACGTTTTCTTTGGAAGAAATAGAAGCTTCCCCTATTTGGAATCTGGATGCTTCTACGCGCGACCTGCATCACGATTCCGTCCTTAACGAAGGCAATATTATGACAGAATACGAGGAAAAATTCTCAAGCAAAGGCAACCCAATTTGTAAGCTTGTTGCTTCGCGTAGAAGAAAAAATCAGCAATAAAAAGGCAGTTGAATTATTTGAGAATGGATTACTCGACCAGATGGAAGCCGGCAAATTTTCTTCTCTTAAAACAATTCATCGTTACCTTTTTGAAGATATATATGTTTTGCAGGTGAAATACGTAAAGTAAATATTTCTAAAGGAATTTCCGTTTTGCACCAATTATGTATTTGAAAACAGCTCTTATACATATTGATCAAATGCCACAATCGACTTTCGATGAGATAGTTCAAAAATATGTAGAGATGAACATTGCCCATCCTTTTCGAGAAGGAAATGGACGAAGTACCTGCATTTGGCTTGATATTCTTTTAAAAAAGGAGCTCGGCCAAGTCATAGATTGGAGTAAAGTAGACAAAGAAGATTATTCACTTGCTATGGAACGAAGTCCAATTAAAGATATTGAGATAAAACACATTTTAAAAGCGGCGTTGACAGATGAAATTAACAACCGTGATGTGTACATGAAGAGGCTTGACTATAGTTACTGCTATGAAGGGTATTATACGTTTAAAGCAGAAGAATTATAGAAAAGTAGTAAAACAAAAAATTGGATAAGAAAGTACTCGAAGAGGAATTTCTTATCCAATAAAAAAGCACCAAACCCGCACCGCATTGCGAGTTCAGCACCCTTTTGTTAATGCGCCTCCAGGGGTTCGAACCCTGGACACGCTGATTAAGAGTCAGGTGCTCTGCCAGCTGAGCTAGAGGCGCATGTCTATATGTTATTCATAAACGCAAAATTTATTATATATCATGAGACAAGGAATTGCAACTATTTTTTTGTTTTTATTTTATATTTTAAAAACTTGAAAATTGTGCTCAGCTTCCTTATAATAAAATAAAAATTCATTTAAGACACTTATTACACGTTTTGTTTTATACCATCACTTCCGTAATTATTACCAAAAACAAATTATAATTTAATAGACTTACTAAGAGAGCTAAAGGGGCGATTTATCAGCTGCCAGATTTTTGAAGGGAGCTGATGCCAATGGTTACATATAGTGATTTATACTCATTTGTAATTATGCTTTGCACGGTTATAGCACTTGTTTATAACACCAAACGTAAAAAATAGCGCCCACAGTCTGGTAAACTAAGCGCTATTTTTGCATTACTATTTTACTGGCAGCTAGGATAATCTAGCTTTTGGCTCTCTTGTTAAGTCTATTATATGTTCTCTTTACAAATTTTGCAACTTTTTATTATTTAACTCCTTCTTAATTATTGCGCTACAATCTCATTTCCATTTTGTACTAACTTTTCCGAGCAAAATGCACAATCTGCGCTCCTTTTATGCCGGTGTTCTTACTTCAATTAAATTTCCATCTAGATCATAAAAACGAATCATTTTCTGTCCCCATGGAAATTCCACAAGACGATTCACATAGGAAATAGCCTCCTTATAATGCTCCAACTTTTCCACAAAAACATCCATATTCTGTTCCTCAAAATATAATAGGGTTGCGTTGTTTTTTGAAATAATATCCTTTTCGATGGTAGCATTCCATATGACAGCATCCTGTAACACAAGTCCCTCTGTCAAGATCACATTTCCCTCAGCATTGCAAATAACTTCCAAGCCAAATATTTCTTTGTAAAAAGCAATTGATTTTTCAATATCATTTACGACGATTAGAATATTTTTTAATTTCATGTATCTGATTCCCCATATATCTATTTCCCAAATTTTATTGTAAATTTATCGTAGTATTGTTTGATTGCATTGTCAATAAAATGCGTTATTGTTATAATCGCTTTATAAAATTATGTATGGGAGATCAACTGCAATGGAAAAAAAAATTTATATTTTGTGTCATGAAGAAAATAGTAATACCATTTTAGAAGCTTTTGATTCTACTTTTGGAACTGATATTGCGAATGGCGGAGTGAACAACGGAACTTTGCGAAACGGCGACCTCGCGATTCAGATCATTTCTTATGGTCAGGATTTAGGAGAAGACATTAAAGAATTTATTGGCAAACAAGTAAATGCTGTATGTGGATATGTTGCCTCGATTGAAACCGTGCATGTGGATATTAAAATCAATGTCCTTCATCAGTTGATGCGTTCAAAAGGCTTTGTTGTCCTTCAATACTCTTACCCTGGTGATGAACATCAGCATACGGAGTCCATGGTCCTTGCTCCACTACTTAAAGTCATATCTAAAGTGAATGGACTTCTGCTTGTCGATGAAGGAACTACTGTTTTGGACAAGAATAGTTCCATCGTATTAGCGGAAAATGGCAACAGTCAATTGGAGTGGTTTATGCCTTATGAAAGACCTGTTCCTGCGGATTTCTTTCATGGAGCGGCTTGTGATTCCTTACGACGTCGCAACGAAAATATGGAAAAAATTCTCGCACGACATATCCATGTAACCAAATGGTTGCCTTTAATCGAAAGTGAAAAAGATGCACATTTCCGAACTAGAGAAGAAATTGCCGGACGAGCTGCGGCATTAATGATTGTTGCTCTTTTCAGTGAATACATATTGGCTGAACACAAAAGTATTTCCGAAGCAAAAGATTTTGTACAACCAATTATCGACATCTACCATGCAAATGACTTTTTCTCGGAAAAGGAGAAAATGTATTTGGAAAATGATAATTCTACTCGCGAAGAACAAATTCAATTTCTATGGCAATATGAGCCATTAATGGTTATTCTTTGGGCGTTAGGTTATGAAAACGAATTATTTTTTCCGGATAAGATTTGCGATGTAGGAGCCTTAGTTCGCACCATGCGCGAGCACAACAGTATTGATGCTTTGGTGAAGGATGCTAATCCGCGTAGCGCCGATGAATTACTTTATGAAGCTGATATGATTTATTGTTTAGATTGGGCTTGTGTAGATACTCGCATCCATGGACTTCCTGCTCCTGCGGGAATGGATAGTGGTGTTGTAATGGAACGCCATAAGGCACTAAACTGGCTAATTCAAGGTGAAGATTGGGATTCTGTGGATATTTCTACGTAAATTTATAAGCCGAGCACAGCTCGTTTCCGCTTTGCTCCATCTCGCTGTGGGGCTGGCGCCCAATAAGTCTAAAATAGAAAATCACTAGTTGTACACAAGTGCACACTAGTGATTTTTATTTTATCCTTACTCGGCTTATAGCTTATCCCATATTTGCGAATAATGCAGCGATTTCGTCAGCGCTTAGTTGTTTATTTGGGTCTGATAAATCCGGCATCGGTGGTTTCTCTTCTTTTTCTTCCGGCTCAACTGTTACCTCCGGTTCCGGTTCTTTTGCAACTTCTTCTCCTGCCATGTTTGCAAACAATGCCGCTATATCATCTGGGCTCATT
>JAZSDG010000025.1:0-7101 GCA_045531055.1 Lachnospiraceae bacterium | reverse complement strand
CATGAAGGGGAAAATAGTTATTACCTGGATAAGTATGGACAAAAGGTCATCGGCTGGTACCAGGCCGGACCGTACTGGTATTATGGGAAAGCAGATGGTGTTCTGGCAGGAGAAGAATGGCAGGAGATTGGAGGAAAGAGGTACTATTTTGACGATGAAAACCGTATGGTTACCGGTATTATGGAAATAAAAGGACAATTGCATCGGTTTTACAAAACAGGGGAATGGTCCCAAGAGCTGAAAGGAACGAATCAATGGGTGAAGGGAAGTGTGTGGTCCACAGAACAAGATGCACACTATCCTCGGATTAAGAATCCGTATGATGGGACGGAATCCTGGATATATTTTAATGCAGGAGGGCATTATGATAGCACAGTAGTAAAAACCGTTCGTGGACAGCAGTATTACTTTGCCTATGCGTTGATGCTATCGGACGAAGTGATAGAGTGGGGCAAAAAACTACTCTACATCAATGAGGATGGAACACAAGAACAGTTATCCGCCGGATGGCACAAAATCAGTAATCAGTGGTGTTATGTCGGCTGGGATGGACAGTTTCGGAAAGGATTACAGACCATTCGAGGAAAGAAGTACTATTTTACCACAGCGGATAGAAAAGAGATAGGAATCTATATGGCAACCGGATATGTGTGGGTGGAAGACTACGGAAAGTACTGTCTGTTTGGAAGTGATGGAGCTATGATTCAGCCGACCACAGGCTGGTATCAGATTGGAGACGGAAAGTGGATGTACTTTAAGAGCGGAGCACCGGTGGATGGATTCCAAAAGATAAACGGAGTGACCTATTGTTTTGATAACGGAGTCATGGTTACCGGAGGGTATGCGTTACATAAGGATATGCCAATCTATGTATTTGACAGTAGCGGAAAACTGGCAAAGAACCGGTGGGTGTATGTGGATAAAAAGTGGTACTATGCAGATGCCAACGGGAAGGCATTGATAGGTCAACATGTCATCGATGGGAAAGGATACATATTTACAACAGAAGGTGTGATGATTTAGTGGAAGGAGCTATTGCTGAATATGATGCAATAGCTCCTTTTCTTTTCGAATCAAAAGCGCACCCTTTTAAAACTACATATGGAAAAAGTTGACATAAAACGTCGTTTATGGTAAATTAAAACGCGTATTGTAGAAGATACAAGGAACTGGGCATTGTATTTTCAATGACATAAATGATATGTATTACAGAATTATAACGCAGGAGGAGAATCAAATGAGAAAAACAAAGGTAAAAGCCATGAATCGTCTTTTGGCAATGGTATTGTCGATGGCAATGATTTTGGCGGTATTACCACTGGGCACAATACAAGTATATGCAGCAACAACATCATATACCATTTCTGTTAAAGATGGGACAGACGGTGTAGAAGGTGCAGAAGTTGTGTATGCGGTTAAGCTTGATGAAGAAGAAATTGCAAAAAATGATGAAAGTAATCCGCTAATAACGGATGGGGAAGGGATTGTTAGCATTGATTTGTCAGAGTATGAAGATGAGATTTCTGATGAAAATCCGGCAACGCTTAGCTTTACCATCAAAAAGGATGGGTATATTAATTATTCTGCAAGTAATATAGCGATAAAAGATACTTGCGGAACAACAGATTGTACATTACAAAAGGAACAAACAAATGATCAGTGTACGGTTTCGGTTAATATAATAGGAGAGGCGACAGTAAACATTGATGGCAATGAAGTTGTCCTTGATTCAAATGGGAATGGGACAGTAACTGTTGCAAAAGGAAACGTACCTGTAAGTATTGCACCAGGAGAAAACTCTTATATTGAAGAACTTAAAATTGGAAATGAAACAATAACGATTACAAAAGGTGAGAGTTATAATAGGGAGGTTAGTATCACAGAGAATATTACCATAAGTGCAAAGATGGTAAAAGAGTATGACGTAGAGGTAACCATAAACACAACATCATCTTCCACTGAGGTTGGAGGAAAAGTTTTTTTAAATAATATAGAGACAAATTCGCTTATAGTCGATGAAGGGTCGAATATTTCAGTGCAGGTGGTTCCAAATGATGGATATCAAATTTCGTCTGTTACGATAGGTGGGGTAGAGCAAGCGATTACTACAAATCCTGATAAAAGTTATGGGACTACTATTCAAAATATTTCCTCAGATGCAACTATAGCGGTAGAATTTGCAAAATTATATACAGTTACAATAGTGCATAATGCAAATGGTACAGTTACAACGAATCCAGTAACAGATGCAGGTATAGTGGAAGTAAAAAGTGGAGATTCCGTTGCAATTACAGCAACCCCATTAACTGGCTATCGTGTAGCAAAAGTTATAGTAAATGCAAAGGAAACGGTATATTCGGAGAATGACCAATTATATTCCAAAATTTTTACGATTAAACAAGATCTTAGAGTTGATATCACATTTGCGTTAAATCAATATGCAGTAAGCACTAATATCCAAAAGGATTCCAACGGGGAGGATTTGGGTAAAATCGAATTAGAGAAGACTATTGTTGAACATGGTGGTTCTTTTGGAGGAAAAGTTATTCCAAACGAGGGGTATTCGATATCTCAAATTACTTTAAATAACACTCCAATAGGGAATAGTAATATAACAAATGTAAGTGATGACGGTTCGGTCGAATTTGTGATTTTTGGGATTGATAAAGCACCGACGATTGAGGCAACATTTGTTGAAAGCAGTCCAGCTACCATGGATATAGTGAATGAATACTTTACAAAAGTAGGAATTATACCAGAGGGAGCCTCTCCCTATAGCTATAGATGTGAAAATGAAACACGTTTACAATCATGTTCGATTGATACATTAGGGATACAAGTAGAGGCAATTCGTTTGTATGCCGAAGATGATTTGAATAATCCAATTTGGACAGATGATACAGGCAATACCGTCAAAATTACCAAAAAGCCATCTTCGAGTGAACAAAAAATAGCAAAAGTCGAATTCAAATACAAAGACTCTGATGAGATGCTTAGTCTATGGCATGCAATTGAGACTCCGCTAACACTCACTATCACAGGACCAAATATAACATTAGTGCCTAAAGAACAAGCAAATGAACATAACTTGTACAAGGATGATGTTCTTATTCATGTATCTGCAGACGATGGATTAGAAAATAGGGGAATACAAAGTATCATATATTGGTTTGAGAGAAAAGATGGTACTGTGTTATCGGATAAGTTTGTATTATTTGACAATGCACTCGAAAGTACTTTGCGCGAAGCATATGAAGAAACCATTATTATTGATGCGAATACATATAGTGGTGAAGTTGTGTTATATGCTGAGGTTACGGATAATAATAGACGAAAAACAACAAGCAAAGAGATTACGCTCAACATTGATAAAACAGCACCAATCATTGAAGTTTCTTATGACAATAATACGGATAATAATAGAAATGGTTATTTCCAGAATGCACGTAAAGCGACCATAACAATTATAGAAGATAATTTTGACGCAGACGCGGCTACAGCTGGTATTGAGATAGCGGCAACAGATGTCAACGGAAATTCTATGGATACAGCGTATAGCATAAGTGGCTGGGCGAACAGTGAAGGCAAAGACAATGTGTATACAGCGACAATTTCATTTAAAAAGGATGCTAATTATGAGTGGTCAATTAGCTATAAAGATAAGGCGGGAAATCCAAATATAGGTGTGGATACAGATGAGGGGGTAGTAGCGCCATTTATGTTTACTATTGATGGGGAAGCGCCGACAGGGGAGATAGACATAGAAGCCGACCTATTGGGCGTATTATTGGAGATATTTACATTTGGTATCTATAAAAATGATACGGTTAAGGTAAAGGTGACCTCTGAAGATGTGACCAGCCCAGTTTGGATAGAGTATTATATATCCAATGAAGGTAAGGTTTTAAATATAGAAGATCTTAATAATTTGACAGAAAATGATTGGCAGGACTATACAGGGTTAACAATTAATAAAAATGGGCGCTATATTGTCTATGCAAAATTAACAGATTACGCCGGCAATTATAGTTATATTGGTTCCGATGGAATTATATTCGATGAAGCGCCAAGTGAATTAACACTTAAAGTGGACCTTACAGAAGAAGAACTTGAGCAAATATATCGAAATGGAATATATAACGCTGATATACCGATTAAAGTCAGCGTGGATGATGGAGTAAACGGATCTGGAATCAAGAAGGTAGACTATTGGATTGAAGTGGTTGGAGAGGAAGGAACTCCAAAGGAAAAGGGGAATCTGTACATATATAATGGCACAGATAATTGGTGTACAACATTGGAACGTACCATCAACATTGATGCAGATACGTATACAGGTTGTAGCGTGAATGTGTATGTTGATGTAGTCGATAATGCTAACAATCCCTTAGCGGAGGATACTAACAAATGTATTACGTTGAACATTGATAATACAGCGCCAATTATTGAAGTTACATATGACAACAATACCGATAATGATGGAAATGGCTACTTCAACAAAACGCGTAAAGCAACCATTACAATTACAGAAGATAATTTTGATGCAAACGATGCTACAGCTGGAATTAAGATAACAGCAACAGATATCAAAGGCAATGCTGTAGACAGTGCGTATACCATCAGTAATTGGATAAGTAATGGAAATGAGCATAAAGCAACAATTTTATTTGAGAAGGATGCAAATTACAACTGGGCAATTAATTATGAGGACAAAGCCGGTAATCCTAGTGAGGGTGTGAATACAGCGGGGACGAAAGCTCCATTTCAATTTACCGTTGATAATACAGCGCCAATCATTCAAGTTGCTTACGATAATAACACCGATAATAATGGAAATGGCTACTTCAACAAAACGCGTAAGGCAACCATAACAATTGTAGAAGATAATTTTGATGCAGATACTGCTACAGATGGAATTGAGATAGAGGCAACAAATAAAGAGGGTATTGCTGTAGAAGGTGCGTATACCATTAGCAACTGGACAAGCAGTGGAAATGAGCATAAAGCAACGATTTCATTTGAAAAGGATGCAAATTACAATTGGTCAATCGTTTATGAAGACGAAGCCGGTAATCCTAGTATGGGTGTGAATACAGGTGAGTCGAAAGCACCATTTGTATTTTCTATTGATACCGAGAATCCTACAGCAAGCATTTTAGCAAAAACGCAAATAGGATCGGAATTGCGTGAAATGTCTTGGAACAACTTAATAGAAGATCAGCTTACATTCGATTTCTGGTCCAATACAGCGATTAAGATTACGGGTGAAGCAGAAGATGAAACATCTGCGATTGCAAAATTTGAATATTATAAAGTAAATGCACAAAACGCAGAAAATGGTATTTTCTTGTTGAGTCAAGAAAAACTCGATGCAGTTGCATGGATAGAATTTGATGTGACACAAGGTATTACAGTCGCAGACGATGAGCAGTTTGTGGTATACTTTAAGATAACAGACCTTGCCGGAAATTATATATACATTAGCACAAATGGTTTGATAATGGACGATACTCCTCCGGATGGAGATTTGGATGTACCGAAAATAATTGTGGATCAGAATGAATCAAGTACAGATATTTATAATGGAGATGTAAATATTGGCGTAAAAGTTTGGGACCCGATATCAGGTGATACATACTCTGGCTTAAATAGTGTAACCTATCAAGTATTCAGCTTGGGAAAGGAAACGCAGTCAGGAACACTTTTTGTATACAATCAGAATTCGGATCTGCAGCAAACGTTGGAAAATGCAGTGATTACCGTTGATGCAGAAAAAAACAATAGTAATGATGTAGAGATTGTATTATATGCTGTAGATAATGCAGGTAATCAGTGTAAGAAAAGTCAGAAAATTAAAATAGATATCACAGCACCTACAATTGATGTGACTTACGATAACAATTATGCAGAAAATTCAATGTATTTTAAAGGAAATAGAACTGCAACAATTGTTTTAACGGAGAGAAACTTTAATCCGGATGATGTCAAGGTCACCATCACAAATACAGATGGTCAAATTCCTGTTCTTGGTAAATGGACGAAAATAGAAGGAACTGGAAGCTTGGATGACACAAAATGGATAAATACAATAACTTATTATACAGATGGAGATTATAGATTTAATATTGCATATACGGATCTTGCCGGTAATACATGTGAGAATGTACGGTATGGGAATAGCGTATGTCCAACAGCATTTATAATAGATAAAACAACTCCTGAGGTTTCGGTAAGTTTTGATAATAATGCAGCGCAAAACGATAAGTATTTTGCTGCGTCTAGAACTGCTACGATTATTATCAAAGAACACAACTTCAATATAAATCATGTAAATATTTTGCAGACAGCTACACAGAATGGTGGTCCAATTTCTGTACCATCGGTTGTGTGGAAGCATGATGGAGATATTCATACGGCGACTATTTCATATGCTGCAGATGGTAATTATACATTTGATGTTGCTGTAGCAGATATGGCGGAAAATAAATGCAACAATGTGAATTATGGTAGTAGTGTTGCCGCGAATGATTTTGTTATAGACCAAAGCATTACAAAGCCAGTCATTAGTGGTGTTGAAAATGGTAAAGCATATAAGGAAGATGTAATACCGTCCATTTCGTTTTATGATTTAAACTATGACTCTTATGAGGTAAGCTTGGTTCGTACACGCAGGGGCGATAAAAATGTGGATGTGACGGAGGACTTTATTGAACATATGAAAGAAGATGTTCAAGGTGGAACCGGAAGGATTGACAAATTAGAAAAGATTGTTGAAAATGATGGAATCTATACATTAACAGTAAAAGTCATTGATAAGGCGGGCAACGTAGAAACAGAACAAATTACGTTTACCTTGAACCGTTATGGTTCTGTGTATGAGTACAGTGATTACCTTGTTTCATTAATTGAAGATGGTGGCCGGTATATTACCATCAAGGATGGCAATAGTGCTGCAATTATGGAAGACCTTGTCATTACAGAGTATAATGCAGAACCATTGCTCAGTGATTCGCTTAAGATTATGATTACGCGCGATGGAGAGGCAATCAAAGCCGATTATACAACTACGCCGGAGAATATGAATCACGAAGGTGCCATAGG
>JAZSDG010000011.1:0-44542 GCA_045531055.1 Lachnospiraceae bacterium | reverse complement strand
TACAATGATTATGCATTTGATTGCACCTCCTAGTGATTGGTTTGGCGACTGGCACTGGGAGGTTTTTCTTTTACTATAAAACAAAAATGTTGGGGAGGCGAACATTAATTGTTCGTCACCCCAACATTTATTTTAGAACCGAGATTTTGGTGAGTTTTTCGTGGATGGATATATTGCTGTGTACCAGAGGTGAGCAATGGAAAGATGAAAGAATGATTTGCAAGATAGAAAGTAGTATGCTATAGTCCAAAATAGAAAAATGAACATATACCATTGATTAAAAAATGAATCAGTTTATAAGCGATGGATTTATTGATTGATATACCGGAGAGAAACTCTTGAATCCAGGAATGCTCAAAATTATATTATATTATTTTCCTAATGAGTTTTTATATAATCCTCATTGGAAAATGAAAGAAACCCATATTGCGTATTGGGATTTGATTTCAACAATAGACCATATTTATCCTATTGAAAAAGGTGGAGAAGATGATGAGAAAAAATGGGTTACAACTTCAATAAAGAATAATTCTATAAAAAGCTATTACACTATAGACAAAATCTATTGGAAAATATATCCAAAGGGCAATATTTCTGAATGGGATGGGCTTACAAGTACATTTCTCTAATTGGTTAGAAATGATAAGTAACTGTTAAAAGACGCTTATATAAAAAGCTGGTATAAAGTTTCACAAGTTTTGTAGAAAGATTAAGCGATTAGATTGGTTGGTGGCGTTCAACAAATGTAAAATTTCGGTTTTGCCATGAACATTTGGGCACACGTTCGCTATGCTAAGGGTGCAGTTATGCAGGCTACAATTAATTAAAGAATATAAGTAATTAGATTTATAAAGCAAAATTATCCCTCTGCTGAGAAATTGGCAGAGGGATTTAGTATATCTATTGCTTTTTTTGTCATAAAAATGCTATAATAATAAAAAATTTATTTTGGAGCGGATAAAATGAAAAAGAAAATCGCTTTTTTATGTGCTATATTAATTTGTGTTTTATGCATAACGTTGCAAGGATGCGGGGCTAATAATAGTAACGACAATAACGATAGAGGCAATAATAATGTTGGTATAGGTGGTAAGAAGAATACATTGAAATCAACCGACCTTTCAATTGATGATTTTGAATGGGAAACCAATCTCACTAAATATAACGGTACTGATTGCTATTCGTTTTCGTTAACAAATAATTCTGACTACGATATTATTGCTGTTGAGTTTACATATAAAGTAAAAGATGACGTAAACGATAGTGATTTAGTGGTATATGATGATTTTATGAAAGAGCACGATGGATACATTGAAGAGGATGATTCGCCCAAAGATGTGATTTTAAGAGGAAGCAAAGATTCACTTGTGGCAAAAGGTGAGCAGTTAACTGGTTTAAGATTTACTGTAGGATTCCAAAATTGGTCATGGTATGATTATCCAACCGATAAACAGTTTGATTTGATGGAGCCGAAAGAAATGCAAATCGGTGTAATAGGAAAAGATAATGTTCTCTACATCGCTTATTATGATTTTGAAGATGGCTCTTGGATTTTGGATGAAAATACTAAGCCGGTTGATACTTGGTCCGAAAAAGAAATAGTGGGAAAAATAAGCAAGCCAAACGAAGACCATCACATTGTTACTATGGATGACGAAGATAAATTTAAAGCGTATTCTTATGGCATTAAAGAAGGCGAATATAACCAATATGTTGAAAACCTGAAAACCGCTGGGTTTGAGGAAGAAAACTATAATTCTTCTCATTTTGAAGGGAAAGATGCTGACGGATATGTTGTAGAATTATGGTATTACAGTGATGAAGAAAGATTAAGCATTAGCATAGAAAAAGAATTATAAAATTTTATTTAATAAATTTCCCACTTTTGCGTATTGCAGCACAGAATGCTGTCAACAACAAGTAGTTGAGTGTTTTCTATAGAAGATAGTGCAACTATAAGTTAAGTTTAAAATTCAAAGAGGTATCTTATCTAAAAATAGGTAAGATGCCTCTTTTTTTTGATGGAGTTAGGATGTGAGTTGGGTGGTACACGTGTTTGGGGCGTGCTAAAGAAAATAAATGAATGGTTGGTGGTGAGGTATTTGGGAACGAAAAAAGTGCTGAAATTCTTCGTAATATAAGAAATGATACAGACTCTCATTGGTATTGATAGAGATCTTAATTTTATGTGTTTTTGGTGATTTTATGGCGTCTTAGTGGATTGGTTTACATATCATTTTAATTGGATTTAGTTTACTATTATGTTATAATATTTTAGGTATTTTCATATACGGAGGATGGTATTTATGGCTATTGAAACTATTGAAGTAGCATTACGAAAATATGATAAACGCTACTTTTCGTACAAAATTAACGATGAGAAATTAAATGTATTTTTGAGAAATCTGGCTTATTATATTAATATGACTCATAATGCTATTAGTAACAATGAATCAGAGGAGCATATCAAAAATATTATCAATAGTTTCCTCAAAACAATGTATTCAGCAGAGAAGTATGAGATTAATACTGGAAAACGTATTGATAGTACAATAAAAGTAAATGGTAAGATTCAGGTAATGATTGAAGCAAAGAATCCGGGTAATAAAAATGAGATGGTTTCTAGCCAAAAGATAAATGTAAAAGCTTTACATGAATTACTGTTTTATTATATGTGTGAAACGCGAGATGTGGATGGGGCAAAGGTCAAAAGAAAGACGGATGCTGAGATAAGAAGGGGCATTATCACAGATAGTCAAATATGGATGATCATTGATGCTAATGAACTGGAGAAAGTTGTTGATGGATATTTAGAAAAGTTATTTTACAAATATGAGAATAGACAGCTTATCTATTCGAATAATAACGATAAGTTTTATGCGGATATAAAAGAGTATTTATCTACTATTGATATTGAAAACACTTTGTCTTATGTATTCTTTGATATAAATGAATACAAAGGTCTACGCAAAGAGAAATATCTTTATAAGGTTTTTAATAAGACATTTTTATTGAAGGAGTATCAGAATAACGACACCATACATGTTTTAAACGATAAGTTTTATCAAGAATTATTGTATATAATGGGCTTGAAAGAAAAGTCAGGTAAGGAAAAGAAGACAATTGAGATTGATTTCTCAATCAAAAATTCTCTAGCATATCAGGTTTATTCAATTTTAAAGAATGATAAAGAATATAATGAGTTCACTTGTATTGAAGAAACTTTTGAGCTTGTTATTATTTGGATTAACAGACTTCTGTTTATTAAGTTATTTGAAGGTCAGTTGATTAGTTTCAATGAGGACTCAAAGGAGTACCATATCCTTGATAAAGAGAAAATACACTCATTCCAGAACTTACAAGATTTATTTTTTGAAGTTTTAGGAAAACGAAATAGAAACGATACAGAATTTCTTAATCAGTTTGTGGAGGTACCATATTTAAATAGTTCTTTATTCGAACGGTATGAAATTGAACGAAGAGATATAAATATTAATGCTATCAAAAATGAGAAGGTTACAATTAAGACGAAGTCAGTTCTTGGGAAACGAAAAGAGATGGAAATCCCAATACTTGAGTACATATTAGATTTTCTGAATAGTTATAACTTTGCATCTGAAATAAGTAAGAATAATACGGTTGTTGCTGGTAAAGATATTATTGATGCATCTGTATTAGGTTTGATTTTTGAAAAGTTAAATGGATATAAGGATGGCTCTTTCTATACACCAAGTATTATTACAGAGTATATGTGTATGGAAACGATTGAGTTTGCTATTGTAGACAAAATTAACCAAGTTAAAGGTTGGGATTGCCAGGATTTGTTTGAAATAAAAGCAAAGATGAATGGTAGTCTACAGGAAGCAACACAGATTAATGATATTATTAATACATTGAAGGTATGTGACCCTTCAGTTGGTTCTGGTCATTTCTTAGTATCAGCATTGAATAGAATCATTTTTGTTAAAAAGCAACTTGGTGTATTGTTTAAACATGATAAAAATGAGCTTTTAACAGAATATGATATCGATATAGTTGATGATGTGTTAGTTGTGTTCGATGGTCAAGGTCGTAGTTTTAAATATGATAAATACAATAGTTTATCACAAATAGTTCAGGAAACATTATTTAATGAAAAGAGAACCATTATTGAAAATTGTATTTTTGGTGTAGATCTCAACTCAAAAGCGGTAGCTATCTGCCAGTTACGTTTATGGATTGAATTATTAAAGAATGCTTACTATAAGCATGGAGAAATGGAAACATTACCTAATATTGATATCAATATCAAGACAGGAAACTCATTAGTAAATAAATTAAGGTTTGATGCCGGTAAGCAAATTGGGCAGAGTAACGATGTTGTTAGCAGAAAGGCAAGTGAACTTATTAAGAAGTATAAGAAATTAGTACAAGATTACAAAAAGACTTCAGATAAGACACAAAAAGCAGAAATCAAAAATAATATTGAACGCATCAAATCAGAATTACATGGGGTATACTCGCAAATTAAGTTTACAATTAATGCGAATAATGAGTTTGTATTAGATTATGGTACTGATAACTCAATATACTCAGATGCTTTTGAATGGGCTATTGAATTTCCAGAACTAATTGATAATAAGAATATGTTTATGGGATTTGACTGTATTATCGGTAATCCACCTTATGGTTTACTAAATAAGAAACAGAACCAAAATACAAGTATTTCTGTAAATCCTGCATTATATGATTATTATAGAACATATGAAGAGTATAAACCAGCATCAGGTGGTGTGCCTAATATCTTTAGATTGTTTATATGTAGATGTTTTTCACTACTTAGACAAGGTGGAAAATGTTGTTTGATTTTCCAAATGTCGTTTATGTGCGATTTACAGGCAGCTAACATTAGGCAATATGTTATGCGAAATGCACGAATTGACTTTTTGGAAGCATTTCCAGAACGTGATATTGAAAATAAGCGTGTTTTTAAAGAAGTTAAAATGTCGGTTTGCATTTTGGGTGTAACTAAGACGAAAGTAGATGATAAGTATAAATTTGGGGTACGTATAAATAAGGATAAGTTTGTAGATACGAATAATGAGGTTATGAAAATCTCTTTGGCGGATGTTGAAAAGATTGATGATATAAATTATTCTATTCCACTAATTAGACAGCGTGAATTAGGAATCTTCTTAAAAATGACAGATGCTTGTAATCGTATGAAAGAATATAGTAAGTGTTATACAGGAGAGATTGATATATCGTTAGATAAGCAATATATTACTGATAATACTGATAAGAATTTAATGCTCCGTGGTGCACAGGTTCAGAAGTACTATATTACTAATGATATAAGTCAAGGTGAAATCTTTTACTTAAATGCTGATGAATATCTAAGAAATGTTAATAGTGAGAGAAGCAGACATCATCAGAAAAGAAGAATTGTAATGCAAGGTATTACAGGGGTAAACGAGAAGTGGAGATTAAAGATGACGATGGCTTACCCGCCGTATTTTTGTGCGAATTCTGTTAATTATTTATTACCACCTACTGAAAATGACTTTGATTTCTATATCTTAGGATTATTAAATTCAAAATTATTGAATTGGTATTTTGCTAAATTAAGTACTAATAGTAATGTAAATGGTTATGAGATTGATGGTTTACCTATCAAGGTGGGAACAGTGGAACAAGTAAATAAAGTAATTAGTTTGGTTAAAGATGCCCTTGCTAATGAAGGAAATTTAGATACAAGAAAGGCTATTAATCAGCTAGTATATGAAATTTACGGAATAACAGATTATGATATTCCAATTGTAGAGGGGTGAGTTTTGAATTTAATGAAAATGTGTAAGAAACTTACAGAGTAGCGATTTTTCTATGTTAATTGAAAACTGAAAGATATGAATCTATTGTATAAGTGTGTTAATGTTTGGGCTGACCGAGAGGTCCTGGTCCACCGTCAGGCGGGGATTTACCCGCCATTTTATTAAAACAAAAGTATAAGGATATATAAGGGAAAGAATTAAGGGGATTTGTGGATGAGTCAAGAGATTTGGGTCAATACAATCCAGTATCATCCAATTATTATATGGCAATGGTTTTATGTAACCAAGAAGTTGATATATCAAAGAATAAAATACATAGAAACATAAGTCGTTAATTGGATATCCGTAACATATAACACATAATCTGCTAATCAAAAGAGCGTGTTTAATATACAATTTGATAATATATGGAGAGTAATATGCGTAAAAAGAAAAAGGAAGTTATTAATTTATCAAAGGTGGAAGATTCAAAAAATGAATATAGTATTTATGATTATTTGAAAAACAATCCTTCGGTTTTTATAACATGTGTTACTGCTATAGTGGCACTAATTACAATTCTCGCAAAAATTATTACATATGTTTCAGAATGTAAAAAATTAAATTTTTGGGAGATTGATTTAAGTTACGCACAGTTTGGTGGAGAATCTATTGTTTATAGTGTTATATTTGCAATGCTATATACGTTCTTTTCTTCGATGGCAACTTTTTTATTTGTATCTACATATGATGCATATTTATCGTATAAGAAAATCTTTCTAATTTTGAAATATTATAAGTCAAGCTCAAAGACGATTATTAAAGAGATGCAATTGAGATATAGAAGAGATAATAACGATGACGAAGCCAAAAGGTATTTGGATAGCATGGATTCTATGTGTTCTTCTGGAAAAGAAGTGAAAGAAATTGCTAGAAAAGATTTATGGAGTTCTAGTTTTCCTATTATAGTATTTTCGACAATGAGTAGCCTTTTTTTTGTGGTTTGTTGTGGAACTACAAGTAATATAAATATATGGTTATTAGTCCTTGTATTTATTTCTATGCAGATGGCTATGATGTGGGCAGGAGCATTGGTGCGTAGTAAATTTACTATAAACAAAAAAACATTAAAGAAAGAGAGTAGAGATATAGACTTCGTTTCACAAAAGATTGAAGAAAGAAATTTTAAGAGTTTTCCAATGGAGGAACTGAGGAATTCGGGGATTGTTTCGTTTTTGAAAAATTTCAATATAGTAATAGTTGTTATGACTCTTTTGATAAATTGTATCATGTTAAGTGTTTCTTATTCTTTAACACCGATTAGATTTAAAAAAACAGATGTGTCTTGTCAAATTACATATATTGATAATACAACATATGCAATAGTATATCAGAGAGATAATCAATATTTTTTAGAAGAAGCTCAGATAGAAACAACAGTGGATGATGATAAATACAACCTTATTGTTTATACGGATAGACAGCGAATTATTACAACTGATGATATTATCGTTTTTGTTGATGTATATGATGAGATAAAGCGAGAACATCAAGGAAAATAGATTATATATAGTATTTAGAATCAGTTTTTGTTGACATTTCTCATAACTAGAGTTATACTCCACACACCTTAGGTAAAAAGACTAGTCTGAAACAAAAGATGTGAGGAGGACTAAATATGGACGATTATAAAAATTAGTTACGATGAAAAAGGAAGAATAAGATTAGATTCAAGGCTCGTAGTCCTTACTTTACTAGATGAACTGTTGAAAGAGAGGATTATCAATGTGTCAACATACAACAGTGCTTGGAAGGAAATATTACGGGACATAAAATCCAAATGAAATTTTAGAAGATAAATTATCTGATTTTAAGTTTTTATTAATTGTAAAAATAAAAGCTGATTTATGACTCACCTGTGTACCACTGCGACACAGGCAGCTATTTCAAACAAATAATTGCGACTAAGCAGATTGTCGCAAAGCGGCAAGACGCTATTCGCGTGGCACGGCGCAATCTGTGGAAAGGAATGAGTGAGTTGAAATTTAAAGGTTCCATATCAATCAGAAATGGTTGATATGGGGCCTTTTTATGTGGAGTTTGAGGGATAAGTTTACAGTGAAACTCAATTTGTTGTTTGCTTTTACACTTAAATATATTGGAATTTGAGCGAGAAAGTAATGGGTATAATATATTTGCCGGAAAAATTCTTAGATAATAAAGAAAAATCGGATATAATAAAAGTGAAAATAAATGTTTCGAAAATGTGAAAGGAGAGTTCTGTATGTTGTATGATTATATTATTACCAATTATCAAAAAGATGAACCAATCTTTCTTGCAGAGTTTCCTGGCAAATCCAGAGAATCTGTAAGAAAAGAGATGAAGAAACTTACAGATGAAGGAAAAATAGAGAGTTTATACAAAAGAGGTATTTAGAGGCTGACGGAGTGGTGTTTACAAACCAGTTGTAGAAGTATCAAAGGAAAATAGCGGTGCATTGCAATTTTTGGACCTTATGAGTACGATTGACAGATACAGCGAAGTTAGTGGTGATGAATTTACAATGAAGATAAAGAATTTTATTTCTACTGTAGGAGTTGATTTTGAGCAGGTGAAAAAATATTTATCACTATTTCCAGATAGAGTATATCGAAATATTTATCAGGGAGGTTTGATGAATGAATTGGTATAAAGAGTATCAAACTGAGTGGAAAGAGATTATTGAGACGGTGGTCAGAGAATTAGGTGGAAGTGAGCAAATGGTTGAAAAAGATACCATTCAGTCAATGTTTTTGTTTGAGCTGGCAAAGTCGAAATTACCATTTGTGTTTAAAGGTGGAACTTCACTTTCTAAGGCATATAAACTGATAGATCGTTTTTCGGAAGATATTGATTTGTCGATGAATCGAAGACCTACGCAATCAGAGCGTGTGAAATTAAAAGAATTGATTATCGAAATTGCTGAGAGTTTGGGTTTGACATTAGAAAAGTTTGATTGGAAGGCGGTAGTGCTATGCCAGCAGAGAATGTGAATATTCAGCCAGAAATAATTAGCTGGGCTATAAGTCAAACACAAGACGAAAAATTTGACGATAAATTGATGAACAATATAACACAGTGGCTTAATGGTACTAAGACTTCGACCTTTAATCAGATAGAGGATTTAGTAAGAAAGCCAATATTCCATTGGGCTATTTCTTCTTGCAGACATCACCAGTAGAACAGATTGAATTACTGGAATATCGTACTATAGATAGGATTTAGCTTGCTAATCCAGGGTGTAATCTGATTGATACAATTCATGAAGAGGAAAGCTGGAAGAATGTGGTGTAGTTGTGATGATGAGTGGTGTGGTAGGAAAGAATTCATATCGTGCATTGGACATAAATGAGTTCAGATTGTTTGCGATGGTAGATGCTTGGACTCCTAGACACATCGCAGATACTTGGTTGATTACAGAAGCTACGGTAAACGATTATACAATCATTACAAAAGAAGTACCATCAGGTGGTTTGAATCCGAATCAACGCAAAATAGAGTTATTGTTGTAAGAGCCTATTGTATGGAGTAGAATGCAATTATGTAGGTTAATGATTGTGTAACGGATGGGAGAACAAAAGAAGTATGCATTATGAAAAGTATTATGGTATGACCGCGTATGAAAATTTAAAAAAGGCGAAGGACCAATATGGTGAGCAAATACTGTTTTCCTATATGGAGAATGGACGAGTTGAGTGTGTTACCTATAATAAGTTTTGGGAAGATGTATTACATGTAGCGTACCGATTCGATGAACGTCAGTTAAAAGGTAAATATATCGTGATAGAAGGGAAATCCAACTATGAGATAATTGTGGCGTTTTATGCAACTGTTTCGATTGGAGCAATTGCAGCAGTTTTGAATTTAGATTTACCGGAACAAGAAATTCTTGAAGCAATGGATGTTATGAAACCTGCTATGATGATCTGCAGTGAAGATAATCTTGGCATCGTAGAGCAATATTCACAAGAACATAAAATATGTTGCATGTATGCAAGCGGCGCAGGTCATGAGACTAGTATTCGTCAATGGATTCACAAGGGTGGAACTTTATATGAATACAAAGGAGACCAGAAACCGAGTGATCCGGCAATTGTGTTAATGACTTCCGGAAGTACTAGCAAAAGTAAATTGGTGCTATTGTCGCATTATGTTTTTATGCCTGATAAGGAAACGAGCACCGATAAGGCAATTCTCGTATTTCCGCTATATCATGTTGCGGGGATTGCGGTAGTCTCCAATTGTATCACACGTGGTACAAATTTATGTCTGTCAAATATGAAAGATGGCATTCGTGATATGGATTGGTTCCGTCCGGCGGCTATTACAGCAGTTCCGGCATTTATTTCGGTTCTTATCAAAAAAAGCAAGCAAAAGTTATTTGATCTTACCGGTATAAAATACATAACAAGCGCAGGTGCTCCACAAAATCTGGAAGAAGCAAAATATTTAAAGTCGTTAGGTGTTTTTACCTCGTCGACCTATGGGGCAACAGAGATAAGTGGTTCTGCAATTTATGCAACGCCATCCGAACACCGTTTTGGGGCGGTTGGGAAACCGGGACCATGGAATAAGGTTAAAATATCCGAATTCGGAGAAATCCTTATTAAAGGGAATAACTTGATGATAGAGTATATCGGCAGTCCGAAGGAAACACAGGAAGTAATAGTGGATGGGTGGTATCATACCGGCGATGTTGGATATATTGATTCAGAAGGTTTTTTGTATGTAACTGGTCGTATTAAAAATATTATTATTTTATCAAACGGAGAAAATGTCAGTCCGGAAGCAATTGAGTCACAGTTAATTAATTGTCCGGAGATAGAAGAGGTTGTTGTATACGGAGAGAATGATTCGATTATTGCACATGTTTGGTGTGGAGGAACTCGAGATGATGAGATTCAAGAAAAGGTAGAAGAATACATCGCAAAATACAATCAAAGTGTTCCAACATATCGACGTATACGTAGAACAATATTTCGAGAGGTACCATTTGATAAAACTCCTTCAGGAAAAATAAAAAGAGAATTGATATAATAATGAACCACGATGAGAGAATATGTGATTTTAAATTTATCAAAGTGGCACTCACAGCGAACAAATACAAATTGCAAAATGTCTTATTTTACGGTAAAATAAAATAAATGCATATAAAAATGGAGGGGTTCTATGGGGAAACTAATTAAAAGAAAAGATTTAACACCGGAACAATATCACCGTGCGAATTTCGTCATGTGTATTATACTGGTAATTTGCTATATTGGCTATACGATAGTAGAGTGTTTTAATATAAGTAAAAATGGGATTACGACCAGCTTATATTTAAGGTGTTCTTTTTATGCGATTGCATTAATTGCATCTGTTGTCATATATCGTATTATGCCGACGGTGAAACGATGTATGGTTCTCTTTTCCGCGATTTTTCTTATTGCATACGCAGTACTGGTGTTTGGAAATGGCGTTGTTGTCATGATGCTTGTTTTCCCGACTCTGATTGGTCTTATGATATATTTAAATTCCCTGGTGGTAATGCTTGGGGCAATTGGAACGTTTGTCATTGGCGGAATTAAATGTGCGATGCTATATTTTGAAGGCGATAAGGTGTTGCTTAATTATGGTATTTTAATTATGGCAGGATTTTTATTGGGCATTTTTGCATCGTATTGGGCAATTTCTTTACTGATTGACTTTAGTAAAGAAGACCAAGCTGTAATTGCAGATGAAGCATTGCGTAGACAGCAGGTTGCCAATGTTGTGAACGGCATTGTACATAAATTAGATAATGACTTTCAGGAGATAGTTGAAAGTTTGCATGTTATCAATGATGCAATGAGCACTGCAGACTCCGCAATGGATGCCATTTCCGGAAGTTCTGAGAGTACGGCGCTGGCAGTTGGAAATCAGGCGGATATGACATCCAATATTCAGGATAGTTTAGAAGCTGCGAATGCATTAGCATTGAATGCTAAGATTACAACAGAAGACTTAAAGGGAGTAATTATAGATGGAAAAAATCGTGCAGATGATTTGCAGGCACAATCTAATTTGGTAGATCAAAATATTGCGAGAATTTCTCAAACGGTAGAGCAATTAGTGGATAACGTAAAGCAGGTTTCCGGTATTACGGAATCAATTTTGAATATTTCTTCGCAAACCAATTTATTAGCGTTGAATGCATCTATTGAGGCTGCGAGAGCAGGAGAAGCAGGAAAGGGATTCGCAGTTGTTGCAGAAGAAATTCGTAATCTGGCAGAAGAGACAAAAGTTTCCACGGAACAAATTACAGCGATTATTAATCGACTTACAGCAGTTACAAATGAGACGCAAGCAGGAATTGAAGAATCTACAGAATGTATTAATTTACAACGCCAGCGAGTAGGTGAAGTAAATACAAGCTTTTCGCAAGTGGAAAGTGGTATGCATGAATTGCAAGAGGCTGTTCTTAACATGACACGCGAAGTGGAAACAGTTTTATCAGCAAATCGTGAAATTGTAAATAGTATTTCTGTATTATCAGCGGCTTCGCAGGAGGTTTCCGCAGGAACACAGACCTGTAGAGCTACAATTGGAACAGCTTTTGAAAATCTTGGCAGATTCTCACATAATGTAGATGGTACATTTGAGCAACTGCAAATATTAAAAGAAACTGCAGATTCTGCTAATTAATAAAAAGATAAAAGAGTTCGGAATGTTATAATATTTGTATAGCATTTTGAACTCTTTTTTTTCAGAAAATGAACCAAATCTATTTTAGATTCGTATATGAGTATGAAGGCGCTGGAAAATTAGATGTTGAAAGTGAATAGAGAACATGGAAGACAAAATTAAAGTCTATGGCCCAAGGTTATTTGGTCTTTGCATGACATTGTGTAAAAATAAGCATGATGCATGGGATTTGTATCAGGAGACTTGGCTAAGGGCATATGAACGACAAGAACAATATAATTCTTCCGGAACATATGAGGGATGGTTGACGGCAATTTGCGTTAATCGTTATAGGGATTATCTTCGAAGGTTAAAAATAGCACCATTTTTTGATTGGTTTTCTTCGACCGAGGAAAAAGATGTGGTGATTCAGGAAATTCCGACGGAAGAAACAGAAGATTACAGTAACATTAGGGAAGCGGTGGATAGGTTGCCGAACAAATTTAGAGAAGCAGTAATTTTGTATTATTTTGAAGAGAAAGATATAAAAAGGACTGCAGAGATTATAGGAATTCCGGTGGGAACGGTAAAAAGTCGCCTGATGAAAGCTAGAAAGATGTTAAAGGAGGTGCTGCAAGATGAATGGAGTATATGATTTTGAACGATACAAACCACCGTATCTGGATACGCAAATGTTAGAGAAAAGGAAGCTGCAGAAGCGCGAAAAATGGCTACTACTATTATCCGGAATTGCAATGGTGCTTGTGGCAATCTTAGCGGCGTTGGTGTTGTATATGGTTTGGAAATGGGCGAAAGACCTGTTCTTTATGTTGCTTATAATATTTAGTGGATACATAATTATTCAAACGGTAGTAATTAGAAAATTTATTAAAAAGGAAGTGTATTTATGTTAGTGACAATCGGATTTTGTGTAATTATATTTATATATGTATTGATGATGGCAATTTCAGCAATATTTGTTTATCATGATGCGAAAAAAAGAAATATGAAAGCTGCAGTATGGGCGATTCTTACTTTTTTTGCACCATTTTTAATTGGATTGATTATTTATTTTATTTGTAGAACTCCGTTAAGTGATTTTGCTTGTTCAAATTGCGGTGCTCCTGTAGAAGGGGATACAGATATATGTCCCAATTGTAATACTCCTTTAATGACACGATGTAAACGATGTCAATTTCCGATTCAAAAGGGATGGAAATCTTGTCCAAAATGTGGAGAAGAATTGCCGGAAGATTATCAACAACCGGTTCGAATATATAAAAAAGAAAGTGGAATAGGTATAGTTGTTTTTATTATAGTAATCTTATTTTTCTTGATTATGTTTGTTGGAACGGCAGGGAGTATCTCATATGGTGGAATTAACTATAGTGGAAGTTCCATTGGTGGATTGGAAGGAATCTATAATATTACAGAAGAAGAACTGATTCAAAATGCAACAATTGCGGAATGGATAAAAGCAGCAGATTCATCTGAGGGAAAAGTACATGTTCTAATGGAAAAGGGAGGAAAAACGTGCTTACTATATGTAAAGGATAGTGAGAATCTAATGAGATGTTATATGGACCTTACCACATATAGTGATATTAACGGGGAAGAATACAGTATTATATTCAACATTGAAGAAACAGAGTATGAAGACTTATACGGATATCATTTTTTCTTATATCAATTTATGGTATCAGAGAATACAAAAATAGATGCATATATAAATGGAAACAAAACAGATATAGAGGTGACATTTACAGAAAATGATATTAGTAAAGAAACATGGGGGGCAGCAAATGAATCAGAACAATAAGTCATTAAAAGGAACAAATATAATTTTAATAATCATTTGTGTGATGTTAATCTTTGCTAATTTATCAAGGAAGACAGAAATTGAAACGTTAAATTATCAGATAGATAGATTAAATAATGAAATCGAGCATCAACAATATAGCATTGATGAATTGTTGTTAGCAAACGAGAAAGAAAATGAAAAGTCAAAAAATGCAGACTGTGTATTTGATGGTTTTACATCTTATGGGAATGGGATGTTAACGCTTGCAGGAACAATTGTGTATGGTTTAAATGTACAAGAAGAAATTAGAAGTGTTCATCTTGTGTTAGGTGATGATGTTTTTGAATTAGATAATAAATTAAAGGGCAGTGTTGATATTAATATATCAAAATATATTGAAGAAACAGAAATAATTAATTTTTACGAAATTAAAGAGTTCTACATTGAATATGAGATGCAATCCGGTACGGTTTATCAATTGTATCCATACATTTGGGGCGAAGAGGATTATGGGTGGAGTGAATATAATGAAGAAATTTCTTGTATAGAACAAAGGAATTTGCTTCAGATTTCATATCCGGACGGAACAGAATCTGTTACAGAACTTTAGGAATAATCATTTGACATTCGAATATAGATATGACACGGTGTAATCAGGAACAATACATCGTGTCTTTTTTATCTATAATAAGTCAGATTTTTTGATTACTACGGTTACAGTTTGCGCAATCAGCATAAGATATGGTAATATACGTTGTGTTAGTACTTGAGGCTATATTCGCAATTAGTCCATTGGTAATAGTAATTAATTTATAAAACACTTTTATTCATTTTAATAATAGTATATTCAAGAAATTTTAAGAGGTACACCAATGATAAAAACTCCAATGTTAAAACGCTATCTAATTAAATTTGTAATGCGTTTAGTGATTTTCATAGCTGTTTTTATATTTTATTTAACAGATAAGCAAACTATGTATGAGTTGATGATTCAGCCGGTTTGGTTGGGGATTGGCCCGATTCATGTGTTATGGCTTGCATTTATGGGAATTATGTTATTACATATTTTTCCAAGCGCAAGACGTTCTATGGCGTTAAATAAAGCGGGAGAACGGCATTTTAAGGAAAGTGAGCACTACTCCAGAGAGGAACTTTTAGAATTTGTTCAAGGACAGAATATAAAAGCGTGGACAGTTATGCTGGTTTGGCTTTGTTTTAATGCAATATTCGGTGTTTTGTACTTGTTTCATATCATCGGAGATGCGGATTTGCTGATGCTTACAGTATTTTATTTCTTGTGTGATTATATATGCATATTATTTTATTGTCCGTTTCAATCCGTAATTATGAAAAATAGATGTTGTGTTAATTGCAGAATTTATGATTGGGGACATTTTATGATGTTTGTTCCGATGTTGTTTATACGCAACTTTTTTAGCTGGAGTTTGTTTTTTACGTCAGCAGTTGTTTTGATCCGATGGGAGATTGTTTATGCAAAGCATCCGGAGAGGTTTTGGAGTGGCTCTAACACAACATTGCAATGTCGTAATTGTAAAGACAAAACATGTCAAATAAAAAATAAATGGAAAGGGAAGAAATAGAGATGTCATTTTTAACAACGATTGATGATTTGGTATGGGGAATTCCTTTGATTGTACTCATTCTTGCAGTGGGAATTTTTTTGACTGTTCGATTAAAAGGTCTTCAAATCAGAAAATTGCCCTTAGCAATCAAGCATCTTTTAGCGAATAACAATGAAGGTGAGGACGGGGAAGTCTCCAGTTTTGGAGCTCTTTGCATGGCATTGTCTGCAACGATTGGAACCGGAAATATTGTAGGTGTTGCAACCGCACTGGTAACCGGTGGGCCTGGTGCATTATTTTGGATGTGGGTAGCGGCTTTATTTGGGACTGCGACAAAATATGCAGAATGCCTTCTGGCAATCAAATATCGTGTTGTGGAAAAAGATGGACACGTAGTCGGAGGACCATTTTATTACATAGAAAACGGAATGGGTAAGAAATTTCGTTGGCTAGCGAAGTTATTTGCTTTTTTTGGAGTTGGTGCAGGACTCCTTGGAATTGGTACCTTTACACAGATTAATGGAATTACAAGTGCAGTAAATAATTTTTTTGATCCGAGCAATAACCATACAATACAGATTTTTAATACGGAATATTCTTGGTCTGTGGTTATTTCCGGATTGATTTTAACTGTGGTAGCAGCGCTCGTAATTATCGGTGGGGTGAAAAGAATCTCATCGGTGTCGCAGGTTGTTGTTCCTTTTATGGCTATATTATATATTGCAACCGTACTTGTTGTTTTAGGGACTCATTTATCGGCAATTCCGGCGGCGTTTGTTGAGATTGTGGAGAGTGCATTCGGATTGCGTGCAGCAGCAGGTGGTACATTAGGCGCAATGCTTATTGCGATCCAAAAGGGTGTGGCAAGAGGCATTTTCTCAAATGAAGCAGGCCTTGGAAGTGCACCAATTGCAGCAGCAACTGTAAAAACAAATGAGCCGGTAGAACAAGGACTTGTTTCTATGATCGGAACGGTAATTGATACGCTTATAATTTGTACTATGACAGGGCTTGCAATCATTATTACCGGTGCATGGGACATTGGTTTGGAAGGGGTAGCAGTTACCACCAAGGCATTTCAGATGGGCTTGCCGTTTCCGGAAGAAGTGGCGTCATTTATTTTAATGGTTTGTTTGGTGTTTTTTGCATTTACAACCATTTTGGGATGGAATTATTATAGCGAGAAATGTATGGAATATCTGGTTGGTGATAAACCGAATATGATAAAAGGATTTCGTTGGCTTTATATTTTTGCAATTTTTGTAGGTCCGTTTATGACAGTATCGGCAGTATGGACAATTGCAGATATTTTAAATGGATTGATGGCATTCCCAAACTTAATTGCATTAGTAGCACTAAGTGGTGTTGTTGTGAAGGAAACAAAAAAGTATTTCTCAAAAAAATAGAGTGTTTTTATTATTAAAAAGTTACAAAAATGCCCTGCTTTTGTTGATGAAAAATTGTTGAATAGATAGAAAAAAAACTTGTACTAGGAATTTGTTGAGAATGTGATAAAATTATAAAAGATTACCTAAGGGAGGAAAGTGTAATGGAAACATTGTTGAATGTCATTCCGTTGTTTGGTGTATTGGCATTGTTATTTGCGGCTTACTTGGTTGTTAAAGTAAATAAGCAAAGTGCTGGAAACGACAGAATGAAAGAAATTGCAGCTTATATTAGTGAAGGTGCACAAGCATTTTTGACGGCAGAGTACAAGATTCTTATTATATTTGTTGCAGTTATTTGTGTTTTAATTGGTGTTGGTATTGGTAATTGGGTTACGGCTATTTGCTTTGTGGTTGGTGCATTATTTTCCACAATTGCCGGATTTGTTGGAATGAAAGTTGCTACGAAAGCAAATGTTCGTACTGCAAATGCTGCGAAAGAGAGTGGGATGAACAAAGCATTATCCATTGCTTTTTCGGGCGGAGCTGTTATGGGGATGTGTGTTGCTGGACTTGGTGTTCTTGGTATCAGCGTGATTTATTTAATTACAAAGAATGTAGATGTACTTTCCGGATTTAGTTTGGGTGCGTCATCTATTGCATTGTTTGCTCGTGTTGGAGGTGGGATTTATACCAAAGCTGCTGACGTTGGAGCTGACCTTGTAGGGAAAGTAGAGGCTGGGATCCCGGAGGATGATCCTCGTAATCCGGCTGTAATTGCAGATAACGTAGGTGATAATGTAGGTGATGTTGCAGGTATGGGTGCCGATTTATTTGAGTCATATGTTGGTGCACTTATTTCTTCACTTACACTTGGTATTTTAGTACATGAAGTATCCGGAGCATTATATCCGCTCTTAATTGCAGGACTTGGATTAGTTGCTTCTATCTTAGGATCTTTCTTTGTTCGTGGTAAGGAAGATTCAAACCCACATACTGCTTTGAAATTAGGTTCTTATGTTTCAAGCGCAATTGTTGTTGTTATTTCTATCGTATTTAGTAAAGTATTGTTTGATGATTTCAAATATGCAGTTGCGGTAATTGCAGGTCTTATTGTTGGACTTTTGATTGGTATTATTACAGAGGTTTATACATCTGGTGATTACAAATCTGTAAAAGAAATTGCAGAGCAGTCAGAGACCGGTTCTGCTACTACTATTATCAGTGGACTTGCGGTTGGTATGAAATCAACTGCAATTCCGATTCTTCTAATTTGTATCGGTGTATTTCTAGCGTTCCATTTCTGTGGACTTTACGGAATTGCACTTGCTGCAGTTGGTATGTTATCAACAACCGGTATTACGGTTGCAGTTGATGCATATGGTCCGATTGCAGATAATGCAGGAGGAATTGCAGAGATGTCCGGACTTGAACCGGAAGTTCGCCAGATTACGGATAAACTTGATGCAGTTGGTAATACAACAGCAGCTATGGGAAAAGGTTTTGCAATTGGTTCTGCAGCGTTAACAGCGCTTGCATTGTTTGTATCCTATGCAGAAGCTGTTAAATTAACAGCGATTGATATTTTGGATACACGCGTTATCATTGGTTTGTTAATTGGTGGTATGTTACCATTCTTATTCTCTGCGATGACTATGCAGTCGGTATCAAAAGCTGCATATAAGATGATTGAAGAGGTTCGTAGACAATTTAGAGAAATGCCTGGTATTATGGAAGGCAAAGAGAAACCGAACTATACTTCATGTGTTGCAATTTCAACTACAGCAGCTTTAAAAGAGATGTTGGTTCCTGGTATTCTTGCAGTCATTGCTCCGCTTGCAGTTGGTATTGTATTGGGAACTTCTGCATTGGGCGGATTGTTAGCCGGTTCCTTAGTTACTGGTGTTATGATGGCAATTTTCATGTCTAACTCTGGTGGTGCGTGGGATAACGCGAAGAAATATATCGAAGATGGCAACCACGGTGGAAAAGGTAGTGAAGCACACAAGGCAGCCGTTGTTGGTGATACGGTAGGTGATCCGTTTAAGGACACATCAGGACCATCCATCAATATCTTAATTAAGTTAATGACAGTAGTAGCATTAGTATTTGCACCGTTGTTTTTAACGATTGGAAGTTTGTTGTAATAATAAATATAAGGGACTGTCGCACTTTTACGATATGATATCATAGATTAGTGTGACAGTCCTATTTTTAATAGTAATTTCACTTTTGGGTATGATATAATAGTATAAAAAATTTGGGAGGTACAAAAATGAAACAACTATTATGTATTTTAATGGTAACCACTATGTTAGGGGGAACCTTGATGGCTTGCGGAGGGAAAGGAGACACTCAAATAAAGGTCAAAGATTCTCTTGAGATTATGGACACGGTATGGGCTGGTTTTGAAGAGGAGGAGAAATTTGCTGCAATTGGTGGTGATTTGAATAATCCCGTAGATAATGCACCTGGTAAATATGATATTTCTGATACAGAAGGATTGACTTATACATTGAATTTTCCGGAAGAGCAATTGGAACAGATTGATGATTGTGCATCACTAGTGCACATGATGAATGCTAACACTTTTACAGGCGCAACATACCATGTGAAAGATGCAAAGAATATCAAATCAGTTGCGGATGCGGTGAGGGAAAATATTCTTGGAACACAATGGATGTGTGGTTTTCCGGAGGAATTAATTATCGTACAGATTGGAGATGACTATCTGGTAGTGGCATATGGAAACGAAGATGTGATTGATGATTTTGAAGAGAATTTAACGGAGGCCTATGTAGACGCTAAAGTTTTGTATGAGGAATCAATAGGTTAGGAGTATGATATTTTCTAGTATATCTTTTTTATATTTTTTTCTTCCGCTGGTCTTGCTTTTTTACTTTATGGCACCAAAGTGGGGAAAAAATATCGTACTTTTATTGACAAGTCTACTTTTTTATGCGTGGGGCGAGCCGAAATATGTACTACTTATGATAATTCTGATTCTTATTGGCTATTTGGCAGGTGTTTTGCTTGGCAAATGGGAGAAGCAGAATGGTAGAAGAAAAGCTGTTTTATATATTGCCGTAACAGGTTGTATAGGTGCATTGGTTTTCTTTAAATACACAGATTTTTTCATTGGGAATGTAAATGCAATGACCGGAAGTGAAATTCCGGTCATTCAAGTTGCGTTACCGATTGGAATTAGCTTTTATACATTTCAGATTATTAGCTATGTTGCGGATGTATATAAGCAAGATGCCAAAGTGCAGAAAAATCCGGTTTATTTGGCAACCTATATCACCATGTTTCCACAGTTAATTGCAGGGCCAATTGTGCGATATACCGATGTGGAATTCCATTTAAAAGAAAGGGCACACTCCTTTGATGATATTGCAATTGGTATTCGCAGATTTATTTTTGGACTGGCTAAGAAGGTTTTGATTGCAAATCAATTAGCCGAGTATTGTGAGATTTTTCGGGATTCTGAAGAAAAATCCATTCTATTCCTGTGGGTGTATGCAATAGTAAATGCACTGTACATCTATTTTGACTTTTCGGGATATAGTGATATGGCAATTGGACTTGGAACGATATTTGGATTTCACTTTCCGGAGAATTTTAATTATCCATTTGTATCCAAAAGTATTACGGAGTTCTGGCGTAGATGGCATATATCTTTAGGAAGATGGTTTCGTGACTATGTATATATTCCGTTAGGCGGTAATCGCGTTGGTAAATTAAAATGGTTGCGTAACATTGTTATTGTCTGGTTTTTGACCGGATTTTGGCATGGTGCCGCATGGAATTTTATCCTATGGGGTCTCTTTTTTGCAGTATTTCTAATTTTGGAAAAGTTTGGATTTGAAAAAATATTAAAAAAAAGCAACGTGATTGCGCATATATATGTAATTTTTTTGACTTTAATCAGCTTTATTCTATTTCAAACTCAGGACTTGCCGGATGCAATTCGGACGATAGGACAAATGTTTGGGATGGGAACTACTCCGTTCTTGACAAATGAAACTTTGTACTATCTGCGAAGCTATGGGTTGATGATTGTTATTGCATGTATAGGTGCGACACCATTGGCGAAAAAAATACTTACACAAATTGGAGCGCATAGAAACAGCAAAATCTTTCTGGATGTTGCAGAGGTGATTTTCTTGTTCGTGTTGCTGATTCTTATAACTGCATATTTAATTGATGGCTCATTCAATCCGTTTTTGTATTTTCGGTTTTAGAAAGGAAACATTTTGACATGATTCATAAAAATAAAATTTTGGTTATAACAATGGCATTGTATTTTTTGATTTTGCCAACATGGTTTCTTCTAAAAGGAACAGAAGAATACTCCGATAGCGAACGACGTAAATTACAATCCTTTCCGGAATTTACAGCTCGCAATATATTTTCTGGTGAGTTTACATCGGATTTGGAAAGTTACATGCTGGATCAATTTCCAATGCGTGCAGGATTTCGTACGGTAAAAGCTTATACTTCACGGTATCTCCTAGGACAAAAAGATAACAATGGAATCTATCAATGTGATGGCTATATAGGTAAAATGGAGTATCCGCTTAATAAAGAATCAATTGAACATGCAAAAACATGTTTTCGCTACATTTATGATACTTATTTATCTCAAACAGATGTGAAGGTTTATTATTCGATGATTCCGGATAAGAATTATTATCTAGCGCAGGATTCCGGACATTTATCCATGGATTATGAGCAATTTTTTGCTATGATGCAAGATGATGTGGATTATATGGAATATATTGATATTGTGCCGCTTCTTTCTATAGAGGATTATTACATGACGGATACGCATTGGCGACAGGAGAAGATTACAGAGGTTGCCAAGCACTTGACAAATGAGATGGGAACCGGCGTAGAAGTAGAATATGAGGAAATGGTTTTAGATCATCCGTTTTACGGAGTGTACTATGGGCAACTCGCATTGCCGCATAGAGCAGATACATTGCATTATCTGAACAACGAAACATTAGATGCATGCAAGGTATACGATTATCAGAATGATCGGTCAATTACAGTCTATGATATGGATAAAGCAACCGGT
Organism: Lachnospiraceae bacterium; assembly: GCA_045531055.1. Classification (GTDB taxonomy): domain Bacteria; phylum Bacillota; class Clostridia; order Lachnospirales; family Lachnospiraceae; genus Roseburia. The sequence continues at coordinate 22,216 of JAZSDG010000011.1, read as the reverse complement.
CGTGACCCGTACGAGATGTTTTTGTCCGGTTCTCTTTCGCTTGTAACGATTGAAAATCCAAATGCAAGTACAGATAAAGAGCTGATTCTTTTTCGAGATTCGTTTGGAAGTAGCATTGCACCGCTGTTGGTGGAGAGTTACGCCAAAATTACGCTTGTCGATATCCGATATATTTCCAGTCAGATGCTGGGAGAATGGATTTCTTTTGAACATCAGGACGTATTGTTTTTGTATAGTACGCAAGTGTTGAATAACAGTGAGACAATGCGATAGTTGTTTTGAAAATAATGTGGCAAAAACACGCTTGTATAGATTGATTTTTTAGTATATTTTGACGATAATGTAATAGAAAGTTTTTTGAAACATAGGACTAAATTTTGACAAATAGAGAAAATCTTTATATCGTGCATGCAGGTTGCAAATTTCTTGTATGATTGGAGAGGAGAAACCATGAACTTTGAATTAACAGCGTCCATGATGTGTGCTGATTTCGGACATCTGGAAAAAGAAGTAAAAGAATTAGAAAAGGCCGGTATTGATTCTTTCCATATCGATATTATGGATGGTCGTTATGTGCCAAACTATGCCATGTCTTTAAATGACATGCGCTATATTCGTTCTGCGACGGATAAGCCACTGGATGTGCATTTAATGATTGAGCATCCCCGTACACATATTGATATGTTTATTAAAAATCTCCAAAAAGGCGATACGATTTATATTCATCCGGAAGCAGAATATCATCCTTCCACAACTTTGCAGGAGATTATCGATGCCGGTATGATGCCGGGTATTGCAATTAATCCGGGAACAAGTATAGAGACAGTATTTGAAATGTTACGGATAGTAGATAAAGTGCTCGTTATGTCTGTCAATCCGGGGAATGCAGGACAGATGTATTTACCGTATGTGGGAGAGAAAATCGACCGCTTATTGAAATTGCGCGAAGAGATGAAATTTAAGTTATATTGGGATGGTGCATGTGGTGCGGATAAAGTGCTTGAATTTGCCCCGAAAGGAATGGATGGGTTTGTGCTTGGAACAACACTGTTATTCGGTAAAAAACGTTCTTATAATGAGATTATTAAAGATATCCGAGGATTGAATTTATGAATATAGCACTTATCTTATCTGGTGGAACCGGGAGTAGAGTAGGCACGGATCTTCCCAAACAATACATAGAAGTAGGAGGAAGACCTATTGTAGATTATTGCCTGGAAACGATACTGTTACATAATCAAATAGATGCAGTTCAAATGGTAGCAGATGCACAGTGGCACGATTTACTTTTAACGTTAGTTCAAAAGAGGAATTGCAATCAGAAATTTAAAGGCTTTTCCATGCCGGGAGAAAATCGTCAGCTTTCCGTTTTTCATGGTTTGCAAGATATACGAAAATATGCGGATGAGACAGATGTTGTTTTTATTCATGATGCAGCGCGCCCACAGTTGGACGATGATATGATTACGCGGTGTCTGGATGCAATGGAAGGACATGATGGTGTACTGCCGGTGATTCCAATGAAGGATACAATTTATGGAAGCTCTGATGGAAAGAAAGTAGATGCACTTTTGAAACGGAATGAGATTTTTGCAGGACAAGCACCGGAGGCATTTTGTTTTGGGAAATATTATGAAGCCAATCAACAATTAATGCCGGAACGGATTTTTTCAATCAATGGATCTACAGAACCGGCAATTATGGCAGATATGGATATCGTAATGATTGCAGGCGATGAAAACAATTTTAAAATAACAACAAAATTGGATTTGAGTCGTTTTGAGCAGATAATAAACGGAAGGGAAAATACATGAAAGCTTGGGTATTGCATGATATAGATAATTTTAGAATTGAGAATGCAAACATGCCAACGGTAGCAGAAGATGAAGTGTTAGTTGAGGTAAAAGCTGCAGGAATTTGTGGCTCGGATATTCCAAGAATTTATCGAACCGGCGCCTATTCATATCCCTTAATACCGGGACACGAATTTTCGGGAGTAGTAACAGAAACAGGAAAACGTGTAGGGGTATTTCCGTTGATTCCGTGTAAGAAGTGTCTTCCATGCCAAAAAAAACAGTATGAAATGTGTAGAAATTACAGTTATCTGGGCTCTCGAAGAGATGGTGGATTCGCAGAGTATGTTTCAGTTCCAAGAGACAATCTGATTGAATTGCCGGATGAAGTATCATTTGAAGAAGCTGCGATGTTGGAACCGATGGCAGTTGCGGTGCACGCAATGAAGCGAATAATGCCAAAAGAAACAGATACGGTAGCTATTTATGGTTTGGGGACGATTGGAATGTTATTGTTGATGTTTCTTATGGAAGCCGGGATAACAAATGTTTATATAATTGGTAATAAGGATTTTCAAAAGGAAACGGTTCTTAAAATGGGTATTGCCGAAGAAAATTATTGTAATAGTAAATTACAAAATGTTTCGAGTTGGATAATGGAACGTACCAATCAGGCGGGAATTGATGTTTTTTTTGAATGTGTTGGCAGAAATGAAGTGGTTACGCAAGTGGTGGAGCTGACTGCTCCGGCAGGACGTATCTGTTGTGTTGGAAATCCATATTCAGATATGACATTTGAAAAGAGTGTTTATTGGAAAATTTTAAGAAATCAACTTACAATAACGGGAACATGGAATTCATCCTTTCCGGAGGATTGGGAGTATGTTTTAAAGAAACTGGCGAGTGGACAAATTTCTTCGGAAGAATTAATTTCTCATAAATATTCAATAGATGATATAGAACGAGGATTTCATATTATGAGAGATAAAACAGAAGATTATATCAAGATAATGATGAAAAAGAGCTGAGATTTCAGCTCTTTTTGTTTTTTTAACAAGCAAAAAAAGTGGTAGTTTACATGCAAATATGTTATACTTAAAAATTGGTAAACTACCACAAAGGAGAAAAACATGAGATACGATGCATTTATCAGCTACCGTCATTCCGATTTGGATATGTTTGTGGCGAAGAAAATACATAAAAAATTAGAAACGATGAAAGTACCACGAGCGGTTGCTAAAGCTACCGGGAAGAAAAATATTAAACGCGTATTTCGTGATCAGGAAGAACTTCCAATTGGAAGTGATTTGGGAAATAAGATTCAAAATGCATTGGCTGAGTCGGAGTATTTAATTGTTATTTGTTCCCCAAGAACACCGGATTCTTATTGGGTCCAGATGGAAATCGATACTTTTATTTCGATGCATGGAAGAAACCGCGTATTAGCTGTTTTGATTGAAGGAGAGCCAAATGAATCGTTTCCGCCACAGTTGTTATGTGATGATGATGGTGCAATGGTGGAACCGTTGGCAGCAGATGTAAGAGGTAGCACCCTAAAGGAAGTCGAAAAAAAATTGAGAACAGAAGTGATGCGTCTTGCGGCACCGCTTCTTGGATGTACATATGATGATTTGCGTCAGCGCCATAAGGAACGTCGTATGAAAAAAGCGTTTTTGGCAAGTATCGTGATTGCTGTACTTGCACTTGCTTTTGGTATCTATAGTTCTGTTAATATGACAATGATTCGCAAAAATTATAAAGAAAAGCAAGTAAACCAGTCGAAATATCTGGCGGATACGGCTCATTCGTTATATAGTATGGGAGATAGAGAGGATGCGGTGCTGGTAGCTTTAGAAGCACTTCCGTCAAAGGAAAATAATAGACCATATGTTGCAGATGCACAGTGTGCCCTGTCAGAGGCATTAAATTTGTATACAACAGGAAATACTTTGATGAAAGACCGTTTGCTAAAACATGATAGCATTGTAGATTCTATGATTTATAATCATGATGGGTCCAAGTTAGTGACACTCGATCAGTTGGGGAGTGTTTATGTTTGGGAGGTGGAAACCGGTAAGTTATTGATGCAGGACAAAGCAACCTTTGATGACAATGGAGAACCAATCAATAGAAAAAAAGCATTTCTAACAAAAGAAGATAATCTTGTAATTGTTACAGACAAAGAAATTGTTAGCATGGACTTAAAAGGAAATGAAAATTGGCATTTACAAGATAATTTAATGGTGACAGTATGTGAAGTTGATATTGTTTCAGAAATTGTTGCATGCATTTCTGATAATCAAGTTGTATTTGTAGATGCAACGGATGGGATAATAATTGCAACATTGGATAATGCATCTGCAAATAAAGATTTTTGGGATGGTGTTTTTTGTAAAGGGGAAGAGGTATTTGCAATAGAACATCAAGTGGATGATGCAGTAAGCGGTATGGTCACTATATACAATTTTAAGACCAAGACGTATACAGAATGTACTACAACGGGGTTATATATTTTAGGCCAAACGTTCACAGAAGATGGAAATCTCATAGTATATAGTGGTAATAAAGATGATTTTAGCCTCATCGGGGATGAAAAAGACACAAGATATGTACAAAAAATTAATGTTACCACAGGTGCAATTATTTGGAGTAATCAAATTGAAGTTAAACCAGTCGGATTAAACAAGTATGGGCCTATCATCAAGAGCGCTGGTGATGTTGTAATGTTAAGCGTTGGACGTGATGTATATATTTGGAATGCAACCGATGGAAGTGTGAAAGCAACCATTGGAATATCGAGTCCGCTGGTATCTTTGCTCATGACAAAAGATGCTACAATGGCATTTGCTATCGAACCGGCTGGTATCATGAATTTTATAGATACTATAGATGGAAAAATCCTCTATAATGGTCAAATGGAAATTGGGCTAAGTATAGATGCAGTTCAAATTGCAAATGGTGTGTTAGCGGGAGATGTATCAGGAACAGAGTTCGTATTGCTGATGAAGTATAGCGAAGGGATAGGACTTGAAGAGATTGTGGGGAAAGATACAGCCATTGAAAACATGGTGGTGTCCGAGAATGAAAATTACTATGCGACTACAGATGGAGGAATGAAAAGCTTCTTTTTCTATGCGTCCAAGGATAATACTTTAGTCGGGGAATGGAACTTGCAGGATGATATGTATGTGCAAATGTACGGATTTGTAGATGACAGTTTATTTTATGCAGTGGATGATGAGGGGCATATTGCCTTTTATGATGTAATACGAGAAGAAGAAGACCAGCTTACGGTAGAACAAATTGACTATGATAGTAAATTAACAATCTCGGAAAGTAAGCAATATCTCTTCATTTATAATAGTAATGGTTATTCTTTAATTGATTTGCAGAAAAGACAACTGGTCGGAAGTGCAAATTGGGATGAAAACCCATCCGATGGTGTGATTTCAAATGATGGGAAATGGTTTTATGGACGGGCACAAGGCGGATATACAATTTGTTTGAAAGTGGAAACGGGAAAAGTAGAAACTCTTGATAAAGATGTATATCGTCCATGTTATATAGATGAGGAAAAGACGGCATTTGCAATTTCATCAGATGGAAAGTTGTTAGCGGTAAATTGTATTGATGGGAAAATTCGTATTTATGATACAAAATCCAAAGAAACATTACATGAGATAACTTTTTATGGTGGACATAATTGTTTTATTCGCTTTTTGAATGATGCAAATCAACTTATCATGCAGGGTGATAATGCCTGCTATAGTGTATATGATTTAGAAGGGAAAAAAATTATGTATTCTATAGAAGAAGGTCGATATGATGAAATTGAAGATGTTGTAAACAACAAAGATGAGAAAACGCTGACGCTCATCACGGGAACAGATATGTTCATTTTAAATAAGGCAGACTATGCGCCAATTGCTCGCATTGCCGGTGGGGCAGCATATATTTCAAAATATGATAGTGTATATGTGCAAGACGCGAGAATACTATATCGGTTTCCGTACCTTGATTTGGATGAGATGATAGAGGAAGCACATCGACAATTTGGTGAAGCAACATTATCGGACAATGAACGAGCTCGCTATTATATTAATTAGCAAGCGGAAAGAGGACATAAGATGAGACTAAATAGCCTATTACAATATCAGAACATTGTGATACAGTGCCATAACAACCCGGATGCAGATGCCATTGCAAGTGGATTTGGTGTATATACTTATTTGAAACAATGCGGGAAAAATCCACGGCTTGTATATGGTGGGGCCAATAAGATTCAAAAAGCAAATTTAATGCTGATGGTTTCGAAATTATCCATACCAATTGAACATGTGGAAGAATTGGAGAAACCTGATTTATTAATAACGGTAGATTGTCAATATGGGGAAGGCAATGTTGAGCGATTTAATGCTGGAGAAATTGCCATCATCGATCATCATCAGCCTTCAGTCGAAATGCCTAAGTTGCATGATGTGCGTAGCAATGTTGGATCATGTTCTACAGTTGTTTGGGATTTGTTAGAGCGTGAAAACTTTGATTTTACAAAAGATAAACCATTAATTACAGCATTATATTATGGTCTATTGATGGATACGAATAATTTTTCGGAAGTGTCACATCCGCTCGATCGCGATTTGCGTGATATATCCGGATATGATAATTCCCTGATAACAATGTTTCGTAATTCAAATCTTTCTTTAATTGAATTAGTAATTGCAGGGAATGCGCTGATTTCTTATAATTATAATAAAGAGCATCGTTATGCGATTGTCAAAGCAGAACCGTGTGATCCGAACATTTTGGGGATGATTAGTGATTTGATTCTTGAGGTGGATGCGGTAAATACTTGTGTGGTTTATAGTGAACTACCAACCGGAATCAAGATGTCTGTGCGAAGTTGCGTCAAAGAGGTAAAAGCCTGTGAGTTGGTACAATACTTAGTGGATGGTGTGGGTTCAGGAGGTGGACATTTACAGAAAGCAGGAGGCTTTATAAAACCGAAATTATTGCCATGTGCGATGGAAGAGCTTCTACAGTTTTTGCAGGAACGATATAATCATTATTTTGAAGAAACTGATATTTATTATGCAAAAACTTATGAGGCTGATGTTAGCGATATGAAAGCATATCGTAAGTGTCCGCTTACCCTTGGCTTTGTGAAAAGCACAGACTTGCTTCCGGATGGAACTAAAATTAATATTCGTACTATAGAAGGCGATTTGGATATCGAAATTGATGATGATATCTATATTATGATTGGAATCGATGGTGAAGTATATCCAATTCAAAGAGAAAAGTTTGAGCGTGGATATAAAGTGATTGATACCCCATATACATTTGAAGGAGAATATGAACCACGAATTAAAGGATTTGAGGAAAACAAATCCATAAGTTTAATTCCTTATGCCCATTCATGTGTATCAACAGGTGAAGTTTTGGTTTACACCAAACAATTAACAAAGCGTGCCAAAATTTTCACAGCATGGGATGAAGAAAAGTACATGCTTGGAAAAGTGGGCGATTATTTGGCGATTCGTCAGGATGATTTACATGATATCTATATTATAGAGGAAAATATTTTTTATCGTACTTATAAACCAATTGATTTAGCGAAAGGAGAATAGACACGATGAATAGTGGGGAAATTTTACGATGTGTGATGATTATTGCCGGAATATACTTGATGGGTGTAACGGTCATTGCACTGGCCAAGCGTAAATTGACAGAACCATTTTGTCTGGCATGGGGATTTTTCTCGTTGTTGTTGATATTAGGTGGAATTTTGTTGAGACCGACAGGGTTAAGTCAATACATTAGTACTACCGGTTTGATTATTGTATTGTTGGTTGGCTTGGTATTTATTTTGGCTCTGTATTTTGTGAGTCGCCAGATTTCGGATCTGGCTCGTAAAAACCAAGAACTTACCATGCAGATATCGCTTTTGAACCAAGAGAATGAGAGAGTATTATCTGTGTTAGAAAATCTAACCGGAAGATTGAAAATGGATTTGTAATTTCCGCAACAAAGGAGAGATGTGTTATGCCTGATAAAAATTTACGAAAAGAAGTCTTGATTATTGTTCCGGCGTATAACGAGGGAAAGACGATTGATAAATTAATGGACCAGATAGAGGATCCTGCGATTAGCAGTTTCGCGGATTTGGTAGTTGTTGATGATGGTTCGCTAGATAATACTTATTATGCAGTTAAAAAACGCAAACATGCATTGATTACCCATGTATATAATTTGGGATATGGATGTGCATTGCAAAGCGGATATAAATATGCAGTTCGTTGTGGTTACAAATATATTATTCAGATGGATGCGGATGGTCAGCATGATATTTGTAATGTTGTAGAATTGTATCATGCGCTAAAAACAGCAGATGAAAACGGTGAATGTCCGGATGTGGTAATCGGCAGTCGTTTTATGGAGGGAAGTTCCCCGTATCGGATTGGCACTGTGAAAAAATTTGCAATTACCTTATTCCGTGGTTTGATTAAGTTATCAACCAAGAAGAAAATTACAGACCCAACCAGCGGATTACAGGGATTAAGTAGACGTGTTGTACTGTACTATTCCAAATTTAATCACTTTGATGACAAATATCCGGATGCAAATATGCTGATGCAGATGTTGTTGTTAGGGTTCCGCGTCAAAGAAATTCCGGCTGTTATGCATACCAGAAAAGAAGGCGTTAGTATGCATTCCGGATTAAAACCGGTGATATATATGCTGCGTATGGCGATTTCTATGATGGCTGTATGGGGACGTGTCAAAATTTTTAAAATTGATGAGGGCGTTGCAAAAGATGAGTCTCTTTGGTAAAAAATATCGTTTTTCAGAAGAAAAATTAGAAGTAAGTACAAAAATTCTTAATAATCCGGCATGCGGATGGTATCAGATACATACATTTTATGTGGAAAAAGAGCCGGATATGGAAGAACTGCGCTGGTGTATTTCTCCAGAGGACCAGATGGCGTTGTTGATTTTTCATATTGGAGCATATCGGGATAAGGAATTGGATCAACCAGCACTGGCAAATATGGATGCAGTACTTTCTTTTTTTGTAAAGAAAGAAAAAGATCTAATTGTTCGTATTGTATATGATAATGAAGGAAAAGGGCTTGAGCGTGAACCAATGAATTTTTCTCAGGTACTTTCTCATGTGGATAAGCTAGGTGCGGTTCTTGAGAAATATACGGATCGAATTTTTATATTTCAAGGATTGCTGTTAGGAAGTTGGGGAGAAATGCATGGCTCCAAATTTTTGGCAAAATACAATCTGATTGAAATGAAACAAAAGTTGAAATCCTATCTTTGGGACGATACATTTTTGGCAGTACGACGTCCCATGTTTTATCGCCAATTATTTTCTTCTGTTTCGTCAGCTAATAAGATGGGGATTTATGATGATGGTATGTTTGCTTCGGGTACGCATCTTGGAACCTTTGGGGAGAATTCTAAAGTAGAAGCAGGATGGGAAGAAGCGTGGAATCGTAAAGAAGAACTTGATTTTTTGGATGAATTGGGGATTGATGCACCGAATGGCGGCGAAGTTGTCATGAGTGAGGATGGAGTATACCCATATGATTTGAAAGAGACGGTTTCGTTATTGCGTAAAATGCACATATCTTATTTGAACCGTGTCCATGATTTACGTGTATTGGATGAATGGAAATCTATGAAATGGAGAGAAAAAGATATCTGGAATGATTGTGATGGGTATCACTATATCGCTGCGCATCTGGGATATCGTTTTCGCATTTTAAGTACCAAGGTGCGCGTAGGAAAAGATGATTGGAAATTGCCAAAGGCAGATATCTGTGTTCGCATACAAAATGATGGATTCTCTAATTGTTATCAAGCAACGAATGTTTTTTTGGAAATAGACGATAAAAGATATTCTTTTATCACGGATATAAGAAAATGTAATAGCGGAGAAGAATTGGAGCTTAATATTACCGTCCCACTTAGAAAAGGAAATATTCCAGTATATATTGGAATGGAACGTGCGTTTGATAAACGTGTGATGTATTTTGCAAATGATCTTGCAGAAGATGGGAAAGTGCTGCTTGGCATGATTGTGTAATAAGGAGGAAGAATACGTGGACTATATAGAAATACTCAAAGCAATTCTCTTTGGAATCGTAGAAGGGATTACGGAATGGCTTCCGGTGAGCAGTACCGGTCACATGATTTTGTTAAATGAAATTATGCCGTTGGATGTTGGCGCAGATTTTTATAGTATGTTTGAAGTTGTGATTCAGTTAGGCGCAATCATGGCTGTTGTCATCTTTTTTTGGAATAAGATATGGCCATTTGGGAAGAAAGATAATAAGCTGCCGCTTGCACAGTCGGGAATTGGTGCATGGATAAAAAAAGATAAGTTTGCCATGTGGTTCAAAATTGTGGTTTCCTGTATTCCGGCAGTAATTGCAGTAATCTTTAATGATGAATTTGAAACGTTGTTTTACAACTATCAGACAGTAGCTGTTATGCTTATTATTTTTGGCGTTGCATTTATTTTGATTGAAAATCATCATAAGGGAGCAGTTGCAAAAGTGAATTCTCTTAAAGAAATCACATATCAGACAGCGCTTATTATCGGTGCATTTCAATTGATTGCGGCTATTTTTCCGGGAACTTCTCGTTCCGGTGCGACTATTGTAGGGGCACTCTTGATTGGCGTTTCAAGAACTGTTGCAGCAGAGTATACCTTTTTTCTGTCCATACCGGTTATGTTTGGTGCAAGTTTATTAAAACTTGTAAAATTCGGATTTGATTATACAACAAATGAAATTGTCATTTTGTTGGTAGGGATGATTGTTGCGTTTGTTGTGTCCATGTTTGTGATTAAATTCTTGATGTCGTATATTAAGAAACATGATTTTAAAATATTTGGATGGTACCGCATTGTACTAGGCGTAATTGTACTTGCATGCGGAATTTTTGGTCTTATATAACGGAAATGAGCAGGGTGATAAAATGTATGATGAATTAACCCAAAAAGATATAAAGAAAATGGAAGAAGAAATTGAGCACCGTAAGCTTGTGGTACGCAAACAGGCTTTGGAAGATGTAAAAGTGGCCAGAGCACAGGGCGATTTAAGTGAGAACTTTGAATATAAAGCGGCGAAGCAATTTAAGAATGAAAATGAAAGACGTATTCGTTATTTGGAGAAAATGATTAAGACGGCGGTTATTATTTCCGAAGATTCTGCGGATGATGAGGTTGGGATGAATAACACTGTTGAAATATATTTTGAAGAAGATGACGAGACGGAAATCTATAAAATCGTTACAACTGTCCGGAGTAATTCACTAAAAAATTTGATTAGTAGGGAGTCGCCGCTTGGTAAAGCGATTTTTGGACATAAGGTTGGCGACCGTTGCGAAGTAAAAGTGAATGAGGACTATTCTTATTTCGTAGAGATTAAGCATATTGAAAATACAGTCGATGATGGAAGTGATGAACTGCGCAAGTTTTAACAAAAGCGGAAGAAGAGATTGCTATGACAAAAAAGAGCCTGTCGGGACAACTGAATATGTTTGATTTTTTGAAAGAACTGGACGCGCTTGACTTGCATGGCGAAGTGGAAATGGTGTCTTTGATGCCACAGATTTCCGATGATTTGCCACAGGAAAATGTATTGAAAGAAAAGGCATTCGAGGACGATGTGCCAAAAGAAATACTTGTGTCGAAAACTGTGGATATACCGGAGGGGGCTGTTATGTCGAGATGCTACAAGAATACGCTGGGGGAAGCGATGATTGCTTATCTGGATTACAATAAAGTGTATGTTAAAATGCCGCAGGAAAGTGCTTTCGTACACCAATTTTCCAATTCCAAAGAAGCAGTTGACTTCTATATAGAGAAGATAACCGCTTTGTCAAAAGTTTCGGGAATAGAACCTGTTTGATACTTTTTCGTATGATGTGACTTTCGTGTGACTATTGCAATCTATAATTCGAGATAGTAAACAGGAAAAGTTATCCTTTTTTTAATGGAGGAAGAGGTTGTGAAGAAAAAATATTTAGCATTAATCGGAGCTGTGGCGCTCCTTGGAACTGCAATTGTTGGTGGAACATTAGCAGCAACAAGTGCGACATCAGGGAAAGCAGTAGAGAATATATCTGAGAAGTCCTTAGATATTGCTATTGTAGATGCAGAAGGGAATGATTATGAGAATGGCGATGTGGCTATTAAGGTTACACCGGGCGGAGATACTCCTCTGAATTATCGCATCAGTAATCAGGATGCCAATGGATATGATGTTTATGTGAAAGTCAATGTATATTATAGTTGGCAGGATGATGAGAATGATGAGCTGTTCATGGAACAGGATGTGAATAATTATGTAACCTTGAAGTTGAATGGAACCACATTGCAGCAAGTGGATTCCTATGAGAATCCGATTGTAATTGGTGATTGGAGAATTACATATTGTGACAGTCAGGAAGTTGAGATGTATTATACGAAACCTCTTGCGTATGGAGATGAAGCGCTTACTTTCTTAGATTCCATTTCTTTTGATTCTGCAATGGGGAATCAATATGCAGGTAAAGAATTGTCTATTGAACCGGAAGTGAAGGCTGTGCAGGTGAATAACGGTGAGAGTGCGATTGTTACCGAGTGGGGACTTTACCCAACAATTGCAGAAGATGGAACTATTGTATCTGTTTCAGAGACCAAGAATTAGCATTAAGGAGTAGTTGATTATGAAAAAGAGAATAATAGCAATTGGCTTGATGCTGGTTATGACATTTGGAGTTTCAAACGTTGTGTTTGCAGCTGATAATATTCCGGCAGTAAAGTATACCAAAGATAAAGAGTTGAAGTTTTTTGAGAACGCGCAAGGAACTGTGGCGATGGACAGTATCTCAATGGATGAGTTTGATGGAATGGCGCCGGGAGATACAAGGACACAGACGATTCAGTTGGTGAATGAAGGTGATAGAACTACGGATTTTTATGTTTCGCAAGAAGCATTTGCATTAGAAGAGAACTCACAAGAAGCTTCTGATGGAGCGTATTCGTATAAATTGTCAGTTGGAACACAGAATGATGAGAGCAAAGCAACTGCAATCATTGATTCTAAAGTAGGTGGTTCCGGAGAAGATAGTGAAAATGGCAAGAAAGGTCTTAATGGTCTGGATGAGAATGTTAAAACTTTAGTAGATAATGACAACAGTTATATTTTCCTTGCTACGATTGAACCGGGAGAGAGTGCGTATATCTTTTTGACATTAACATTAGATGGTGGTTCTCATACCAATCTTACTAGTGGTTCAAGAAATTATACAGATGCAGCTGGTAATATTCAGTTACAGTTTTATGCGCAGGAACAAAGTATTCGTACCGTTGTAACTAATGTAACACAGTATGTACAGACCGGCGATAATGCGATGTACTTGATTTTTGGTGGTGTTTTGGTTGTAGGTGTAGCTTTGGTTATTGTAGCAATGAGAAGAAAGAAAAAGGAGAACGCATAAATGAGACGGTTGTTAAAGAAAGCAGCAAATATCGTTTTGACAGTATGTATGATTCTTTCCGTGACATATATATTGGTTCCTTCAGAGAGGGTTATGGCAGCGACTAAGACATATACGGTTACCTTTCGTGCAGGTGAGGGTGGACGATTTGATGCAAGTCAGGATGTGGCATCTAATGTAAATATGGATGCGAATGGATCTTATCTTGAAATAGAAGTGAATCGTGGAACTACTTTACAACAGGCTGTATATGCGGCATTTGGAACAGCTTCTGTAGCGAATGCCTTTCAGTCAGCAAATAATCCGATTTTAACTACAGAAGATGGTTATAATCTGTTGAATGAAACGGAATGGGGCATTGACGCCGAGACTTATGGCGAGCAAATTAAGCGTAACAAAGAATTTGTTTTGGATTACACGGTATTGGTTGATCCGGTTCCATATATTATCACATTCGTTGATGCTGAGACGGGGAATGAGATTTCGGCTCCGGTTATGAGAAATGGTAATGCTGGGGATGTGATTCATGAGTCTCCGGTCGCAGTGAATGAATATGCTACAACGGATACCGAAAAAACCATTACTTTGAGTAAAGACGGTGTGAACAAAATTGTATTTGAATATGAGTACACTGGAGAAGTAATTACTCAGCTTGTCACAACGATTGTTCCTGTTGTAACACCGGAGGCTGAAGATGAAGATGAAGGTGCTGGCGCTGGTGATGCCGATGTTGGAGAAGATGAACCGGTGATTGAGGACGGTGATGTGCCATTAGGTGGCGACGAGGAACCGGAAGTCGGCGATGGTGAAGATGATGAGCAGGTAATTGAAGATGGAGATGTGCCATTAGCGGGTGGAGATGAGTCGGAAGGAGAAGTTATTCCGGATGAGGATGTTCCGTTATCAGCAAATGGATCTAATTTACCAACCGTATTGTTGGTTTCAGGAATTGCAGTAGCAGTTGTTGTTTTAGCGGTTGCGGTTGTATTGCTTGTAGTCCGTAAGAAAAAAACAGTGAATAAATAATAATGTACAAAGTCCTTCGCTTCTGCCGAAGGACTTTGTTTATATTTCCCATAGCTTTTTCCTGTATGTGGTGTTATAATAACTATAATTATAACAGGAGTATGAATAGGAAGAAGGGATTCGGATGTTAACAGTTAATACATTGGGGAAATTTCAAGTGACAGATGGAGATTCTGTGATTAACGATGATAATTTGCGCTCGATTATGTTGTCGAAACTGTTTATGTATATGCTTCTATATCGTGATAAGACGCTTACAACAGAAGATATTGCCACTGCAATTTGGCAGGAAGAGGAGACGGATAACCCGACGGGCGCTTTGAAGAATTTGATGTATCGACTACGCAAGTCTTTGAATAAATATTTTGGAGAGTCAGAATTTATTTTGACAAATCGTGGTTCGTATCGTTGGAATCCTGAGATTGAAGTTAATATCGATATTGAACATTTCGAAGAATTGATTCAAAGAGCAAAGAACGAACATATAACAGAAAACGCCATTATCAAATTTGAGAATGCAATTGCGATGTATCAAGGCGATTTTATGTCTAAGTTGATGGATATGCATTGGATTTTGACGCTGAATACATATTATCATTCCTTGTACTTGACTTGTGTAAAAGCTCTTGCGGAGCTTTATGCTAAGGTGGAGCGTTATGAGGATATGGAACGCTTATGTAGTGAGGCGCTCAAGTATGAGAATGCGGATGAACAGATTTATTGTTATCAGATTGAAGCACGTATGCGTTGCGGCAAGATTGGACTTGCGCTGGAGTCTTATGACAAAGCGAAGACAATTATGGAGAAGGAGCTTGGAATTCGCAAGACAACGGTATTGAACAAGGTCTATGAAGAGCTACTTTCCATGAGCAAGGGTCAATCGTCTTATAATATTCATGAGGTGAAAGAAGATATTGAGGAAGAGAATCCACAAGGTGTGTTTATGTGTGGATATCCGATTTTTAAAGAGATATATCATCTTGAGGCACGTAAGAGTAGTCGTTCCGGAGATGAACAGAATCTTGTACTACTTACCGTTGAAGCGCGTTCAACAGATACTTCAGAGATTGCAGAGTTCCGAATCAAACAGACGATGAAGGGGTTGGAAGAGACGATTAAAGAGTCACTTAGAGTTGGTGATGTCGCAGCGAAATATAGCGACACACAGTTTATTATTTTGTTGCCAACCTGTTCTCATGACTTGGCGTTGCTTGTTGCAAATCGCCTAATTTCAAATCTTTATCAAAGAAATACGCGTTTTAAGCATATGAAGATTAAAGTGAATATTGAGAAAGTTTCGCCTTCAGGCACTATGGTTGAATAAAGAATTTTGGAAAAGAATCTCATTTTTGGGATTCTTTTTTTAGTATGTGACCAACGTGTGACTTCCTATTGATATATTTAATCATGAAAATGAGGGAAACCAGAATATGGATAGTATATATTTAGGAGGTCGCAGTATGAAATCTGCAAAGTTATTTAGAAAAGGAATTGCATTATTACTCTGTAGTACATTCTTATTTGGGGATGTGGCGGTGTTAAATGCAAATGAGGTTCAGTTTATGGATGTTGCGCCAACAGAGGGAAGCGTGACATATTTTAAAGCGAATTTGTTTGATTATGATCAAGCAAAAGTGAATAAGGCGACATTAGAAAAAGTTGCTTCATCTATGACTGCTGAAGATAAGCAAAAATTTGTGGATTATAGCAATGATACATCTAGAGGGGATTTTGTTCGGGAAAATTATCCGGCAATTTTATTTTCTAATAATTTATCAAATGATTCTACGGGTGTGAAGATTGGAGATAAAACGGTGCAATCGTTTTGGGGAACCCGTACAGAGAATATCAATCTTCAAGCCAAAAATTATTATGTTAACGCTTCTAAAGCAGACGATTCCAAGGCGAAGTTCGGAAAATATAATAAATGGTTTAATGGTACACAAAGAGTATATCAAGGAATTGCTTCAGATAAGTTAGGATCAGATGGAATGATTGATTTTAATTATGAAGTTGCTGACTTGTTTACGGTTGAGGCAGATACTGATTATAAAACGTCATATGCGAATGTTGACATCCCTTTTGTTTATAAGAATGGTTATTTTATATTTGATAGTGACGAATATGATTATAAAATGAATGAGGATAATTCGCAATTAACTGCAGAAGAGGGTGGAAATGGTTTTTGGCCATTTGGTTCTTCAAATTACTATTATGGAATGAATATGTCTGTGGAATTCTCGATGAATGAGTACGGAACGGTGGATGGATTGGAAAATGGCGATCCGGCAGTGTTTGAATTTTCCGGGGATGACGATATATGGGTATATATTGATGACCAACTTGTTCTTGATATGGGAGGAATTCACAGTGCAGTATCCGGAAGTATTGATTTTGCGAACAGAAAAGCGACAATAACAGAAGAGGCTTATTCGGAAACATTGGAAAACCCATCCAGAGAGGTTGTTCTTCCGGATACCTTATTTGATAATGATACACATACATTACGTGTGTTCTATTTGGAACGTGGTGCAGGTAGCTCGAACTGTAAAATTACATTTAATATGCCGACTATTAGTGGTGATGAAGATATTACTGGTGATGTATCTTTTATGAAAAATAATGGAATTACGCAGGATATTATAGAGGGCGCTGGATTTACTTTGTATGCGGATGAGAGTTGCACTGAGGTGGTAAGAGAAGAGGTTATATCAGACGGTAGTGGTGTTATGTTTGCAGATGTGCCAACTGGGGTGTATTACATGAAGGAAACAAAAACACCAGGCGGTTTTCTGGATACCGGAGCACTCTATAAGGTCATTGTGAGTGGTAACTCTTCAGAAAGTGTTATTTATTATATTAAAGATGAAAATGGTGCGAATGTTCCGAAAAACGACAACAATGAATACGTAATCTATAATCAGCCGGATGAAACGCAGGAGTTTACAGTAAATAAAAGTGATAGCGTAGTTGACTATGATGAAAGAATTTATCAGGTTGATTTAGAGGCAAAAGCACCGATTAATTATACTCAGACTGAAAAAAATGCGAATGTAGTACTTGTGTTAGATGTTTCCGGTAGTATGTGTAATCATAAGGCTGCCATTATAGATGTTGATACAAAAGAAGAAGCGTATCAGGAACTAATGGAGTTTAATGTGTCGGAAGGAACAAAGTATTTTTACATGGGTCCGGATGAGACGGGGAAAATCATAGAAAAGAAAGTTATATTTGAAAATGGTCAGTGGTATAAATGGGTGGATCGTGTACAGGTGGCGATAGAGTCTTCGCAGGATATGCCGGCGACATATTTCGAAGCAGAACGTGATGAAGTTTTGATTCGTTCGGCAAAAGAATTTGTAAGAATTCTTGAAAAAGATAGTCCGGAAAGTTATGTTTCTGTCATTACGTTCGCGAATACGGAGGAACAGGCAAAAAATAATCCGGAGAAGTATCAAGGTGGTGAAGCAACTGTACAATGTGATTTGTTAAAAGTTGAAGGAAATATTGCTACAATTGAATCTGCAATCGAAAAGGCACAGGCAAATACGAATTGGTGTACATATCCTTCCTATGGATTAAATTTAGCGGTTGAACAGTTTGAGAACTGTGATAATGACAATGCGAATTATACCGTTTTCTTTACGGATGGGGATCCAACAGGTGCTCTTGTTACAAAAGTTGACGAGGAAGAAAAACAGAAATCAATCGATGTAGCAACAACTTTAAAAACAGATTATAATTCGATTGTGTATGCGGTTGGAATTGATGTGACGGATACTACATATCTACAAGATGTTGCGACAAAAGATTGTTGTATTCAACTTGATGATATGTCTGACCTTGCGACAAATTTAAGAAGTATTAGTCATTCGATTGTAGACACGATTTCAAATGCGAATATTTACGATTACATTGATGATCGTTTTGAAGTAATTGTAAAAAATGAGAATGAAATGTATGTAAAGGCAAATGTAGGTGATGAAGTTTCTGTAAGAGAAGACCAGGTTGGTACTTTACAACTTGATGAAAACAAAGGCTACTATGTAGTATGGGAAAATCAAGTAATTGGTAGCGGCAGTGCTACAAGCCCGAAATGGACGGATAGTATTTTGCTTCGCGCAAAAGAAGATTTCTTGGGCGGCAATGCAGTTACAACAAACAAACCAGACTCGGGTGTTGTGGTGGATAATAACGTTACTCCATTCCCAATGCCTACCGTAAATGTAAAAGCATTAGAAGATGAAATAGAAAAAGAAATCACGTATTTCTTAGGCGATACGATTGAAGTGAGTAATTTGATTCAGGAGTTATCGGATGAGTTGTCAGTAGCAAATCTTGGTTTGAGCGAGATGGATTTAAATTCGTTACTGGCTAATAAGACGGTTTCTGTAGAGTACAGTTATGAAGATGGTGCGGATAAAGATGTTTTGGGTGAATTAGTATACACCATTACGCCATCTGGTGAAACATCTCAGCTTACTTCACACGAAGCGACAAAGACCGGAAAGCTGGTAGAGACATATACGCTTAGCGTAGAGTATAAACCATATTCTTCAGAGGATAGAATTAGTAACAGTCAGATAGAAAATTTGGTTGCTCCGGAAAGTAATGATGGTGAAGAAGTGACATCAGCTACGTTTACAGGTGTATATAATGTAAATGTTATTGAAGGAACACTTACCATCACAAAGGGATTTGACCAAGACTTTATCAGTAACCTTCCGTATTCACAAAAAGAAAAAGATTTAATAGAAGCAAATCAGACCGCTGTATTTACAGTGTCCCGTTATAAAAATGCAGATGATGCTTCGAAGAATAGAAATGCGCTTGAGAGTTTTGAAGTGACGATTACTAATGGCGATGGAGAAGTAATTATTAAGCATTTAAAATCTGGTTTTTATAAAGTTACAGAAAATACAGATTGGTCATGGAAGTATGAATTGAATAAAATCGATGATACCTATTTGGAAACAACGGATGGTGTTGTTTATTTTGGTATCGATGGTAATACATATGACAAACAGACAGTTTCGTTTGAAAACAAATTGGACGATTTCAGCATGTGGTTTGCAGATACAACGAATGTAGTGAATGTTTTTAAATAAAGTAGGATAAAGATCATGAAAAAGATTTGGAATTTTGTTACAACGATTATATTGATTTTACTTCTACTATTGGCGGCGGCAATGTATGTGCCAAAGCTTTTCGGGATTGAACCGATGATTGTATTGAGTGGTAGTATGGAACCTACGTATCATGTTGGTTCCATGCTCTATGTCAAAGATGCAGAAAAAGAAGATATTAAAGAAGGAACGCCAATCACGTTTTATATGGATGAAACCACATTGGTTACACATAGAGTGATTGAAGTAAATGAAGACCATACCTATACAACGCAAGGTGATGCAAATGAAGTGGCGGATGGAGCGCCGGTAAGCTTTGAAAATATTGTTGGTGTTCCGGTTTTGAATATCCCGCAGCTTGGATATCTTGCTGATAAATTAAGTTCTACACCAGGTAAAATTATTTATATAACCATTGTTGTGGTGGTGGTTATATTGATGTATATGGGAGATCTTATCTGGTCCGATAAAAAGGAAGAAGTAGAGGAGAAAAAAGATGAAGATATTGAAAATGAGTAGATGGAAAATTGCTTTATTAGCAGTAGCGCTTGTTGCAGTCTTAGTAGTTGGTGGTACTGTTGCAATTTTGGCATTTAGAACAGATGGCGTTGAAAATGTATTTACTTCCGGTGTTGTAAATATTGAGGTGGAAGAAGATTTTGATGACGAAGCTGATATTCGAACTGGTGACCCTGTTAAAAAATTAGTTTGCATTAAAAATGACAGTATGAATGGTCAGTTAAATGTAGTGCCTATTTATATACGAGTGAAACTTGTTGCAAATTGGGTAGAAGATGATGGTAGTGTTGTTGCAATTGATGCAACCCAATTGCTAGATTATAATTTGAATTTGGATAGCTCTAGTAAAACTGCGGAGAAAGATGTTGATGGTGATTGGGTACTTGGTGAGGATGGATTTTATTATTTTACAAAAGCAATCGATCCTGACACATGTACTGACTATTTGTTAGAAAGCGTAAGTGCTAAAGAGGGTGCTGTTTTACCGGAAACAGGACATTTGGAGATTAATGTTTTAGCAGATGCAATTCAGGCAAATGGAGATGCGTATATAAATGCTTGGGGTGACCCAAAGACAAATGATGGAACTTCCATTTATTAGTAACAAAAAATGATGGTGTGACCGTTATGTGACTTGACAGAACTATACTTAATATGTAAAAGAAATACATATGATTATAAATAAGAATAAAAGTAAAAAAGGAGAATAACAATGAAAAAAAGAAAATTAGCATTAACAGCTGGTGCAGTAGCATTGGTAGGTGTAGTATCCGTAGGTGGAACTTTAGCATATTTAACATCTGTTACGGAAACTGTAAAGAACGTATTTACCGGAACAAATGATGATTTAAAAGGTGAGATTCATGAACCTAACTATGAACGTGATATAGCTGAGAGTTATCTTCCGGGAGATATAATTAAAAAAGATCCTGTTTTGGAGAATCAAAGTGAACATGAGGCATATGTAGCAGTGAAGGTTGATTATTTTATTGATGGTGAAGCTGTTACATATGAGAAATTTACTGATGGTTATGCCACAATTAAAACTTATAATGATAACCAAGAATTAATTGATGGTTTTAATGATAACTGGGAAGAGGTTTCTTCTGAAAATGATGTATATGATTTCTTTGTGTACAAAGATGTGCTTAATGGAGGAGAAACAACCCAAAGTATCTTTGATGCTGTGGTTGTAAATGATAAAATTAAACAGGTGATATCTACAGAATACACAACTGAAACAGTTTATCAAGAAGTAGATTCGCAATATCCAGGTGCGGTAAATAAGAATGGAAAATACTATATTGAAGTTGATTCAACAACTATTGAAGATGAGACTGTGAAATATTATCTTGAAAAAGAAGATGGAACACTTGTAGAAACTGATATCTTTTCACTTCCGCAATTTGAAGTTGTTGTAACTGGATACATGGTTCAAGCAGATAATATCGACGCTACAACTGCTCAGACAGAGTTGATTAATCTTTTAAATGAGCAATAATAATTTAATTATAAAAAAGGAGAATGAAAAAAATGAAAAAGAGCAAATTAGTACTTGGATTAGGCGCAGTTGCATTAGTTGCAACACTTACAATTGGTGGAACTTTAGCATACTTCACAGATGCAGATGAAGCGCAGAATGTATTTACCATGGGAAAAGTTGATGGTGAGTTAACTGAGCCAAGCTGGAATTATGATGAAGAAGGTATTACAGATGTTATGCCAGGACAGGAAATTTCAAAAGATCCTACACTTACATTAGCTGATGGTTCTGAAAATGCATATGTTCGTTTTATGGTTACGACAGATCTTGACGATGCACATGCGGCTGATATCAAATTCTTAAAAGATGGTGAGGAAGTAGAGGGGCTTGCATTTGGTGAGTACTACTATGTGGATGACGCTATGTCAGCAGGTGATACATATGTATTATTTGATAAAGTAGTAATTCCGGCTTCTTGGGGAAATGAAATGGTAGAAAAAACATTTAATATCGATGTTAGAGCTGAAATGGTTCAGGAAGCAAACTTCGATCCGGCTGATTGGGATACAATCACAATTGAGGAATTAAATTAATTTTTCTAAAAGAATCTCGTTCGCGAGATTCTTTTTTTGGTTCTAAGTCAAGTGTTGGGGTGCGATTCTTTGAATCGCGCTCCTTCATTGCGTTTAAAGGTATTTTAATGTTTTGTAGAAAATTACATGTTTTATTGCATGGCAAACAAACCTTCCAGTGCCAGTCTATAAATT
>JAZSDG010000005.1:0-46854 GCA_045531055.1 Lachnospiraceae bacterium | reverse complement strand
ACAATGATTATGCATTTGATTGCACCTCCTAGTGATTGGTTTGGCGACTGGCACTGGGAGGTTTTTCTTTTACTATAAAACAAAAATGTTGGGGAGGCGAACATTAATTGTTCGTCACCCCAACATTTATTTTAGAACCCTTTTTTTGTGTTTAAAGGTTTCAAACATGGGGCAAGTCTGTTACAATTATAAGTACAGATTATGCTTGGAGGGATATTGTGAAGAACGGGAAAAAGAAGATTGCAAAAGTTTTGCAATATATAGGTACGATACTGCTGGTGATTATTATATTGATGTGTATTCCATTTACAATACCACGTTTTATGGGATATGAGATTTATGAGATTGTAACAGAGAGTATGGAACCGGAATATCCGGTGGGGAGTGTGATTTATGTAAAGGAGATTGATCCGGAACAGATAAAGGTGGGAGATGTAATTACATTTTCGCTTGGAACAGGCGCAAAGGAGGCACTGACACATCGTGTAGAGGAGATACGAACGAAAGAGCAGCAGTTTATAACCAAGGGTGATGCGAATAAGATTGCGGATATAGAGCCGGTTTCGTTTTCAAGTGTGATAGGGAAACCGCAATTCTGTCTAAAGCATATGGCAAAAATAGCTGATCTTTTTCGCTCAACATCCGGGAAATGGATGCTCGGTGGAGGGATTGTATTGGTGTTGATGTTGTGGCTTATATCAGATCGATTAAAGAAGGAGAACTCGGAATGATAGAAAATAAAGAACAGAAAAAAAAGCGTTCTCGTAGCATAGTATCTACCATTATTTTGCTTTTGGGGATTGCGTTGATTGTTGTATCCGGTATTCAGTTGTTTCGTATCGGGCGTGATTATAATCAATCCAATAAATTGTATGAGGAAGTAGCAAAGGAAGCTGTTGTAGTAAAACAAACAGAAAGCACAAAGAAAGAAATTCCTTGGTATGAATTTGCGACAGTAGATTTAGACCCAGTTAAGGAAATTAATTCTGATGTGATTGGCTGGATATATTTTGAGAACGAAGAGATTAGTTATCCGATTCTTTATTCCGGCGATAATGATACCTATCTTCGTACGGCACTGGATAAGACACAGGCTACAGCGGGGTCCATCTTTTTAGAAGGGGCAAATACACCGGATTTTGAGGATTGTCATACGTTGGTGTATGGTCATAATATGCGTAACCTTAGTATGTTTGGTAAATTAAAATACTATAAGAATGATGGTTACTATGATAATCATGCGTATTTTCAGATTTTTGTAGATGGCAAAGTTCATCGTTATCAGATTTTTGCATATGCAGATGTGCCGGAAGATAGCTTTGTATATGCAGTTCCATTCGGGGCAGATGATACATTTCAGACATTTATCAATGACATTATAAGACAGTCATATAAAGATACAGGTATAACCGTAACAAAGGATGATAAGATTATTACATTATCAACTTGTTCTGCAGAAAGTCGTCGTTTTGTTGTTCATGCAAAACGTGTAGATACGCATGAATATTAGACTTGAATTGAAAGAAGGAGAAGACAAAAGAATGAAGAAACAAAGTGAATTATTAAGAGAATTAACAGAATTGATAAAAGATACGAAAGCAGGAAGAATTCATTGGGATATCAAATGTCAGACGACAGAATATAATGACGTAAAAGAAAAGCCGGTGGTAGAAGAAGATGGCATTATGTGGACGGTGGACGAGTGTTATGTGTCCTATTATTGCGAATATAAAGGACAAGAGTTTTTGATGATTAGCTATGAAATGATTCATACCAATGAAGATAAGAAGAAAACCACGAATTTGATATTTACTCCACCGCTTGGAATTCGTTATTTTGATATCAATACATTGCTTCCGTATGCAGTAGAAGCATCGCAGGTATTAACATATGAAGTACATATGTTGTGGCTGACCATTTTGGAGGTGTATAAGACAAGTCCGGAATTAATAGTTTTTGATGCAAGCGAGCGCAAGTTAATCATTGAAGAGGATTTGTTTTCGTGAACGAATAATGACAAAACAGGAGAATAGAGGTATAATATAAGGGGCATTCTATAAAAAAAGAATAAAAAGGAGCGCTTTATGAAGATTCTATTTTATGATGCGAAAAAATATGACATTGATTCATTTGAGAAAGAAAAAGTAAGTTATCCGGATATTGAGATTGATTATTTGGATACCGACATATCGGAACGAACAGCATCACTTGCAGAGGGGTATGATGCCATTTGTGCATTTGTAAGTTCGGTTTTGGATGCGCCGGTGCTAAAGAAACTATCTGTACTTGGCGTAAAACTACTTTTAATGCGTTGTGCCGGTTTTAATAATATTGATCTAGAGACGGCTAGGAAAGAAGGAATTACGGTTCTTCGTGTGCCTGGATATTCGCCTGAGGCTGTAGCAGAGCATGCAATGGCAATTGCAATGGCAGTGAATCGAAGGATTCACAAAGAATATATCAAAGTCCGAGAAAATAATTTCAGCCTTGTTGGATTGATGGGGCTTAATTTTTACGGACGAACAGCCGGAATTATTGGAACCGGAAAGATTGGTGCGGCAATGGCGCGCATTTGTAATGGTTTTGGGATGAAGGTGATTGCTTATGATAAATATCCAAATCCGGAACTTGACTTTATTGAATATCGGGAATTGAATGATGTCATTTCGAACGCAGATTTGATTTCGTTACATTGTCCGCTTACAGAAGAAAATTATCATATGATAAATAAGGACACCATTGATCGGATGAAGAATGATGTTATTTTTATTAATACATCCAGAGGAGAATTGGTAGATACCAACGATTTGATTGCAGGTATTCGAGAACACAAATTTCATGGAGTGGGACTCGATGTCTATGAAGAAGAACGTGAGAATGTCTTCGAAAATCGTGAAGATGATATTTTAGAATCATCTGTTGTTGCGAGATTGTTATCCTTCCCGAATGTTATTGTGACATCTCACCAAGCGTTCTTTACTGAGGAAGCTTTGAAAGCAATTAGCCAGACAACACTTCAGAATGCAATTGATTTCCAAAACGGAACTATTCATAAAGCAAATCAAGTTTAATGGTTTGCGTTTAAATACGTAATGCAGAGGTGATAGTGTGAAAATATTACTGTGTGGAGCAGATAAATCGGCCTTTATGAGTAACATGGTTTCTCGGTTAAATAAAGAGAAGCATGAAGTATTTGTAATTACAGGGAATAAGCGAGATGTGGACGGAAAAGAAAAGGGTGTATTCCAGCAATATACATTTACATTCAATGAGGTTGGTGTGGCCAATATCATCAATAATGTTGGACCGGAAGTGGTAATCTTCTTTGGCGCATTAGATGCGAATTATTCGCATGAGTGGAATAAATCGGAAGTTGTGGCATATGTTTCCGGTTTGACCAATGTATTGTTATGTGCCAAGAACGCTATGGTCAAACGTTTTGTTTATGTTTCATCTACCGAAGTTTTTCGGGGGAATGCGGAAGCAACCATTACAGAAGCAACCATTCCGATGCCGGTGGAAGATCGCGACAAAGGAATTATGCAAGGTGAGAAGATTTGTGATTTCTATCGTGACGAAGATTTTGATGTTTCCATTATTCGTGTCGGAAACGTGTATGGTGGATTTGGAAGATATGTGGTAGAGGATGCTGTTGTAAATAGCATGTATCAGAAAATGGTACAAGACCAAAATATTGTATGTGATAAGAATAAGACGTATTTGATGACTTATCTGTCAGATGCCGTTGAGGCAGTGTTTCGTACAGCAATTTCTGTTGAAAAAAATAGTAAGGTCCAAATGCTCATTGGAGAACGTATTCAAGAAACAGATTTGGCAAAGCAATTATCATCTGCCGATGGAAGAGGAGCTTCTATTGTAGAGAAACAGAAAATGAGTACAAGCCAGGCATTTAATTTTGAACTGCAGAACTCTTCCAAATTTCGTTTGAAGTACAATACACAAGATGGTCTGATGGAATATTTAAAATTCCGTAGTCGTGTTTCTCAAAGAGAAGCAAAGGAGGAGCGGAAGAAGAAAAATCGTATTTTACAAATGATTATGCCATTTGTGGAAACAGTAGTTACATTCCTTGTTGTTTTATTGATTCAATGGTTTGGAGAAGGAACTATACTATCAGATAACGTGGATTTCTACTTCCTATTTGTTGTTTTAATTGCGTCAGTTCATGGTACAAACTGCGGGTTGCTTGCAATTGTTTTAAGTGTATTAGGTAAGCTTTCCATGGATGTGGTGGAACGAGGAATTGCGGTTGTTGCAGCTGATTATACAAAGTATTTGTGGGTATTACAGGTTTTGATTCTTGGTGTTCTCGTCGGATTTATGAGAGATAAATATTTCCGTAAATCCAGAGACTTATCAGATGATTTGCATTATACGTCTGCAGAACTTGAAAGTCTTGAGAAAATTAATCAAAGTAATGTATATGTTAAGAATGTCTACGAGAAACGTTTGATTAATTATCGAAATAGTCTAGCTAAAATCTATGAAATTACTTCGCAGTTAGATTTTATGGATTCCCGTAAAGTTTCTTTCCAGACGGTAAAAGTTGTAGAAGAACTGATGGAGTGTCAAGGGATTTCTATTTACACAAGAAGTGGTGGAAGCGATTATTTCCGTATGATGGCATCTAATTGTGATAATTACAAACAAATAGGTAATTCATTCCGATATAATGAAAGTTTTGAACTTTATCAAATGTTAGAAGAGGATGGGATTTATCGAAATCGTCAAATGCAAATTGGGTTTCCGCTTATGGCAAGCTGTGTTCGCGATGATGACAAGGCACAGACAATCATTATGATTTGGTCAATGGGATTAGAAGATGTAAATCAATATCAAATTAATCTGTTTAAAGTATTAACAAGAATGATTGAGAAATCACTGGTTCGTGCAAATGATTATATGGAGCAGTTCCTGCAGCAGAATGCATATTATACTGGGACAAACGTTATGAAAATGTCTAGTATGGAAGAATTGGAAAAGACCTATCAAGAAGGAAAAGAGATGGGGGTATTCGAATATGCAACCTTATATATTGTTCGAAATAAGCCGGATGATAGAGATTGGATTCTTTACTTGGAAAGTGTAAAGCGTTGCTTGCGTGATGCAGATGCCATTGGTGTGGAACGCAATGGAAATGCCAAAATTCTTCTTGGAGCGTCCGGGGAAAAAGAGGCACGTATTGTTCAAGTGAGATTAGAAGAAAAATCAATTATTACACACTTGGCAGAGTAGGAGAAAAACATGGAATGGTTATTGATTGGGTTTGCTAACCTGATATGCGCATTTGTTTGTTTATGTATTCAGGTGGCGAGAAAGAAAAATCAATATGGCGTAGTTATCTCACTTGTTATTTTATTTTGTCCAATCATAAGCGTATTAGTCATACTTATATCTGCATTGATACATAAAGTATTTTTCCGCAAATTAAGCGAGAAATTAAATCCACAGGATTTAAGCTTTAAAAAAGATCGAGTAGAGCTTGTCGTTGGTGCAAATGTTAGACAAGATGTACAAATGGTTCCTATAGAAGAAGCACTAATTGTATCAGATAAGTTTAGCAAACGAGAAGCAATATTAAATGTCTTAAAGCAGGATTATTCGGATTCCTTAGAGACAATTAAAGATGCAGTAGGAAACTGGGATTCGGAGATTGCACATTACGCAGCGACGACGATTTCTGATGTTATTGAGCGTTTCAAAACAGGTGAGATTCAATTGCGAAAAGAGTTTGAAGAAGAGCCGATTCCGGAAAATGCATCTGCTTATGTGAAATTTGTGGCAGATTTTTTGGAGAAAGAGTTGCTATCCGATTTTGAGCATTGGAAGTATGTTATGGATTTTTCGGATTTTTTTATTAACTTGCGAGATATTTACTACGAGTGTTTTTCGGTAAGAGACTGCAATCGGATGCTTTCGTTGTTAATTTCATGCAAGGAATATAAGGTTGCAAATGAATGGATGGATTATTTGTTTTTTCATTGTGAACCGGATGTGGACACTTACAAAAACGGTTTAAATTATTATTATGAACAGGCGGATTATGAGAATTTCATGAAATTGTTACAAGAAATGCGAGATTCAAGTTTGGTATTGGATGCAGAGGCAATTGAGTGGATTCGTTTTTGCTTGGTATAAAAGGCGAATGAATGAGTAGGAGACATACGAGAGAATACCGAATAAAGAAAAATAAATATTATATGATTACCATTTTCATCGCTGTTGTATTTATTGTGTTTGAAATTGTGGTTAATGTGGATTACTTTTTGAATCTCTTTTTGGAGAGAGAAAAGCAAGAAACGCTAATGGAACAGGAAGAATTAAAAGAGCTTGTGTTCTCAGAAGATGGAACCACCACGATAACGCAGGAAGTTGATTATTTGCTTTATTTTGATTCATCGGATCTTGATTTGGAAGAAAAGTCCAAGAATGTTTTGAAGAATCAGAAACGTGGATTTGAAAGTGTAGAATCCATATCCGGATTGTCTCAAGAGGAAAACAAGACATTGATCTTGATTCAAAGTGAACTGGATGAGCAGGAAACAGATGAGTTAATTCGCTTTGTGGAAGCGGGGAATCATATTTTTTTCTTAAAATTGCCGGATGATGCATCTATGAAACAAGAACAGGTGCAACAGTTGCTTGGGGTGCATAGATATATGGGAGCGACATCACATGAAGGAATTCGTTTTGTTCCAAATTTTTTTGTTACGGATGAATTGCTTGAAGTAAAAAATGTGGATGTAAGCATGTATGAGTGCGAATTGATGCAAAAAACAAGAACATTTGCATACACCCTTGTTGCAGAAGAAAAGTTATATGAAGAAGTTGATAACGAAGAATTGCCACCGATTGTTTGGAGAAATAATTCTCTCGGTGGAAGTGTTTATGTTATGAATGCCAATTTTAATGAGTTGGGATGCTCACAAGGTGTCTTTACAGCTCTTTTTGCGCTTTTAGAAGAGGATGATATTTATCCGGTAATTAATGGATACAGTGTGATGGTCTCCGGTCTTCCGTATGTAAGGAATGGCGTAGATAAGAGATTAGAAGAGTTATACAGTCGAGACGCGATGGGAATACAGCAGGATATTGTATTTCCAACATTAATTAGTAACATAAAGAAATTGCAATATCAGGCGACAGTTTTCGCTAAACTCGGAGAAGTGGATTCGATAGATAATGATTACTTGGAAGCGCAATTTTCTTATATGCAAAAAGAAATCAAAGGGACATCGGGAGAAATTGGGGTTTATTATGAGGGAAATATTCCAACGCAAGATTTACTATCCACGGAGAAAATTCTTTTCGATAGCGGTGAAACGGAAATTCCAAATTCGATATTAGAGTCCATGAATACAGTTGTTTCTATGGAGGCAGATGATAGCAACTATATCAATAGGGTATCGAAAAATGTTGTTTTACCGGTGGTTCGCAAGGATGTTTACAATGAAGATGAGGAACGTTTGCATGAAATATCATATGCAACAGAATGTGCATTTGTATCGGTTTTAATTGATGTAGACCTTATGTTTGAGAATGAAGATACGAAATATAATTGGGAAAATTATTCCAAACAGTTCGATAGTGTGATTAGTGGGCATAGAAAATACTATGGTACGTTGGATCGTCTTACGGTAAACAATGTGGCAAGCAGGGTGCTAGAGTATACTGTTATGCAACCAAACATTACAAAAACGGATGATAATATTAAGGTTGAGATGGAACAATTTACAGGAGAAGCGTATTTTATTTTGCGAACGGAGAAGGAAATTGTTGAAACAAAATCTTGTTCTTATGTTCGTATGGGAGAAAATGCATATTTAATTCATGCAACGGAATCTGAGATAGAAATAGAGTTGAAAAAGGAGATGGGCGTGTGAGAATCTGTTTGATAGTAGAAGGTGCATATCCATATGTAAGCGGAGGTGTTTCTTCCTGGATGGTGCAATTGATGAAATCCATGCCACAACATGAGTTTGTTGTACAGGTCATCTATGCGGAAAGAACGACAAAGAAAAGAAAGTTTCAATGTGAAATTCCGGACAATCTTTCCGAAATTGAAGAAGTGTATTTACAGGACGAAGATTTTACCGATGGGAAGCCAAAATCCCTAAAATTGAGTTTGGAAGAATATAAAGCGTTAGAGCAGTTAATATTTGGCGAAATAGAAGATTGGAGGCCGATTTTTGAACTTTTTCAAAGACATATTTCATTGAACCAATTGCTATGCGGAGAATATTTCTTTGAAATTGTAAAGAAATATTACTTGGAGAGATATGAAAGAATTGCCTTTTCGGATTTTCTTTGGACATTGCGTTCGATGTACCTTCCGCTATTTACAATTTTAAAAGCACCTTTAATTAAGGCAGATATTTATCATGCAGTAGCAACGGGGTATGCCGGAATTCTTGGATGCATGCAAAAGATGCTATTGGGCGGAAAACTGATTGTGACAGAACATGGTATTTATACACGAGAAAGAGAAGAAGAGATTATTCGTGCCGATTGGGTAAAGGGAGTTTATAAAGATTTATGGATTGAGCAGTTTAAGAAATTGTCGCAATGTGCATATCGCTATTCTAACCATATCACGGCATTGTTTCATCAGGCATCTGCCTTTCAAAGGGAACTTGGGTGTGCACAAGAAAAACAACATGTGATTCCAAATGGTGTAAATGCCGCCAACTTCGAAGGTATTCCGCAAAAAGAAAAAGAAGATACCGATATTCATATTGGTGCTGTACTTCGTGTAACACCAATCAAGGATGTAAAAACATTATTAAGTGCATTTGCTGTTGCAAGAAAAGCAAATGAGCATTTGAAATTATGGATTATGGGTCCTTTGGAAGAAGATCCGGATTATGTGGAAGAATGCTATCGGCAGGTGCGGGAATTAGAAATTCCGGATGTTACTTTTACCGGGAAAATTCAGGTAAAAGAATATATTGGTAAAATGGATATTCTTGTATTAAGTAGTTTGAGTGAAGGGCAGCCGCTTGCTGTACTAGAGGGATTTGCGGCAGCGAAACCATTCATTACAACAAACGTTGGAAATTGTCGCGAGATGCTTTACGGATGCGATGAATCTGACGATTTCGGAAAAGCAGGAATTGTTGTTCCAATATTGGGAATTAATCAAATGGCAAAAGCAATGTTAGATCTTGCAGCTGATGAAAATAGACGCAAAAAGATGGGCGAAGCAGGTCTTGCTAGAGCAAAAAAATATTTTGATGTTCATGAGACGTTTCGAAAATATCAAGAGTTATATACGAAATAGAAAAGAGGCAATCGATGGCTGGTATACATTTTGAGTTAAGAAAAATATTTAAAGAAAATAGTATACGACATACCGTAATAGGCTCCGTATATAGTACGGTCATTACCATTGGTCCAACCCTGGTCTCAATGGCGGCTATTTTCTTGCTATATATGATAAGCGGTTTTATGAAAATTCCATATGCACAAAGAGAATTGATTTCATCCACACTTTTATATTGTTTTATTTTCCCTGTAATTAATACATCTATTACAGGAGCGGTTTTTTCTAGGTATTTGGCAGATAAGTTCTATGAAGAGCAAGTAGAAGATGTATTACCTTCTTTTTATATGGGCCTTCTTATTACAGTAGCTATAGCAAGTATTTTTGGGATACCGTTTGCATTACATCTTTATTATGTAGGTGGGATAGAATTTGTTTTTGTTATAACATCATTTGCATTATTTATGATTATTAATATGTTATTCTTTACGATGACCTATTTGTATGCCACGAAGGATTATCGTATTGTGACAACATCGTTTGTTGCAGGGTTGATTACAGGTATTTTATTGGAATGTTTCTTGCAACGAGTATGTAATGTTGATATTATTTATGCCATTTTATTTGGAATTACATTTGGTTTCTTTGTAGCAACGGTATTTTTGATGGCGTATGTAAAGGCTTATTTTGCTGAGTCTAGTAATAATTATACAGAATGTTTGCAATATATGTGGAAATATAAAGGCCTTGTTGTTGCGAATTTATTCTATTTTCTTGGGTTATATGTACACAATTTCGTTTTCTGGACAACACCAATGCGGTTGGTAGTGGCAAAGAGCTATTACACGAACCAGCCATATGATATGGCAACTTGTATTGCGTTGTTTACCAATATTTCTACTATAATCATTTTTACGGTAATGGCAGAAACGATGTTCCATGAGAAATATCAAAAATACATTGAGACAATCATTGGTTCTACATACGAGGAGATGAACCGTCGAAAAAATAGTATGTTTCGATTATTAAGTCGTATTATTAGTCATGTGTTTGCAATTCAGATTATTCTTACGATTACATTGTATTTGATTGTGGTAATTTTTCATCCGCAAATGGGTCTTGGTGGTGTAACCATGCAGATTTATCCGGCACTAGCAGTTGGTTATTTGGCGGTGTTTTTGATGTATGGTAATATTGTATTTTTATATTATTTTAACGATGTTATTGGTGCAGTAATTACCTCAATTTTATTTTTTGTAGTTGTATTATCAACATCTATTTATGCAACGCAATTAAGTACTGTGTGGTATGGAATTGGTGTATTGATCGGTGCGTTGTGTGGTTGGACATTTAGTTTCTTCCGAATACGATATATGGAACGTCATATTGAAAGTCATATTTTCTGCAAAGCGAAAATTGTGAAAGAAAATCGTAGTGGTGTGCATAAGGTGGTAGTATATAGCAGGGATAAAAGACAGGGGGCACAGGAAAAAGATGACAGACATCAGCGTTAGTGTAATTGTCGCAACATACAATAGCGAAAAGACAATAAAAAAGTGTCTGGAGTCCATTTGTAATTCTGATTATTCTGTGCTTGAAATAGTTGTTATTGATGACGGATCCACGGATGAAACACCGGCATTAATTGAAGAATGTAAAAAAAGATATGACTGCATAAAATATTTTCGTATCGACAATTCGGGTCCGGGAAAAGCAAGAAACGAAGGATTACGTCATATCACAGGTGACTATTTTATATTTGCAGATTCTGATGATTTTCTGGAACCGGATGCGGTTTCGAAATTAGTACAGATAGCAAAAGAAAAAGAGGCTGACATTGTATGTGGAACGTATAATCGGATAGACAAGGATAAGCATACAAAGATTTCACTTCCGGTTTCAGAAGGTTATGTGACGAAGTACGGAACCTGTGAAGAACAGGGACGCTATCACAAGATAAAAACGTGTAATGCTTTTGGCTATTTGTGGAATAAGCTTCACAAGACGTCCTTCTTTAAAGAACGTGAGATTTTTCTTCCGGAAGAAAAAGAGTTAAATCTTGAAGATAATTTATTTTATATGATGGCACTAGCCATGGAACCTAAATTTTATATTTCGGATGTGATTGTCACTAATTATAATGCGAAAGATGCTTCTTTAACAAGGCGTTTTGATAAGGAGTATTGGAGAAAGTCTATGGAAAGTATTTCTTATGGATATCAGGCGTTAATGAAAGCTGAATGTTTGCAAGAAAACTTAGATATTTTCCTTCCAATGGCAATGCGGTTATATTGTTTTTCGTTGGTTCGTAATAGCGCTTATCAAAAAGTGACAATAACTCAGCTTAAGGAGATGACAAAGTGTTTCTTGGAACAGAAGGCATTTTATCATATCATTCATACA
The DNA here is from genome assembly GCA_045531055.1 of Lachnospiraceae bacterium. Classification (GTDB taxonomy): domain Bacteria; phylum Bacillota; class Clostridia; order Lachnospirales; family Lachnospiraceae; genus Roseburia. Next base: position 35,168 of record JAZSDG010000005.1, on the reverse strand, counting down.
AAAGAAAGCCACAAAGCGATAAAAACTATTCAAAGTACTCCACAACGTTGGGCGCTTGGCTATGCTATGAAGTCCTTGCAAAAAGGAAAATATGCAACGTTTCTTAGTATAATTCGTATAGCATGTCCTATGATTCGAATCTATCTGAAAAAGGTATTAAAGTAGGTATGAAATGAAGAAAAAAATTGGTGTGACATTTGTTGTCTTATTTGTTGTTATTTTTACGGTTGTATTTAGCATTATGTGGGCATATGAACGCGATATGACAAAAAAACAATGGAAGGGTGTTAAGTGGGAGGAAAGTTTTGACGAGTTGGAAAATCCGGACCGTGGTTTTTATGTGCAGACTTATACAAGTGATGATTATACAAGAGATGTGGATTATGAACCATATTTAAGAGTCAGACTTTTAACAATGAATTTATATTCTTATCAAGATATGGAATTTCTTCCGGATGAAAAACTGTTGGAACTCCGCGAGACATTAGATGCATATCGTGCACAGGGTGTTTCTGTAGTTTTTCGTGCCGGATATTTTTTCGGAGAACAAAAATATACAGAGCCGGAATCGTTTTCGATTATAGAAAGTCATTGCAGGCAGATTTGTCCGATACTTAATGAATATAGTGATATTGTTCAAGTGGTTCAGGCGGGATTTCTAGGACCGTACGGGGAGTGGCATAGTAGTAAATATATTACGGTAGATGATAAAAATGATGAAAATTACGAAATTCAATTAGTAAAAATTCTTACAGAGGAACTTGAGGAGGAAATTACAGTTGCTCTTCGACGACCAATGTATATTCGGTCTGCGGTAGATAATGGAATTGATGTGATGCGACTTTCTTATCATAATGATGCTTTTTTGTCTACGGATACAGATATGGGTACATATGTGGAAAAAGGATATACAAGAGAGGCAGAATTGCAATGGATACAAGAGAATTTAATCAACGGATTTAATGGCGGTGAAATGACAAATCTGAGCGAATATACGAATATTGAGCAAGCAATAAAGGAGATGGAGCAACTTGATTTTAGCTATCTGAATCGGTATTATAACACAGAAGTACTAAATGAATGGAAAGAGGTGACATATGACGGGCAAAACGCCTTTCAGTATGTACGGGACCATCTGGGATATCGATTGTATATTAGCGAACTCTTTTTTTTGGAAAAAGTTACTCCAAAGCTGGATTTGGAGGTAAAGGGAACAATTTGTAATACCGGTTTTGCATCCGTGCCCAAGGAATATCAATTGTATTTTGTAGTAAAAGCAAATCAAAATATTGTCTATCTTCCGGTGGAAATACAAAAGCAAAGTGAAGATGAAATATCATTTTCGGTATCGGCAGATATTTGGGAGATGTTTGAAAACGAGGAAGAAATCCAGGTTGGGTTGTCTATGAGCAAAAGCATTGAGCAAAAAAAAGCAGGTATCTGTTTTGCGAATATAGAAACAGAGTTTATAGATGGTGTAAATTGGCTGTTTTTTTATCACAAAGCCACGGATGAGAAATGGGAAAAAACAGAATGTTATTTTTTAGATGAAATAACAAAAGGAGTTTTTGATGGATTTAATTAGTGTTATTATTCCTGCTTATAATATAGAAAATTATTTAGAAGCATGTGTCAAAAGTGTGGTAGGGCAAACCTATACCAATATGGAGATTATTCTTGTTAATGATGGTTCCACGGATCAAACCGGAGAGATTTGTAAGCAATTAGTAAAAACAGATAATCGTATTCAATTGATTGAACAGCGAAATCAGGGATTGTCAGCAGCACGAAATGCTGGAATTGAAGTTGCAAATGGAGAGTATTTGACGTTTATTGATGGTGATGATTGCGTTACTAAGGATTATCTGCAATTGATGTATGACGGAATCCAAAAGCACGATGCAACGGCTGCGGTAATTGACTACGCTGTGGTTTTTGAACATAAGAAACAAAAGATTACCAAGTCTCATCTTGCTAAGGATGAAGGGGTTTGCAGTGGTGCGGATGTGCTACATCGATTAGTGATGGAAAATAACAATACTTATGTTCGTGCATGGGGAAAATTGTTTCATAAAGAACTTTGGAAAATGATTCGTTTTCCGGTTGGGAAAATTCATGAAGACGAATTTACGTTATATCAGATATGGGATATATGTTCTAAGGTTGCAGTTATAAATTCGCCCGCATATTTGTACATTCAGCGCGGAGATAGTATTATTAATACCGGTTTTAAGATAACTCGGTTGCATAAAATAGAAGCGTTTGCACAACGAAATACATTTTTTCATGAGAGGAATATGACAGAGCTGGAAATATGTAGCAAAAAACAATATTTAATGCAGCTTCAAGCAGGATATTGTAATGTTACACGTTACTTTCCGGAAAAGAAAGAACTTGCTGCTACATTGAAATCAGAAGCAAACAAAGAGGGGAAAGAGCAAAAGCGTATACTAAAAAAAACATGTTCTCTTACAGAATATGTTATGATTAAAATGTTCTTTTGGATGCTACCATTGTACCGAATATTGTATTTCTTCTATGACGGATATTGTAAAGAGAGATAGAGGGAGGAGAATATGAATCAAAATAGTAGAACGAAAAATTCCATGGCAAATATTCGAACTGCAATATTGTCTTATTTTATCATTCTAATTTTGAATTTGTTTTCCAAACGCGCAATTCTTGATATTCTTGGAACTGAGTACATGGGGATACAAGGATTATATAGTAATATTTTTTCTCTGCTGACTTTTGCAGATTTAGGTCTGCAATCGGTTATGTGTGTTATGATGTACAAGCCGCTTGCAAATCAGGATGAGGTTCGTATTCGTTCGCTGTTTGTGATGTTTAAAAGGAGTTTTGCTCTTTTGACTACACTTGCTTTTTTCCTTGGCCTGCTTGCGATGCCAACCATGCAGTTTGTGGTAAATTCTAAGCTTCCGATGAAGGAAATATATCTTTATTACTTCATGTTTTTGATTGCAACAACTATCAATAATGCATCACGTGTAAGAGTAAATCTTTTTATTGCATCGCAGAGAAAGCGATACGTGCATATTGGAATTGCTATTTTTGATGGATTAAGTTTAGCAGCGGGAATTGTAATTGTATATTTGTGGGGCAACTACTTATTGTTCTGTTTGATGCTTGTTTTTCGTGCAGTTGGTTATAATGTGTTCTTTCGATATCTTGCAAAGCGTGATTATCCGTTTTTGCAAAAAAATGCAAATGTCAAAACACAACCAATTACTAAGACAGAAGGGAAAAAAATTCGCAAGGATTTTTTCGATATGTTGGTGTATCGATTAACAGCATTATTATTAAATAGTACTGATAACCTGTTTTTGTCGGGTTTGGTCGGTACGGTTTATGTGGGGGTTTATTCCAATTATCAGATGATTGTATTTGGAATTCAGGAAGTGGTGCGTGAGTTGATTGATTCCATTTCCGCTAGTGTTGGAAATTATGCTGTGACGGAAAAGAATAAAAAAGGTCTGACCGGCATTTTTGAATTGATCCTAAGTGGAACGAACTGGGGCATTGGTGTGACCAGCATTTGTCTATATTTGCTGATGCAAGAATTTGTTATTGTCTGTTTTGGGAAAGAGGTAGTAATAACAAATAGTGTAATGTTACTTTTGGTTGTTAACTATTATCTGACGGTAAGTATGATGCCGGTTACCATGATGAGAGAAACTTCCGGTCTGTTTCATGAAATGAAGGTAATGGCAGTTGTTCGTGCATTGTTAAATATTGTGTTATCTGCAATATTTGGTGTAATGTGGGGGGCGGAAGGGGTTTTCTTCGCAACAACGATATCCATATTGGTTACGACGTTCTGGTATGAACCATTTGTCATATATCGTAAAGTTGTGACAGGAATTCGCCGATATATATTATGGAGATTTGAAGGGATTGCAACGACTGTTGTGGCATATTTTTTGCTTTCTCCAATTATGAATAGAATTGCTGTAGATAACATTTTAGAGTGGATTGGTAAAGCTATGATTTGCTTTATGCTCAGTGCCATCTTCTTTGGAATTTTTGTGGTGATTCATAAGGAAACATTTTCTAAAGTAAAGGAAATTGTATCTGAGATACTCTTGAAAAGAAGGAGTAACACATGAATATAGAACAGAAACATTTTTTTGATATTTTAAATAAAGCAATTCATGGAACACAGTTTTTTGTTTCGGAAGAAGAATCTAAGACATTGTCGAAGCATTTTTTAAGACAGGATATGGCTGTGATGGTATGTGGGGGAAATGATAAGACGCTTTTTCCAATGTTACAAAAAAAAGCTATGGAAGAAATCGTGCAGTTTTATCGCATTTTTTCCTTTTTTCGTGAGTTGAATCTTCTACTTCAAAAAGAGAATATACATTACTATGTTCTGAAAGGTTTTGGACTATGTGCTTTGTATCCAAGAGAAGAGATGCGCTGCATGTCGGATGTGGATATTTATGTGCCGAACGAGAAAGATTTCGAAAAAATACAACAGTTATTTGCTGAGAGAAATTATCAAATTTCGTCATATCAGGTAGGGCATCATACGGAGTATTATTGTGTCAGTCAAGGCGACATTATTAAATGTGAAGTTCATAGGCAGTTGGTTGATAGCCTTGGCGACAAGAAGGCGACGAGGCGGGCAGAAAAAATATTTTTGGAAGAGCTTGGAAATAAGCAGGTGATGCTTACACTTATGGATGTGACGTTTCCGGTATTACCACCAACTTTAGATTTATGGTACAACCTGATGCACATGTTACATCATTTTATTGGATATGGAATAGGTATTCGTCCGCTTTGCGATATTACATTGTTTGTAGAGAAGAAAGGCAATGAAGTTGACAAAAAGCAATTGCAGCATTGTTTGCAGAAAAGTGGAATGCAAAGATTTGCTAATGTTGTATTTTCATTGTGCAAGGATTTGTTTCACTTAGAAATATTCTTATTGGATAAAGAAGAACCGGAAGATGCAGAGGCGTTTTTGGAAGATTTATGGACATATGATGAAGAAACCAGATTGCGTGAACGTTCGCCGATTGATATGAATAATAGTAAGTTGGTGTCGTATATATCTGTTTGCCACAGACAAATGAAATATCATTTTCCGAAAGTTTCAAAAGTGTTTCTGTTTTGGCCGGTTTTATGGACTATTACAATTTATCGATTTGTTAAAGATTCAAAAACAAATAAAATCGAACGTGTAGATGTAATTCTTCAAAAGAATGATAACCGAAGAAATTTGGCACACAGTATTTTAAAGAAAGGTTCTTGACCGTGAAGAAAAAATGGTATAAATTTCTAAAAATGTATACCTCGGTGAAACACATTGTCCAAACGTACTTCATATGGCGGATAAGGTGTATGGAGTAAGAGAAAGAAAACGAAAGCTTTTAAGCAAGGAAGAGATAGAAGCTTGTATGAATAATTTTTAAGAAGGAGGTGGCGCATGATTTGTTGGGATAATATTGCATATTTCATATGGATTGCTTTCTTGTGGATTGTTGTTACTATTATTTTTCCATATGTTTGTTTAAAACCACAATTAAAAAAGATACCAATTGCAGAGCGTATATTATTCTGTCAAATTATTGCAGTTCTTTATTGCTCAGCTCTTTCGTACATTTTGGGATTATTTCGCATATATTATACATGGACAATTCTAATTGGATATTTCGCGATTCCATTTGGAATTCGTATATGGATTGATAGAAAGAAAATTCTTGAATTTCGAGAACATATCGAGCAGCCATTTTCAGATTTACTGGAAGGTAAATATGGCTTACGATTGATGATTCGTCATACACGAATTCGCATTTCTAATTCCATTAAGTGTTTTTTGAAAAAATACACAAAAACACACAAGATGGAATGGTTTTGTTTTTTTCTGGTATTGTTATTTCTTGTAGTATATTTTGGCACTTACAAGTTTACTCATTATGCATATGCTGCGCCGGATGAAGAGGTTCATCTCTATTGGATTCAATCATTGCGTAACAATAATATTTTCCCGGCAGGTATGTATCCGCACAGTATGCATAACATTCTGGCATTATTATGTGTGCTGACACCAGTGGCAGAAATTCATGTGGTACTAAATTATTCTCCGATGATTGTACTGATGAATTTGTTTGCAGTATTCGTTTTGATGAAAAAAGTACAAAAGCGAAGTTTTACAGCAGTTCTGGCATGTGTATTTTTTTATATGAACGGTTTATTTGCAGCTGTAGCATATAGTCGTTTTCAATTTACAATTCCAATGGAGTTTGGAATGATTGGGATACCGGCTCTTGTAATAGCGTGGCTGAATTTGTTAAATGAGAAGAAACGAATACATTTTGTTTTATTTTTGTTAAGTATATGTTATACCATGTCCGCGCATTTCTATGCGGCTATTATTGCAGCAGTGATATGTATTGGATTCGGATTGGCATATTTAAAAGTGCTTTGGAAAGAAAAACTAATTCATAAATTAATAGGTTCTGCGTTTGCAGGTATACTTTTGGCCTGTATTCCATTTGGGATTGGATTTGTGATGGACTATCCTTTTGAGCAGTCAATGAATTGGGCTCTTAGTATTATGCAGGAGGATAGTAAGCAGGACAAAGCGGAGGAATCGGCAGAAGAGATTGTAGTTGAGTATTGGTTGAATGAAGATGGTACAGTTGATAAAATTGACCCGATTGTTATCGTGGACCAAGAGCCGGAGCTGACACTACAAGAAAAGATTTATGCAGGTGTAAGTAAAGTAATCACAGGAATTACACAAGGACTACAAAGCTGTGTGAATAAACCAAATGCGGTTATTATTATTCTGTCAATTACCATGTTGGCATTATTATTTGGACTGATTGGGCGTTTGGGGAAAAAGGAAAATGTACTTTATTTTCGTTTTCACACAGGAGCGGCAATTTCGATGTTACTTTTATTGGCTTTTGTATGTTTTCCGTTTTTAGATTTGCCGGAAATTATGGATGCAAACCGTATTAAGGTTTTTTTGTTGGTTTGGTTTACAATAACGGTCTTTTCTGTAATGGAATGCATTGTGGCAATATTTGCAAAAATTCTGCACCAGTATGTTGGCATTGTTGCATGTCTTGCAGGAAGTTGCGCGCTATTGATATTAACGGATAATGTGACCAGAAATCGTTATTTTTATTGTGTAAATCAAGAAAGTGCAATGAGTGCATGCATGAAAATCATGGATAAGTATGGAAAAAATAATTTTACCATAGTTTCTACCACCAACGAGCTTTCGGTAGTTCGTTATATTGGTTTTCATGTAGAATGGATTGATTTTTTGTCAGAGCAATATCATTCAAACGAAGGCGATGTATATACAATTCCAACAGAAGATGTCTTTTTCATTATTGAAAAGAAAATTTTGAATTATGGTGTGGCAGATTATGAAATTGATGGATGGGGAAATGAATTTATAGGTGAAATTTCTGAAGAATATGCTATAATGAATATAGATAAAAAGTTCTTAGATTCGAATGAGTCACAGCGAAGCAGAGTTTATCAGCAACAACGTCCGGTTGTGATGTCAAAGGCATACACATGGGCACAGACATACCAGAGCTATTATCCGGATGAGTTTCAGGTGGCATATGAAGATGACAATGTAATTGTATTCTGGCTACATCAGAATCCATATGCTTTGAATAACTTGCTATTAAGTGATGAGGAGGTATTCAATGAGACTGTTGAAGAACCTTCCGGCGAATGAGTTATTTCCGATGTTGTTAGAACTTCTCGACAAAGGACTGCCGGCAAGTTTTACCGTATCGGGTATGAGTATGTGGCCATTGATTCGCGGAGGCAAAGATGTAGTTTTCTTGAAGAAATGTAATCCTCAGAAGATGAAAAATGGCGATATTGTATTATTGCATACACCGGATTCTATTTATTTACTTCATCGCATTGTAAAGATAAGCAAAGATGGCTACACAACTGCGGGAGACAGTAAATGTCGGGTCGATGGAACTTTTCCAAAAGATTGCGTGAAAGCGCAGGTGGACATTGTTTGTAAAGGAAAGCGCAGAATACATTGCAATCGTTTTTACTGGAGAATACTATTTACGGTTTGGCGTTTGTTATTTCCGGTAAGAAGACAGATTTTTGGAGTTTATAATTTTATTACAGGTAACAAAAAGAATTAAAGCAGGTGGATGGAAGATAACAGAAAGTGTTCCCCTGCATATGTAACTTTATCAACCAGTTTTAACGGGAGGAAAAGACGTATGAAGAAAGAATTTGTATCACCGGAATTAAATACTCAAAATTTCGTACCAAATGAAAATGTAGCAGCTTGCTACCTTGTTCATTGTCCGACTCATTTTGACAGTAACTACAATGATATGTCTCATGCCGGTAAGAACCAGTGGTGGGAGAAATCAAGACAGGAATTGTTGGATGCAGGAATCTCAGAAAGTCAGTTAGACTATATTGATTCTACACCGGCAAATACTGCTATCGGAAGTCACAATTTGACAATTGCTTTAGGTAAGGATGCATCTTGCACACATAGCGAAGTTCAGTTGAAATGGGACAATGATGGCACAAATTTTGGCTCATAAGAGCTGGATTCGGCCATTGGCCTAGTAACATGTTAGTTTATTTTGGGGAACACTTTCTGTTATCTTTCATTTTATAGGAGAAGAAATGTATAAGTTAAACCTTAGATTGGGAGAGTGCCACATACAGATTTTATCGAAAAAAGAACTTGATGTGGCATGGGAGAGTGCGCCGTTTGTGGTTCAAGAGGAAATAGCAGAACCGGATTATTGCTATACACTATGTGAGGTGGAGCAAATCGAAGAACCGACGCAAGAAGAGTGTTTACAATGGGGACAATGGTGGATATACCGTCCGGGACAAGATGAGATTCACGTTCGGCGTATGGATGATAGTGGGATTCCATATATGAAGTGTTTTTCTACCGGAGAGAAGGAATATTGTGTAGAGTATATTTTGGCACTGGATAAGTTGATTTGTCTGGATCGTTTTTTACTCTCGTTTATGGCATTGGAAAGCAGAATGCTTGCACATAATGCGTTGATTCTCCATAGCTCTTTCGTGGAATACAAGGGCTATGGAATTCTTTTTTCTGCCCCTTCGGGAACGGGAAAGACCACACAGGCAGAGTTATGGAAGAAGTATCGAGATTGTCGTATTATTAATGGAGACAGAGCGTTATTGCAAAAAGGACAAGATGGTTTTTTGGCATATGGTTGGCCGGTTTGTGGATCTTCTAATATTTCAGAGAATACGGTAGTTCCAATTAAAGCAATCGTGCAGTTAGAACAGAGTTCAACGAATGTGGTAGGTCAAGAAGATACCATAACGAAGTTTCATAAATTGATTCCGGAAATCACAGTGAATCGCTGGAATATGGATGCATATCAAAAGTCATTGGATTTGATGGAAGCATTGATTGCGGAAGTTCCGATTGTACATTTTTGTTGTAATATGGAAGAAGATGCAGTCGATGTATTAGAACAGTATCTGTTTGGAGATGAAAACGGGGTGAGTAAGTGAGTCATTTAGAAATCGAAGAGGCATTAGTTGCCCATGCAACTCAAAAGCAGGTACCACTTAGTGCAACATTTGAATTGACACCATTATGCAATATGAATTGTAAGATGTGTTATGCCAGGTTAGATGCCCCTGGTGTGAAAGAACAAGGTGGCCTTGCATCTGCAAAAGAATGGATTGCAATTGCAAAGTCAGCGGTAGAGCAGGGAACATTATTTGTTTTGTTAACCGGTGGAGAACCTTTGTTACATCCGGAATTTCGGGAGATTTATATTAAGCTTCGTAAGATGGGAATTATTGTTAGTGTTAATACCAATGGAACGCTTATTGATGAAGAGTGGGTCGAATTTTTTGCAGAAAATCCACCAAGAAAGTTAAATATTACGTTATACGGAGCATCGAACGAGACCTATCACAAATTGTGTGGATATGAACGAGGGTTTGACCAAACTATGAATGCAGTCAAGATGCTACTGCAAAAAGGGGTTTCTGTGAAATTTAGCGGAACATTAGTCAAAGAGAATGAGAAAGAATATCCTGCTATGCGTAAGATTGCAGATGACTTGGGCGTTTATATGAAGGTGGATTCTTATATTTTTCCGCGTTCAAGAATGAAATCGAAGGAAGAAATTATGGATGTTCGTCTATCTGAGTCACACCAAGGGTATTATCAGTTCTGTGAGAAGAAATATAGTAAGAATTATGTTAATTATGTAAAATATGCAAAGTTAGCACATCCTTTTATGGATAAGTCACAAGAACCGGGGGAACCACAGGAAGTAGAATGTCGCGCAGGTAGAAGCAGTTATTGGATTAATTGGAAATTGCAACTGCAACCATGTGCTTTTATGCCGGAAGAAGTAGCATGGGAGGCTGTTGATTTTGCAAAAGCATGGAAGATGTGTTTAGACTGGGTTAAGCAGTTACGACTTTATGCCGGCTGTGCAAATTGTTATGGGAAGCGTTTTTGTAATGTTTGCGCGGCTGCGTTATATGCAGAAACCGGTGAATTTTTAAAAAAGCCGGATTATTTATGTGAGGCAACAAAACAATATATTGCCCAATTAGAGAAGGAGGAATTATCATGAAATTGACGGATAATTACATGAAAAGAGAAATTGCAGGAGAAGTTATTTTAATTCCGATGGGGAAGATGAGTGCACAATTTAATGGTATGATTACCTTAAATGAGACAGCACAATATATCTTTTGCTGTCTGGAAGAAGGGAAAGATGAAGACGATATAGTAAAAGGAATGTTGGAAGAATATGAGGTGGATGAAACAACTGCCAAGGCAGAGGTGATCAATTTCCTTACAAAATGTAAAGAATGGAAAGTTATTGAGTAGAGTATATTAGATAGATATGGCTGTCACCTTTTGGTGACAGTTTTTTTAGTAGCACATGTGTAAAAATTGCTTATTATATAAGAGAGATTTTGAAAGTGACAGAGGTTTATGTTAGAAGGAATTTTTCTTCCATTTATCGGAACGACACTTGGTGCTGCCGGTGTATTTTTTTTGAAAAAGGATGCAAAGAAGAATCTTTTTTTTCAGGAGGGGCTAATGGGAATTGCGGCTGGAGTGATGCTTGCAGCATCTATTTGGAGCCTATTGATTCCGGCAATGGAAATCTCATTTGTTTCGACGTTAATAGGTTTGTGGATCGGAATTCTTTTTGTGATTTTTTTGAATTATGTAACACCGAAATGTGAATTAATGGTCTTTACAGTCATACTGCATAATATACCGGAAGGAATGGCGATAGGTGTTGTGTATGCCAGTTGTCTATTGTCAGATTCATCCATTTCCCTAATAACAGCAATTACACTTTCTGTTGGGATTGCAATTCAAAATATTCCGGAAGGTGCAATTGTCTCTATGCCATTGTATGCGCATGGAATGAGGAAGAAAAAAGCATTTGCGTATGGTGTTTTTTCCGGGATAGTAGAACCGATTGCCGCATTTTTGACAATTTTATTATCAAGCTTAATTGTTCCGTTGTTGCCGTGCTTTCTTGGTTTTGCGGCAGGTGCAATGATTGGTGTGGTTATTCGTGAATTGTTGCCGAAATCAAATATAGGGATGGTTTTATTTACGGTTGGTTTTTCCGTAATGATGATATTGGATGTATTGCTTGGTTAGGAAATGGCACTTGGAAAATATATAAGAGGTGTTGAGAAATGCGATAAAGTAGTATATGATATATCGCAGAGTATAGAGGAGATATTACATATGAATAAGAACAATGCATATGCTGTAATTACAGGAGCTAGTTCCGGAATAGGGGCAGAATTTGCAAAGCGATTTGCAAGCGAAGGTTATCCACTTGTTCTTGTAGCAAGAAGAGAAGAACGATTAAAGGAATTGGCCAAGAGTTTGGATACAGAGTGCATCATTATTATAGCGGATTTATCAAGGGAGTCCGAATGTTTGCGACTCTATCAGGAGATGAAAGAGAAAAGTATAGCAATTTTTGTAAATAATGCGGGTTTTGGTGCATGTGGTTCATTTTTGGAAACAAAATTGGAGAATGAACTGCATATGATTGATGTAAATGTAAAAGCAGTGCATTGTTTGACCAAATGGATGTTAAATAAGATGGAGAAACAAAAAAGTGGTGCAATTTTAAATGTTGCATCATCCGCAGGACTTATGCCGGCAGGACCGTATATGTCGACGTATTATGCTACAAAAGCATATGTGACAAGTTTGACTTCGGCAGTAGCAGAGGAGTTACGCCAGAAGAAAAGTCCGGTGTATATCGGATGTCTTTGTCCTGGACCGGTAGATACCGAATTTAATGATGTTGCCGGAGCAAGCTTTACCCTAAAAGGAATAAAAGTAGAAGAGTGTGTAAGTTATGCTATAGCTCAAATGAAAAAACATAAGGTTCTTATTGTTCCGACATTCGTTATGAAAGCTGCATCATTTTTTGGTCGTTTTATACCACGTTCATTATATATAAGAGTGGTATCTCATCAACAAAAGAAAAAAATAGACAGATAGGAGAGGTTATGATTTACAATAATATTTTAGAGGCGATGGGAAATACGCCAATGATTCGTCTTTCTCATATAGCACCGGAAGATGGTGCGCAGATTTTGGTGAAATTTGAAGGATTAAATGTTGGTGGTTCTATAAAGACGAGAACTGCATATAACATGGTTCGTGAGGCGGAAAAGAAGGGACTTATCAATGAGAATACCATTATTGTTGAGCCAACCAGTGGAAATCAGGGAATTGGGCTTGCATTAGTCGGTGCGGTACGCGGATATAAGACAAGAATTATTATGCCGGATTCTGTTAGTGAAGAGCGTAGAAAATTAGTAAAGCACTATGGTGCAGAAGTGATTCTGGTACATGATGCCGGAAATATTGGTGCATGTATTGATGAATGTTTGCAAATTGCGCTTCGCATGCAAAAAGAGGATTCGCGTGTATTTGTTCCACAGCAGTTTGAGAACCCAGCGAATCCGGAAATTCAAAGAGAACAAACCGGTGTTGAAATTTTAAATCAGGTAGATGGACCGATTCATGGTTTTTGTTCCGGAATTGGTACGGGTGGCACCATTACCGGAATCGGAGAAACGTTAAAGTCAAAGAATCCGGATATTGAGATATGGGCAGTGGAGCCGGAACATGCGGCAATTTTATCCGGTGGCTCTATCGGAACTCATATCCAGATGGGAATTGGAGATGGTTTAATTCCGGATATTTTGAACCAGGATATTTATAATGATATTTGTATTATTTCGGATGATGAGGCAATACAGACTTCAAAGGATTTAGCATCAAAAGAAGGAATTATGTGTGGGATTTCCAGTGGAACCAATGTGGCAGCGGCTATCAAGCTGGCCAGGAAACTTGGAAAAGGAAAAACTGTTGTAACGGTATTACCGGATACGGCAGAGCGTTATTTTTCTACACCATTATTCGAGGAGTAAACGATGATTTATTTTAATTGCGATTATACAGAAGGTTGTCATCCGTTAATCTTAGAGAAGTTAATAGAAACCAATTTATCACAGACAGTTGGATATGGATTGGATGAACATTGCCGTCATGCCGCAGAGCTTATCAGAAAAGAATGTAAAGCACCGGATGCAAATGTCCATTTTCTGGTAGGCGGAACGCAGACCAATGTGACAGTAATTGATGCGGCTCTTCGGCCATATCAAGGTGCAATTTGTGCCGAAAGTGGTCATATTAATGTACATGAGACAGGGGCATTGGAAGCCACAGGTCATAAATGTTTAACGCTTTCGTCAAAAGATGGCAAGATTGCTGCAAAACAGGTGGAAGAACTTGCAGGAAATCATTTTAAGGATGGAGGAGATGAGCATATGGTGCAGCCGAAGCTTGTCTATATATCAAATCCTACCGAGCTTGGAACGATTTATAAAAAGCAGGAATTGATGGAATTGTATGAAGTATGTCAACGATTTGGCATGTATTTGTTTATGGACGGTGCACGTTTAGGATATGGTCTTGCCAGTCGGGAAAATGATTTGTCTCTATCTGATATTGCAGAGTATACCGATGTGTTTTATATTGGTGGAACGAAAGTGGGGGCATTGTTTGGTGAGGCTGTTGTGATTAGCAATAATAGTTTAAAACAGGATTTTCGTTATAATATTAAGCAACATGGTGGAATGTTAGCCAAAGGAAGAGTTCTTGGAATTCAATTTGAAACATTATTTGAAAATGGTCTGTATGAAAAGCTTTCTAAGCATGCTATTACAATGGCAGATAGAATTCATCATGCACTTACAGAATATGGAGTTGCTTTTTCAGTAGATTCTCCTACCAATCAGCTTTTTGCGATTTTGCCGGATGGTGTGATTGACCAATTGAAAAAAAGCTATATGCTGGAAGATTTTGGCCGATATGATCATAGTCATGGGATTCGGCGAATATGCACTTCATGGGCAACAAAAGAAGAAAATGTAGAAGCATTTTTAGCGGACGTAAAAGCAGCACTTAATAGAAATAAAGAAATGGACTGACCGTTATGGTCAGTCCTCTTTGTGTTATAAAGTTGATTTGTTAATATAATTGGTTTTGTATTTGGAATATAGAATTTTTTGTGCGTGATAAAGACCGAAATATCCGGAAAGCATGTAACTGAATGCAATAGCCAGAAGGAAATATGGCATGCCATCATATCCAAATAATTCAAAACTGATTAAAAGTGAAGTAATAGGGCAGTTGGTAACACCGCAAAATACAGATGTCATACCAACTGCGGCACAAAGCATTGGGGAGAATCCAAGCAAGTTGCCGAAAAGACAACCAAAGGTTGCACCAACAAAGAAGGATGGAACGATTTCGCCACCCTTATAACCGGCACCAAGGGTAAGTGCTGTGAAAATCATTTTGAGTAGAAACATTTCCGGACGAACATTTCCTTCAATACATTGTTCAATAATGTGCATACCGGTTCCGTTATAAGTACAGTTTCCAACAAGTATAGTCATGATAATCACCAGACAACCACCAATTGCAATGCGGATATACGGATTCGTTAAACATTTTTTGTAAAGCGATTCTGTTTGATGCAAGATAATACAAAAAAGAATGCTAATAAGTGCACATAAAGCAGCAAGAAAAGAAATTTTGATTGCAGGAATAACACCAAAAGATGGAATATCTTTCAGTGGAAAAAATTCTCCGGAGACACCAAATAGGTATGCAATTCCGTGTGCTATCAGAGAACTTAGTACACAAGGAACTAATGCAGTGTAATACATGACCCCAACACTGACCATTTCCATGGAGAAAATGGCTGCGGACATCGGGGTGCCAAACAGTGTAGAAAAAGCAGCACTCATTCCGCACATAATCATAACATGCTTGTCCTTATTGTCGAATCGAAAACATCTGCCAATGGAATTTCCAATGCTGCCGCCGATTTGAAGAGCAGCACCTTCACGACCGGAAGAGCCACCGAATAAATGAGTAATCAATGTAGAGATAAAAATAAGCGGAGCCATTCGGAATGGTAACTTTTCATCAGAATGAATGGCGGAAATTACAAGATTCGTTCCAGTGTCATTTTCATTATGCAGTAATTGATACAAAGCAACAATAGCAAATCCACCGATTGGAAGTAAGAATATCAGCCAAGAATTTTGTTCGTAAAGGATTGTGACAAATGACATCCCAAAATAAAATCCAGTGCTGCAAAGACCGACAATAACGCCGACGATAATCGCAAAAACCACCCATTTTACAGAGGTTAGAGCTCTTTTTAAGTTGTGTTCTATTTTATGTTTCACTACCGCGTTCATATGCTGGTACCTCACCTGTTTTTCTTGTTTTATATAGTAGCATTATAAGCTTGATTTTACAAGGGACAGAGGAATTGAAACGTTTGAAATGAACTAAAAAAAATGATATGATGTATAAGAAATAATTTGTTCTTTGGAGGAAAAAAAGATGCGAGCAAGTGGAGTTCTCATGCCGATATTTTCATTGCCATCACTATATGGGATTGGGACAATGGGGAAATCAGCAAAAAAATTTATAGATTTCCTTGTAGAATCCGGGCAGAAATACTGGCAGATACTTCCAATTTGTCCGACAAGTTACGGCGATTCACCTTATCAATCTTTTTCCTGTTTTGCAGGGAATCCATTTTTTATTGATTTAGAGTATCTGTGTAATGATAAATTATTGCTACAAAATGAGTGCGAATCGTTCGATTGGGGGAAATGTGTGACGGATATTGATTATAGTATTTTGTATCAGTCCAGATATTTGCTTCTCAGAAAAGCATTTGCACGTTTCAAAGAAAATATTCCAAAGGATTATGATTTTTTTTGTAAAAAAGAGGCAGTATGGTTAGAGGACTTTGCGCTTTTTATGGCACTGAAAGATGCACATAATGGTGCAGCATGGTTTGAATGGGATGAAAATTTAAAGAAAAGAAAATCGGTCGCACTTGCACAGGCAAAAAAGACCTATGCATCCGATATAGAATTTTATCGTATGTTGCAGTATTTATTTTTTAAACAATGGTACGAATTGAAATCATATGCCAAAAAGAACGGAATTAAAATTATTGGCGATGTTCCGATTTATGTTGCGAGAGATAGTGCAGATGTATGGGCTAATCCAAAGTTGTTTTATCTAGATAAACAATTAAATCCAATCGAAGTGGCTGGTTGTCCGCCGGATGCGTTTTCTGAAGAAGGACAACTTTGGGGGAATCCTTTGTTTCGGTGGGATGTTATGAAAAAAGATAATTATTCATGGTGGATTAGGCGTATTCAGGCAATGGCTGATATATATGATGTGATTCGAATGGATCATTTTCGAGGTTTTGATTCTTATTATGCTATTCCAGCGTCAGATGATACTGCACGAAATGGAAAATGGAAAAAGGGACCGGGAATGAAACTATTTTGTGCAATAGAAGAGAAACTGGGGAAAATTCCGATAATCGCCGAGGATCTTGGCTTTTTAACATCTTCTGTACATAAATTATTGCATGATTCGGGGTTCCCGGGAATGAAAGTAATTCAATTTGCATTTGATTCAAGAGAAGGAAGTGATTATTTGCCTCATAATTATCCGAAACACTGTGTTGTATACACAGGAACTCATGATAATGATACAATTATGGGTTGGATGCAAAATGCCCCAAAACAGTCGATTTCATTTGCAAAAGAATATCTAAATTTAACCAAATCAGAAGGTTACAATTGGGGGATGATGCGTGGCGCTTGGGCCTCGGTTGCAGATTTGACAATTGTTACATTTCAGGATTTGTTAGGGCTCGGCTCGCAAGCAAGAATTAATACCCCCTCCACTTTGGGTAAAAATTGGCGATGGCGAGCGACAGATGAACAGGTAAATAAAAGGGTTGCACGCAAGTTATACAAGTATATGGTAATGTATGGCCGAGTAAATAAAAAGAAGTAGGCATATTTGATTCTCCTTACCCATATATATGAAAATATATGAGTAAAGGGGAATTTTTTATGGATAATAGGATAAATAAAGATTTTCATCTGTATAAAGATATTCAAGGGCGGACAAACGGAGAAATTTACATTGGCGTTGTTGGTCCGGTACGAACGGGAAAATCAACATTTATTAAACAATTTATGGACGTGTGTGTGCTTCCTCATATGGAAGATGAAAATCAAAAAGAACGGGCAATTGATGAACTTCCCCAATCTGCACAAGGAAAAACAATTATGACTACGGAACCTAAATTTATTCCGCAAGAGGCAGCAACTCTTACCCTGACGGATGAAAGCGAAATTCGAGTCAGGTTAATCGATTGTGTCGGATTTATGGTAGATGGTGCGAATGGGCACATGGAAGAAAGCGGAAACCGCATGGTAAAAACACCATGGATGGAAGAAGAGATTCCATTCGTCGACGCTGCAAAAATTGGGACACAAAAAGTTATTCGTGATCATGCAACAATAGGGATTGTAGTGACAACGGATGGTTCCATTGGTGAAATCCCGCGTGAAAATTACATAGATGCGGAAAAGACTACAATTGAGGAAATTAATCAGATGAAGAAACCCTTTGTGATTGTTCTAAACTGTATGAAACCATATAGTGATGAGACACAAAAATTAAAAGAATCCATGGAGCAGGAATATCGTGTACCGGTTATACCGGTCAATTGCAAGCAGATGCGTAAGGATGATGTTTTCCATATTTTAGAAACAGTTTTGTTTGAATTTCCGGTTACACGGATAGATTTTTTTATCCCAAAGTGGACAGAAATGTTACCTTCTGAGCACCGAATTAAAAAATATCTGATTAGTTATGCATCGGATTTATTAAATCAAATGAATAAAATGCATGATGTCTATAATAATGGCAGAAAAGCGAATGAGTTAAAAGAAGATGGGGAAGAGAATTTTATAAAAGCAATTACACCGGAAAAAATAAATCTTTCGGATGGATGTGTTTGTTTTCGAATGGATGTGGAAGATAAGTATTATTATGAAAATATCAGTGAAATGACCGGTATTCCAATATCAGGGGAATATCAAATGATAGCAATGATTCGTGATTTAGCATCCAAAAAGGCAGAGTATGAAAAAGTACAGGAGGCTATGGAGGCGGTACAGCAAAAAGGATATGGAGTTGTTATGCCGGGATTATCAGATATTACGATGGAAGATCCTTTATTAATCCAGCATGGCAGCAAATATGGAGTAAAAATGAAAGCTGTTTCGCCATCCATTCATATGATTAAAGCAAATATCGAAACAGAAATTGCACCGATTGTCGGTAATAAGGAGCAAGCGGAAGATCTGATTGAATATATAAAAGAAGGGGAAGAAAGCAAGGAAGGTATTTGGACCACAAATATTTTTGGAAAGTCCATTGGAGAGTTGATGGAGGATGGTATCCGTAATAAAATCGAACAGATGGATGATGAATGCCAGATGAAATTGCAGGATACCATGCAAAAAATAGTAAATGATAGTAATGGTGGAATGATTTGTATTATCATATAAAAACTGATATAATAAGCAGATGAAGATATTTTCATCTGCTTTATTATGTGATAGTAAATTTCTCAATTTCCTATCACATAATAAAGCACACTCCGCTAAGGATGCGCAGCTCGCGGTAGGGAAATTAGCCGTAAACGGCACCGCTTGCGCGCGGAGATTGCGCGGAGCGCAATCTAATTTATTATGGGGGTATTTACAATGAATGAGATTTATGAGAAATTAAAAAAATGTTATGAAAGTGTTCGTGCGAGAATTGATTTTGTTCCGGATGTTGCCCTAGTCCTTGGTTCCGGTCTTGGTGACTATGCACAAGGGATAGAGGTTGTAAGTACGCTTGATTATCATGATATTGATGGGTTTCCGGTATCTACGGTTCCGGGACATAAGGGGAGATTTATATTTGGATATGTGAATCAGGTTCCGGTAGTATGTATGCAGGGGCGTGTCCATTATTATGAAGGATATCCGATGAGCGATGTGGTACTTCCGATTCGTTTGATGAAGATGATGGGGGCAAAGGTTCTTTTCCTTACGAATGCAGCAGGTGGAATTAAGCAAGGAATGAAAGCAGGCGATTTGATGCTGATTACAGGACAAATTGCAAGTTTTGTACCATCTCCATTACTGGGACCAAATATCGATGAACTCGGGGCACGTTTTCCGGATATGAGTGAGATGTATGATAAGCAACTTTCCAATGTTATTCGAAAAGCTGCACTTGATTTGGATATTTCTCTTCAGGAGGGAACTTATATTCAATATACCGGACCGCAATATGAGACACCACAAGAGGTTTCCATGAGTAGGACGCTTGGCGCGGATGCAGTCGGAATGAGCACGGCATGCGAAGCGATTGCAGCAAAACATATGGGAATGCGAATTGTTGGGATTTCATGCATTTCCAATATGGCATCCGGTATTTCACCAATTCCATTATCCCATAAAGAAGTACAGGAGACTGCGGATGCAGTTGCGCCGAAATTTAAAAAATTAGTCAGTGCGGCTATTGAGGGAATTGGTCATCTGATTTTGGAATAGGAAAGAGGAAGAGAGAATATGCAGGTTATATTCATACATCATAGTTGTTTTTTGGTGGAAGTGGATGATAAAGTTCTCATTTTTGATTATTTTAATGGAAAAGATGTAAAAGGGTATTCGTTTTCGGGAAAGCTTCCAACGTATGACAAGGATACCAAGATTTATATGTTTGCCAGTCATACACATAAGGATCATTTTGATATGGATATTTTACGATGGGACAAGCAGTATCCTAATATAAGATATATTTTATCAAAAGATATTCGAATCAGTCCTAATTTTTTATCGAAACATGAAATAAATCCAAACGTACGCAAGAAAGTGTTGTTTGTTTCACCGGATCATCAATATGAACTCGATGACCTTAAGATACAAACACTTCGCTCAACAGATGTCGGAGTGGCATTTTATGTTTCGTGCAATGGTGTATCTTTTTATCATGCCGGAGATTTGAATGATTGGCAGTGGACCGGGGTAGGAGAATTGATGAATGGTAATATGCGACGCAATTATCGTCATCAGATAAAACAGCTTTCCAATTGTCCAATAAACTTGGCATTTGTACCGATGGATCCACGCTTACAGAAGCATCAATTTGATGGTTTTGATTTTTTTCTTCAGAATACGGATGCAGAATATGTGTTTCCAATGCACATGTGGCAGGATTATTCGGGAATTGCAGAGTATAAAAAGAGAATTTCCAATAAGGAAATGGCAAGTCGTATTATAGATATAGAACGCGAAAATCAGGTTTTTGCATTTGGAGAAAATTAGAAAATGTACTAGATGTTGAATTTGCAATAAAATTCGTATATAATATTTAAAGTTTATAGACAGGATTGGGAGGAAAATGGTATGACAGATTTTTTGTTATGTTTAGCACAGTATCTGTTGATTTTAGTTGTAATTGCTGCAATTGGCGGAGTGGGGATTTTTCTTGGAATTAAACTTCGCAAGAATAAAAATGCAAAGGCAGCAGTTGCAGAATTAGAAGAAAAACAATAGTTTTTGGAGGCATTTAGTTATGAAAAAGAGTTATGGCGTGAATGAACTTCGCCGCATGTATTTGGAGTTTTTTGAGAGCAAGGATCATCTTGCGATGAAAAGCTTTTCTTTGGTACCACAGAATGATAATAGTTTGTTATTAATTAATGCAGGTATGGCACCGCTTAAGCCATATTTTACAGGACAGGAAATACCACCGCGTAATCGTGTAACTACCTGTCAGAAATGTGTTCGTACCGGAGATATAGAGAATGTTGGTAAGACTGCACGTCATCTTACCTTTTTTGAGATGCTTGGGAATTTTTCATTTGGTGATTACTTTAAAGAGGAAGCTATTGAATGGTCATGGGAATTCTTGACGAAAAATCTCGGATTAGAAGAAGGCCGTCTTTATCCTTCTATTTATGGAGAAGATGACGAAGCATTTGAAATCTGGAATAAAAAAGTAGGTGTAGCACCGGAGCGTATCACCCGTTTCTATCGTGATCCGGAAACAGGAGAATGTGATAATTTCTGGGAACATGGTGCAGGACCTTGTGGACCATGTTCTGAAATCTATTATGATCGTGGAGAAAAATATGGTTGTGGTAAACCGGATTGTAAGGTTGGTTGTGACTGCGATCGTTTTATGGAAGTTTGGAATAATGTATTCACCCAGTTTGAAGGTGATGGAAAAGGTAATTATGAAGAACTTTCACAGAAGAATATCGATACCGGAATGGGCTTAGAGCGTCTTGCAGTTGTTATGCAGGATGTGAATTCTGTATTTGATATTGATACGATGAAAGCCATCCGTGACAAAGTATGCGAGATATCAGGTAAAGCTTATCAGGTAAATGAAAAAGATGATATTTCTATTCGTTTAATTACCGACCATATTCGTTCTTCTACATTTCTTGTATCAGATGGTGTTATGCCGTCAAATGAAGGACGAGGATATGTGCTTCGTCGTTTGATTCGTCGTGCTGCACGTCATGGAAGAATGCTTGGTATCCATGGAACATTTCTTGCAAAACTTTCTGAAACCGTTATTCATGAAAGCAAAGACGGATATCAGGAGTTAGAGGATAAGAAAGCTTTTATATTTAAAGTTCTAACGCAGGAAGAAGAGAAGTTTAATAAGACAATTGACCAGGGACTTGCGATTTTAAACACCATGATGGAAGAGACCAAAGCAGATGGAAGTACTGTTTTGTCCGGAGCAAATACGTTTAAGTTGTATGATACGTATGGATTCCCTGTGGATTTAACGGCTGAGATTTTAGAGGAGCAGGGATTTACTTATGATGAAGCAGGTTTTAAAGCTGCTATGGAGGAACAGAGAACAAAAGCCCGTAATGCTCGTAAAGTAACAAACTACATGGGAGCAGATGCAACCGTATATGAACAGATTGATCCGTCTATTACATCAGAGTTCGTTGGCTATGATTCTTTAACACATACATCGAAAGTATCGGTTCTTACCACGGAGACAGAAATTGTAGATGCATTGTCAGAAGGTGAGAATGGAACAATTATTGTTGCAGAAACTCCATTTTATGCTACCATGGGAGGACAGCAGGGGGATAAAGGTATTATTCGTACTGCTAATGGAACTTTTGAAGTTGTAGATACTGTGAAATTACTTGGTGGAAAAGTTGGTCATATTGGTCAGATGGTGTCCGGTATGATTTCATCAGGAGAAGAAGTAGAACTTGTTGTAGATAAAGAGTTACGTGCAAAGACATGTCGTAATCACTCCGCAACGCACTTGCTTCAGAAAGCACTTCGTGAAGTGTTGGGAAGTCATGTGGAACAGGCAGGTTCTTATCAGGATGGAGAAAGAACACGATTCGATTTTTCTCATTTCTCTGCGATGACAGCGGAAGAACTTGCAAAGGTAGAAGCAATGGTTAATGAGAAAATTGCAGAAAGCATTCCGGTTGTAACAGAAGTAATGACTGTGGATGAAGCAAAGAATTCCGGTGCAATGGCATTGTTCGGTGAGAAATACGGTGATTCGGTTCGTGTTGTTAGCATGAGTGACTTCTCCAAAGAACTTTGTGGTGGTACACACGTTGGAAATACTGCAGAGATAACTGCATTTAAGATTGTATCGGAAAGCGGTGTGGCTGCCGGAGTTCGTCGTATTGAAGCATTAACTGGTAGCAATGTGTTTGCATATTACAAAGAATTGGAAGAGAAATTAAATACTGCAGCTAAGGTGGTAAAAGCCACTCCTGCAAATTTAATTGAGCGCTTAGAACATGTGATGGCTGAGATGAAAGCTCTTGCCAGTGAAAATGAATCCTTAAAGAGTAAAGCTGCAAAAGATGCACTTGGCGATGTTATGGATCAGGTTGTTACAATCAAAGATGTAAAATTAATTGCAACCAGTGTCGATGGTGTTGATATGAATGGTCTTCGTGATTTAGGAGATCAATTAAAAGAGAAGCTGGGTGAAGGCGTTGTTGTACTTGCATCTTCATGCGATGGAAAAGTAAATCTTATCGCAATGGCAACTGATGGTGCAATGGGCAAAGGTGCCCATGCGGGCAACTTAATCAAAGCGATTGCTGCAAAAGTTGGCGGTGGCGGCGGTGGACGTCCAAATATGGCACAGGCCGGAGGTAAGAATCCGGCAGGAATTCCGGATGCAGTTAATGAAGCAAAAGTTGCATTGGAAGGAATGTTACAGTAATAAAATGGAATGGCGGGAATTCCCGCCATTCTTCTATAAGTTTCTAATATCTTTTCTAAGACAGAGTTTCTCTGTATAAATTCCAAGAATATAAAATTAGATAGAAGACATTAAATATAAGAATATTATACTGTAAGAAAGAAGGAGCGAATGGGGAAAAAGGATAAGTTAATAAAACAATTGAAAACAAAACCTAAGGATTTTACTTTTAAAGAATTAGAATTATTACTAAGCTTTTTTGATTATGAATGTTCAAATAAAGGAAAAACAAGTGGATCGAGAGTTGTTTTCATTAGCAAAAAGTACGCACCAATTATGTGACATAAACCACATTCCAGAAAGGAATTACTGGAATATCAGGTTAAACAATTATTAACTTTATTGGAACAGGAGGGGCTGATATGAAAAACACAATGGAATATAAAGGATATTTGGGGACGGTCGAATTTTCGGAAGAAGATTGTGTTTTCTTTGGTAAAGTAATAGGTATTCGAGGTTTGATTTCTTATGAAGGAACATCGGCAAAGCAGCTGGTAGAAAATTTTCATCAGGCGGTAGAAGATTATCTGGAACTATGTGAGAAACAGAACGTAAAACCTGAAAAGGTTTACAAGGGAAGTTTTAACATCCGTATATCTCCGGAATTACACAAACAGATTGCAGTTTGTGCTATTTCTAAACAGATTTCTTTAAATCGTTTGGTTGAGGATGCGTTACGCACCTATATGATTTCTCGTGTATAAGTGAAAAAATCTTTAAAACCTATTGACAAATCAAGATATTTTGATAAAATAATCGATAGTGCAATTAAGATTACCTTACAGTTGATGCACAATATGCAACTGGAGGGAGGTTAGGTGTGAGATAATGTCTAGTGTAATAGTAAAAGAGAACGAGACTTTAGATAGCGCTTTACGCAGATTTAAGAGAAACTGCGCAAAAGCTGGTATCCAGCAGGAAATTCGTAAAAGAGAACATTACGAGAAACCAAGCGTTAAGCGTAAGAAAAAATCTGAAGCAGCTAGAAAAAGAAAGTACAATTAATGTATGCAAAAAGACTATCGCTTATGCGGTAGTCTTTTTTATATAATAAGAAAATTCTCTTCGAGTTTTTCTTATTATATAAAAACGCTCCGCGAAGGATGCGCAATCTATTTTTATTTATTGGAGAGGGGAGAGTAAAAATATGAATAATTTTATTTATGATATACCGGTTAAGGTATATTTCGGTGAAAATCAGTTGGGACATTTAGGGGATGAAGTATCCAAATACGGAAAACGTGTACTGTTGACGTATGGAGGAGGTTCTATAAAAAAATCGGGTCTTTATGATGCGATTATGGAGGAACTTCAAAAAGTAGGGCTAGAGGTATTTGAACTTTCCGGTATTGCACCAAATCCTCGTATTGACTCTGTACGCCAAGGTGCAGAAATCTGTAAGGAGAAAGCAATCGATGTGTTATTGGCCGTTGGTGGCGGTTCGACATTGGATGCTACCAAATGGATGGCTGCCGGTGCGTGCGTAGAACATGATCCATGGGACTTCTTTTCAAAGTGGGCTCCGGTGGAAAAAGCGTTACCGATTGTAACCATTTTAACATTGTCGGCGACAGGTTCCGAAATGGACTGCGGAGGTGTAATTAGTAATTTAGAGACAAAAGATAAAATCGGTCGTATGGAGCCGGTCCTTTTGCCAAAAGCTTCCTTTTTGGATCCAACCGTGACTTATAGTGTAAATCCATATCAGACTGCGTGTGGTTCTGCAGATATGTTAAATCATATTTTGGAAGTTTATTTTACGATGGAGCAGGATTTATACATGCTTGATTGTTTTATGGAAGGCATGATGAAAACAATTATAAAATACACACCAATTGCAATGAAAGATCCAACCAATTATGAAGCACGTGCTAATTTGATGTGGACATCTTCTTGGGCTATTAACGGATTTATTACAGGTGGAAAGCAACATGCATGGAGCTGTCATCCGATGGAGCACGAACTTTCTGCAATCTATGATATAACGCATGGATTGGGTCTTGCAATTTTAACTCCGCGTTGGTTAGAATATTGTTTAGATGAGACAACAGTTTCTAAATATGTACAGTTTGGTACGAATGTTTTTGGAATTGATGCTTCTTTTGAACCAATGGAAATAGCAAAGAAAAGTATTGAGCTGTTATCGCAGTTTTTGTTTGAGACGCTTCAGTTGTCGGATACTTTTACGAAGGTGGGTATTCGTAAAGAAGACTTTGCAGTAATGGCAAAAAAAGCTTGTGGCGGTGGAGTAATACCGGGATTTAAGCCATTGACACAAAATGATATTGAAAATATTTTTAAGCTGTGTTTATAGTTGAATAAAATAATATCTTTCACACGAGAATGTTGCGGTATCCAAAACAAGTATATGATGCGTGCATATTGGCAAAATCATATACTTGTTTTTTATAATTAATATATACAATATAGTTTAAAAAATTGCATGATTAGCAAAAAATAGTTGCGTGAACGGCCATATTTTGTTATAACAGGAATATGGGTAAAATTGCGAAAAAAATGTAGAACTTGAGCGATTCGTCAAAAATGATGCATCGTTCCCAAAAAAGGAGAAAATTATTATGGTAAAGAAAGTAGCGATACTTACAAATGGTGGAGATGCACCAGGCTTAAATGCAGTAATTAGAGCCATTGTTAAAACAGCAGAAAATAACGGGATTGAATGTTATGGATATATAGAAGGATACAGAGGTTTATTGGATAATAATTATGTGAGATTAGATTCCAGTACAAATGCATCCGGACTTTTACATAAAGGTGGAACAATTATTGGTACATCAAATAGCACCAATGTGTTTAATTTGAAAGTGGAAGAAAATGGACAAGTGGCATATAAAGATATGTCACAAAAATGTATTGACAATTTAAAAGAAGCAGGATTTGATTGCTTATTTACATTAGGCGGAGACGGAACACAAAAATCTGGAAGAGATTTTTCACTAAGAGGAGTAAATGTCATTGGTGTTCCGAAAACGATAGATAATGATGTGGCACATACGGATATAACATTTGGATATAATACAGCTGTTTCTGTAGCAACAGAGGCGTTAGACAGACTTCATACTACAGCAGAATCTCATCATAGAGTATTGGTTCTGGAAGTTATGGGAAGATATGCAGGTTGGATTGCTTTGGAATCAGCAATTGCCGGAGGGGCAGATGTAGCATTAATTCCGGAAATCCCTTATGACATTCAAAAAGTTGCAGATAAGATAAATGAAAGAAAAGAACAAGGGAAAAGCTTCAGCATTGTAGTTGTATCTGAGGGGGCGAAGCCTAAAGATGGAGATATTATTGTCAAGAAACAATTAGATGACGGTAAAGGACTGGATAATATTCGATTGGGTGGAATTGGCGATAAAGTAGCGGATGACTTAGAAAGATTAACCGGTTTAGTTTCAAGATGTACTGTTCTTGGATATGTCCAAAGAGGAGGAACGCCAACTGCTTATGATAGAGTTCTTTCATGCAAATATGGAACAAAAGCTATGGAGCTTGCAATGGATGGGATTTTTAATGTATTAGTCACATACAGAGATGGAGAATTAGGGTATGTTTCACTGGAAGATGTAGTTGGAGCGAATAAGGAAATTGGAGCAGCTTCTGGAAATACCGCAGTAAGCAATATAAGAACTGTTACGATGGATGATGAATTAATAAAAACAGCAAGAAATTTGGGAATTTCTTTTGGACAATAGTTTTTTAGGGGCTGATGTGGTAAGTATCAGCCCCTGTTTTAATGATTGCTATTAATATCCCAAATTTTCCCCAACAAGAATGACTTTAATTCGTCCCGGAATTCCGCTTCGACGGGTAATAACCACCTGATTGCAGATACAATCCGGGGAAAGACAGTCTGCACATGCTCCTGTTTGTGCGCAAGGTGTGTTTTTGTGTAAACGAATACAGTTTTGTGGAGTTGCAACATTATGAATTCGATTTAAGGCATCGGTTTCATTTGTTGCAACTTTATTTAATCCGGCAATAATAATTACATTTTTAGGGCCATAGATTAGTGCAGCAACACGATTTCCGTTACCATCAATATTGATAAGTTCACCATCCAGAGTAATTGCATTTGTACTCATGTAATAGAAGTCGCTGGATAATGCATCGCGAAAAATCTGTTGTGTTTCTTCAGGTCCTTTTGCAGTTGCGCGGTCAATGAGTTGAATATCATTTCTTTCGCGAAGTGCAGCAAGAATGCCGCTTTCTTCTAATGTCATGGAACCTCCGAACGAAACATGACAATTTGGAGTTAGATAGGATAATGCTTTTTCTTTTGCCTCGGTTATGGTGGCGCAATAGGAAGCTTCTATCTGTCGCTTGCTTAAATTCTTGATAATCGTATCAGCCAGCACTTGAAAATATTCTTTTTGTACACTCATGTATGTTTCCTCCATTTGACATTAAAATATAAGTATATGATAAATCGCATAAGGTGTTTTGACAAGTACCGGAAAACTTGTTAGAATCGTTTTGGCAAAAAGAAAGATGAGGATTGTTATGCGTAAAAATTTAAAGAAGATGATTCAATATTACAAGCCATATCAAAAAATATTTTGGGCTGACATGTTATTTGCAACAATTTCTGCATTGGTTGCATTGATGATTCCGCTTATTGTACGGTATGTAACTTCTACATTAATTTATGAAGATGCAAATGTAATTTTGAAACGGATTGTGTTTATAGCTCTCTTTCTGGTGGTTCTTTTAGCATTAGACTGCTTTAGCCGCTTTTTTATTGGGAATTACGGACATGTGATGGGTGCAAAAATGGAATATGATATGCGCGCCGAGGTTTTTGGGCATATGCAGAAGTTATCGTTTTCCTTTTATGATGATGCGAAGGTTGGTCAACTGATGAGTCGAATTACTTCCGATTTGTTTGATATTACCGAGCTTTTACATCATGGGCCGGAGAATATTATTTTATCCGTACTGAAAATTACTGGTGCATTTATTATACTTTTAAATATTAATGGATGGTTGGCATTAGCAGCATTTATTGTGTTACCGTTTCTTTTTCTGTTTGCTTTTCTTTTAAATCGGAAAATGCGTCGTGCATTTCGAAATAATCGTATAAAAATCGCTGAGATTAATGCACAAATTGAAGATAATTTGTCCGGAATTCGTGTGGTAAAATCCTTTGCAAATGAAGATATCGAAAATCGGAAGTTTCGACAGGGCAATGATGGTTTTTTATCTGCTAAGAAAAACAGCTACCATTACATGGGGAGTTTTCAGGCTGGGGTAGGAGTCTTTACGACATTAATTCAGATGAATGTTATTATTGTCGGAAGTATTTTGATTGCATACGGACAGGTAAATATTAGTGATCTAATTACATTTCTTTTATATATTGGTGTATTTACGGATCCGATTCGTACCTTGGTTGATTTTACAGAGCAGTTTCAGAACGGTTATACCGGATTTGAACGATTTCAAGAGATTATGAACATTGAGCCGGATATTGCAGATGCAAAGGGTGCTGTAGAACTTTCCGATGTAAAAGGTAATATTACATTTGAAAATGTATCATTTCACTACAAAGAGAATCAGGATTGTGTATTAAATAATATAAATTTAGATGTATCGGCAGGGACCTATATGGCGCTTGTTGGTTCTTCCGGGGCGGGAAAAACTACACTTTGTTCTTTGATTCCGCGTTTTTATGATGTAACAGCCGGAAAGATTTGCATTGATGGAACGGATATTCGTAACGTAACATTAAAAAGTTTGCGCAGTCAAATCGGAATTGTGCAGCAAGATGTTTATTTGTTTGCAGGTACAATATTTGAAAATATTGCATATGGAAAACCGGGAGCAAGCATGGAAGAAGTTGTAGAGGCTGCAAAAAATGCGAATGCACACGAGTTTATTATGTCTTTTCCGGATGGATACGATACGGATATCGGACAGCGAGGGATTAAATTGTCCGGCGGACAGAAGCAGAGACTTTCGATTGCACGCGTATTTTTGAAAAATCCTCCGATTTTGATTTTTGATGAAGCAACCTCTGCACTTGATAATGAAAGCGAGAAAGTAGTACAGGATTCTTTAGAAAAACTTGCAAAAAATCGAACCACTTTTGTAATTGCGCATCGCTTAACAACGATTCAAAATGCCGAGAAAATTTTAGTACTGACAGAAAATGGTATTGAAGAATCCGGTACCCACAGAGAGCTTTTAGAAAAGGGTGGTATTTATGAAAAACTCTATCATATGCATGATGAAAGGTTTGCAATCTTAAAGAAATAAGAGTAAAATAATGGATTGTGAGTAAGAAAATAAGTAAGGAGCGATTAATTATGATAAAAATTGACATTATTTCAGGCTTTTTAGGAGCTGGAAAGACCACTTTTATAAAGAAAATGATTGCAGAAGCATTTCAAGGGGAGCAGATTGTTCTTATTGAGAATGAATTTGGAGAAGTAGGTATCGATGGTGGCTTTTTAAAAGATGCCGGCATTGAAATTACCGAGATGAACTCTGGATGTATCTGCTGTTCTTTGGTTGGTGATTTTGGAAAGAATCTAAAGGAAGTTATTGAAAAATATCATCCGGATCGTATTTTAATTGAGCCGTCAGGTGTTGGAAAGTTATCCGATGTAATGAAGTCGGTAACAGACTTGGAAAGTGAACATGACATTAAATTAAATGGTCTGGTTACGGTTGTTAATGCATTAAAAGCAAGTAAGCAGATGAAGGCATTTGGAGAATTCTTTAATAATCAGATTGAATATGCAACGACTATTATTTTAAGCAGAACACAGAATGCATCACCGGAACAGTTAGAGACATGTGTGAAACAAATTCAGGCATTAAATTCAAATGCTGCAATTATCACAACGGAGTGGGATGCGATTTCCGGAAAACAAATGTTAAACGCAATTGAGGGTCAGGATCGTTTGGAAACGAATCTCATGGAAGAAGCAGAGCATGCGCACCATCACCATGAACACGGAGAAAACTGTACCTGCGGATGTCATGAGCACCATCATCATGAACATCATCATGAGCATGACGAGGACCATGAATGCTGTCACCATCATGACCATGAGGAAGGACATGAATGTTGTCATCACCATGAACACGAAACACATGAGCATCACCATGAACATGGAGAAAACTGTACATGTGGATGTCATGACCATGACCACCATCACCATGCAGATGATGTATTTACCAGTTGGGGCAAAGAGACTCCTCATAAATTTGAAAAAGAAAAAATTGAAGAAATTTTAAAAGGCTTTGTAGATTCTGAAAACATTCTGCGAGCAAAAGGAATGGTAGAGGCAACAGATGGAACATGGATTTATTTTGATATGGTTCCGGGAGAGTATGAGATTCGTGAAGGAGAACCGGATTATA
The DNA here is from genome assembly GCA_045531055.1 of Lachnospiraceae bacterium. Classification (GTDB taxonomy): domain Bacteria; phylum Bacillota; class Clostridia; order Lachnospirales; family Lachnospiraceae; genus Roseburia. Next base: position 3,976 of record JAZSDG010000005.1, on the reverse strand, counting down.
CAGGAAGACTTTGTGTTATTGGAACAGACATTCATGCTCATGAGTTAGAAGAACTTTTCGGAATTGCATAGAAAGCGTTAGGAAGGAGTAAATATGGCAAACGAAATTCCAGTATATTTGTTTACCGGTCTAATGGATAGCGGAAAAACCACATTGATTAAAGAAACATTGTTTGAAAATAATTTTGGTGGTGATGCAAAAGGAATTATCATCATGTGCGAAGACGGAGAATCCGAATACGATGTCGATAAGTTAAAGACAGTTAATTTTGAACTCGTAACGATTGATGAAGAAGAGTCGTTTACTGCAGATAAATTGCGTGAGATTAACGAAACATATAAGCCGGAGATTGTTTTTGTCGAATTTAACGGAACATGGGGGCTTGATAAAATTTTTGAAGGTCAGATGCCAAAAGGCTGGGTTGTGGTACAAGCACTTGCATCCGTTGATTCCACGACATTTGATTTATATCTGAATAATATGCGTGCAATGTTGCAGGAACAGATTTTTGCCGCAGATGTTGTTATTTTTAACAGAACAGATGATGAAACAGATCGTGGACATTTACGCCGCATGATTAAAAATATTAATCGCAAAGCACAAGTTGTATATGAGCGTAAGGACGGAACTGTTGATGAACGTCCGGAAGAATTGCCATTTGATATAGACCAGGATGTTATTGAACTTTCTGATGCAGATTATGCAATTTGGTATATGGATGCGATGGAAAACTACAAGAAATATGACCGTAAAAAGGTGAAGTTTCTTGCGTTAGTATATAATCCGGAGAAGCTGAAAAAGGGCGTGTTTGTATCAGGACGTTTTGTTATGACCTGTTGTGCAGACGATATTACTTTCTTAGGATTTAAATGCAAATATGATAAAGAAAAAGAACTTATGCATCGTTCTTGGATAAATATTACTGCAGAGGTTCGAATTGAATTTGCAAGAGAGTACAAAGGAAAAGGACCGGTACTGTATCCAATTACTGTGGAACCGGCAGAAAAACCGGAAGACGAATTGGTATATTTTACGTAAGAATAGGAAACAACGTTGTAGAATTTTAAACAACGTTGTTTTTTGTTTTAGCAAAATGCACAATAGAAAAAATAGTTTGTCCGTGCTATAATTATCAAACATATATACGTGTGTTTCTTAGGGAGAGAGAAAGAGAGGACACAAATATGGGTGAAGAAAAGTTCACAAATGAGCTAATGAAGGAGATTCGGGCATTTAGGTTATCCAGCGAAGCAAAATTAGATGACAGGAAAGCTGAGCTGTCGGAGGTAAAAGCAGATGTTGCAGAACGAAAGACGGATGTCGCAAATCTGAAAGCAGTTGTTGAGTGATTTGGAACAAATCGATTTATCCAATACCGTGTTGATATTAAAATCGGAAGTACAAGAGTTAAAGCAAAAAATCAGCTAAAGTCATTGCTATTTTAATGAAATTCATTTATTATAGAAAAGATGTGTACAATACGTAAAAAAGAAATTAAATTACCAGGAGGGAAGTTATGTATCCAATCGTTCGAAAAGAAAAATTGGCTGATCAAATTGTTCTAATGGACATTAAAGCTCCACGTGTGGCAAAGGAATGTTTGCCGGGACAGTTTATCATTGCAAAAGTTGATGAAATCGGAGAGCGTATTCCGCTTACTATTTGTGACTATAATAGAGAGCAGGAGACGGTTACAATTGTTGTTCAAACTATCGGTGCGGGCACAATGCGTATGATGGATTTGGAAGTTGGCGATGCATTAGAAGATTTTGTTGGTCCATTAGGATGTGCATCTGAACTTTGTATGGAAGAAAATTTAGAAGAGACCAAGCAAAAGAAAATTGTATTTATTGCAGGTGGACTTGGAACCGCTCCGGTTTATCCACAGGTGAAATGGTTACATGAGCATGGAGTAAACGTTGATGTTATCATGGGTTCTCGTACAAAAGATTTGCTGTTTTATATTGATGAAATGAAAGCTGTTGCAGACAATGTGTATGTAACAACGGATGATGGTACATATGGATTCCATGGTAATGGATGTCAACAGTTAGAAGCATTGGTAAGTGAAGGCAAACATTATGATGTTTGTGTTGCAATTGGTCCAATGATTATGATGAAATTTGTTTGTCTTTTAACCAAGAAGTTAGAGATTCCAACCATTGTTTCAATGAATCCGATTATGGTTGATGGTACAGGAATGTGTGGAGCATGTCGTCTTATGGTTGGTGGTGAAGTGAAATTTGCATGTGTAGATGGTCCGGAATTTGATGGACATCTTGTGGATTTTGATCAGGCAATGAAGAGACAACAACAATATAAGACCGCAGAGGGTAGAGCAAAGCTTGCATTTGAAGAAGGTGATACTCATCATGGTGGATGTGGTCATTGCGGAGGTGACGAATAATGGATGTATTAGTAAGAGTACCTGTTCGTGAGCAGGAGCCGCAAGTTCGTGCTACGAATTTTGAAGAAGTATGTTATGGATATAATGAAGAAGAGGCAGTTGCTGAGGCTTCTCGTTGTTTAAATTGTAAAAATGCAATGTGTATGAAAGGATGTCCGGTATCTATTAATATTCCGGCATTTATTGAGCAGGTAAAAGAACGTAATTTTGAGGCTGCTTATCAGATTATTTCAGAATCATCAGCACTTCCTGCAGTTTGTGGACGTGTATGCCCGCAGGAAAGCCAATGTGAAGGAAAGTGTATTCGCGGCTTTAAGGGAGATCCGGTTGCAATCGGTAAATTGGAGCGTTTTGTAGCTGATTGGGCAAGAGAACATGGCATCAAACCGAAAAAAGCTGAAAAGATGAACGGACACAAAGTAGCAGTTATTGGTTCAGGACCAGCGGGACTTACTTGTGCAGGGGATCTTGCAAAATTAGGATATGAAGTGACCATTTTTGAAGCATTGCATTCTGCCGGCGGAGTATTGAGTTATGGAATTCCGGAATTCCGTCTTCCGAAAGATAAGGTAGTTGCTGCAGAAGTTGAGAATGTAAAATCTTTAGGTGTTAAAATTGAAACAAATGTGGTAATTGGTAAATCTTGTACCATTGATGAATTAATGGAGCAAGAAGGTTTTGAAGCTGTATTTATTGGTTCCGGTGCCGGTCTTCCAAGATTTATGGGTATTCCGGGAGAACAGGCTAATGGCGTGTTTTCAGCGAATGAATTCCTAACCAGAAATAACTTAATGAAAGCATTTAAAGAAGGTTATGAGACACCGATTTCGCGTGGTAAGAAAGTAGTCGTTGTTGGTGGTGGTAATGTAGCGATGGATGCTGCAAGAACAGCGCTTCGTCTTGGTGCAGAGACACATATTGTTTATCGTCGTAGTGAAGAAGAACTTCCGGCACGTAAAGAAGAAGTACATCATGCAAAAGAAGAAGGCATCATTTTTGATTTATTACAGAATCCGACCGAAATTCTTGTTGATGAGGATGGATGGGTAAAAGGAATTCGTATTATTAAAATGGAACTTGGTGAACCGGATGCTTCCGGACGTAGAAGTCCTGTGGAAATTCCTGGATCTGAATATGAAATTGAATGTGATACTGTAATTATGTCACTTGGAACTTCTCCAAATCCATTGATTTCATCTACAACAAAAGGGCTTGAAATCAATAAGAGAAAATGTATTGTTGCGACAGAGGAAACCGGAGCTACATCAAAAGAAGGTGTATATGCCGGTGGAGATGCAGTTACCGGAGCTGCAACAGTTATTCTTGCAATGGGTGCAGGAAAAGCAGCAGCAAAAGGAATTGATGAGTTCTTATCTGCAAAATAATTTGTTTTATGTAATTTATCCGTGGATACAATGTATCCACGGATTTTTGGTTCTAAGTCAAGTGTTGGGGTGCGATTCTTTGAATCGCGCTCCTTCATTGCGTTTAAAGGTATTTTAATGTTTTGTAGAAAATTACATGTTTTATTGCATGGCAAACAAACCTTCCAGTGCCAGTCTATAAATT
>JAZSDG010000038.1:0-60327 GCA_045531055.1 Lachnospiraceae bacterium | reverse complement strand
TACAATGATTATGCATTTGATTGCACCTCCTAGTGATTGGTTTGGCGACTGGCACTGGGAGGTTTTTCTTTTACTATAAAACAAAAATGTTGGGGAGGCGAACATTAATTGTTCGTCACCCCAACATTTATTTTAGAACCGGATTTTTTGTGCAATAAAAAATAACTGTATCAATAAACCATAAGTGGGAAATAATATCTTTAAATAATAGAATGGTACATAAAGGTTTGGTGGAAGTATGGAAAGAATTGCGGGATTGACACAAAAACAGGTAGAAGAACGATTTGCAGCTCATGCAGATAATTGTAAAGTGCAATCATCAACCAAATCAATTTCAGATATCGTCAAATCAAACATATTCACTTACTTTAACCTTGTATTTGCAATACTTGGATCATTATTGGCTGTTGTTGGAGCATGGACGGATATGCTTTTTTTACCAATTGTAATCGCAAATACATGTATTGGAATTGTGCAAGAAATTCATTCGAAAAAAGTATTAGATCAGTTGTCTATTTTAAATGCTCCCAAAACAACAACACTACGTGATGGCACATATGTAGAAATGTCATCAGAAGAATTGGTTTTAGATGATGTTGTTGTATTAGAAGCCGGTAGCCAGATTCCAGCGGATGCTCGTGTGCTTGAAGGAGAAGTGCAGGTTAATGAGGCGCTTATCACAGGAGAAGCGGATGAGATTACAAAAAGAGTGGGCGATGAATTGTTGTCAGGTAGTTATGTGGTATCGGGAAAAGTATTTGCCAAATTAGAAAAGGTAGGATTAGATTCTTATATTTCTAAACTTACAATCGAGGCAACACAGTCAAAAGACGGTGAACAATCAGAGATGATAGCTTCTCTAAATCAGCTAATTCTTGTGATGGGAATTATAATTATTCCGATAGGAGTTGCTTTGTTTGTACAGGCGTTTGTCTTTAATAAAATTTCTTTGCACAACAGCGTAACCGGTATGGTTGCTGCAGTAATTGGAATGATTCCAGAAGGATTGTTCTTGCTTGCAAGCGTAGCAATGGCAGTTGGCACGGTTCGCCTTGCAAAGAAAAAAATTTTAGTTCACGATATGAAATGTATCGAGACATTGGCACGTGTAAATGTGCTTTGTGTGGATAAGACAGGTACCATTACTGAAAAAGGAATGAAGGTGTATTCTTATGAAGTGTTTGATGAAAGCGAGCTCGAAAATGTAAAGGGTATTCTTACGAAATTTGTTTCTAATATGTCTAAAGATAATGAGACGATGGAAGCACTACAAGATTTTTTTGGAAATTCAACAGATGAACAGGCTGAGCGTATTTTTCCATTTTCATCCCACACCAAGTTTTCGGGTGCTGTGTTTGCAAATGTGTCGTATGTGCTGGGTGCGCCTGAGTTTATTTTAAGAGAGCAATATGCAAATTATAAAAACATAATTGAAAAATATACAGTTATGGGATATCGAGTACTTGTATTTGCACAATATCAAGGCGTTCTTTCACAAAATCCGCTTTGTGATATAGTTATTCCAAAAGCTATTATTATGCTTTCAAATCCCATACGAAAAGGGGCGAATGAAACCTTTACGTATTTTGAGAAACACAATGTGGAAATAAAGGTGATTTCAGGAGATAGTCCACTTACAGTTTCTGTAATTGCTAAAGAAGCAGGAATTGCAAATGCAGACCAATTTATTGATGCATCAATTTTAAAGACAAAGAAAGATATGTATGAAGCGGTAGAAAAATATACCGTCTTTGGTCGTGTAACGCCGAATCAGAAATGTCTTTTGGTACAGGCTTTAAAAGAGCACAAAAAAACAGTGGCAATGACAGGAGACGGTGTGAACGATGTACTGGCACTTAAAGAGGCGGACTGTAGCGTTGCCATGGCATCAGGGAGTGATGCAGCTGCAGATGTTTCACAACTGGTATTGTTGGATTCTGATTTTTCGAGAATGCCTGCAATCGTCATGGAAGGAAGGCGAGTGGTCAATAATATTGAGCGTACAGCTTCGCTTTATATTGTGAAAAACATTTTTTCTATGCTGTTAGCAATTTTTTCAGTGGCATTTATGTGGGAGTATCCATTAGAACCTTCACAAGTATCGTTGATTAGTTTGTTTACAATCGGAGTTCCGTCGTTTGTTCTGGCGTTGGAACCAAATCATAATCCAATATGTGGGCAGTTTCTTACAAATATACTTGTAAAAGCGCTTCCGGCCGGCCTTACGGATTTTATAGTTGTCAGTGGGTTTATGTTGTTCAGTAGAGAGTTTGAGATGGATTTAAATTGTTTATCGACTTCGTGTACAATACTAGTTGCAATTGTTGGATTTATGATTTTATATCAAATAGCAAAACCTATGAATAAATTTCATGTTGGTATGATATTAGGGTTGATTATAGGATGGCTGTTTTGTGTACTAAAGATTAGTCATTTTTTTGAAATTACAAGCATTTGTAAGCAATGTACAATGCTAATGATTGTATTTGCAATTATTACGGAACCGGTGTTACGCTATTTGAGCATTCTTGTTGAGGGCACATATCATTTGTGTCAGAAAGTGTCGAAATACAACGATAATTTGTTGCAACAGTATAATAAATAGGTTATAATTTAGCATATCTATAACATAAAGTGGGTGGTGTTTTGCGTAAGCGAATTCGGCAGTTGGCCAGAGGTAAATTCGAATACACGAAACCCATTCTGTCGTTTTCAGAAAAGTCTATTGAGATTGAAGTAACAGAGTCGGCAGATTATAATGGTAGCTTTGTGCTTAAGAGTGAGAATGGAATTTTTGTTCGTGGAGTGGTTTATACAACAAATTCGCGAATGGAATGCCTTACACCGCAGTTTGAAGGTGAGGAAATTCGAATTCGATATCAATTTCATAGCAAGGGACTTGCGGAAGGAGAAACGCAGAAGGGGGAGTTTGTGATTGTATGCAACCAGTGTGAATACAGTCTTTCTTTTTGTGTGCAAATTTCAAAGCTATATCCAAACTCTTCTATAGGCAAGATAAAAAGTCTATATGAATTTTCCAATCTTGCAAAAGAAAACTGGGAAGAAGCATTTCAATTATTCTATCATAAGAGCTTTTCCAATATCATTAAACCTAAAGAAATGAAAGAGACCATGATTTACAAAGGTATTGTCTCAGCAAAGCCTTCAAATCAGAACTTGGAAGAGTTTTTAGTTGGAATTCGTAAAAAGAATAAAATCACATTTTCATTTGATAAAACAGAGTTTACATATTCCGATTTGAATGAATCCTACAAAGAAACCGTAGAAATAAAGAAAGATGGTTGGGGATATTTATCAATTTCAGTTTCTTCTGATAATGATTTTTTAGAGCCATCTAAGAAGCAGATTACAACAAATGATTTTATTGGCAGTGTATGTCCGTATGAGTTTTTTATTTCAAAGGAATATTTGCATGCAGGGAAAAATTTTGCAAGGTTAACTTTTTCAAATACCTATCAATCGGTTTCACTTTCAGTTATAGTTTGGAATGGGGCTTCACAAGCTGATAAACTTCGGTTTGAAATCGGGGAGTGCAAGGTTGGGTTGGTTGAGCTGTATCAGGCTTATCGCCTAAAACGTATCGTGACAGGTGTGTGGGCGAATGAATCAATCGAGATTTTAAATCATCTACATGCACTTGCTCCTGATGAACCTATATATTTGTTGATGAAAGCACAAGCGCTTTTGATTAATCGTCAGCGTCAGGAAGCGGAATGGATTCTGGACGAATTTAAAAGAGAGTGGCTTGATCGAAAAGATCCGATTTGGGGATATTATCTTTATATCATGACGCTTATGGAACGAGAACCATCTTATGTGGATCGTCTGACTCGGGAAATTGAATTGATTTTTCATGAGAATCCGGATTCGGTATTACTTTTTTGGGTGCTCTCATTTTTACAAGAAGAGTATTATAACGATAATGCGCGAAAATTAAAAGCGATAGAATACTGGGTAATGCGTGGTTGTTCTTCTCCGTATTTATATTTGGAAGCATATTATCTTATTTGGCAGGATCCCTATTTATTGATGAAATTAGGTAAATTTGAGGTTCGTGTATTGCGTTGGGCCATTCGTCGTCATGCGATGTCGAAAGACATTGCAACACAAATTTTCCAAATTGTAGAGATGAGTAAAGGATTCGAATCTGTATTATATCAGTTGCTTTGTGCTGCATATGAGGTGAATCCGAAACCTGTAAATTTAGGAATTATATGTAGTTATCTGATTCGTGGACAACAGTTTGATAAGAAATATAACAAATGGTTCACACAGGGAATAGAATTGGAACTGCGAATTACGGGATTGTATGAAGCATACCTACTTTCCATGGATGAAAGGGAGATTGTTACGGTTCCAAAGATTATTCAGATGTATTTCCAATATAATAGCGTGATTCCGTATCGAAAAATGGCAGTACTCTATAACAACATTATTGCTGCAAAAGAGACAAATCCGCAAGTATACCAAAAGTATCAGCGTTCCATGGGACGTTTTGCGATGGAACAAGTGGAGCAAGAGCATATGGATGATAATCTGGCAGTTCTTTATAAAGATATGCTGGATGTTGGTTTGGTTAATGAAGAAATTGCCCGTTCGCTCTCGCATATTATTTTTACACATAAATTATTCGTGTTTGATACAAAAATGGTAAGAGCTTTCGTTTATCAAAGACAGATGAAAGAACCACAAATTGTACCAATCACAGATAAAACGGCGTATTTTCAGCTATATTCCCGAGAATATGTCATTATATTTGAAAATGAAAAAGGTCATCGTTATGCTGGGGGGGTGGAATATCGCTTACAGAAATTAATGGAACCGGATACTTATATGGACAAGTGTATGCAGTTGGCACCGGATGAGCTTTCATATATTGTATCGTATTTTGAGACTAAGCAGAATTATCTTACTTTTATGGAAGAAGATAAAAGATACTTCAAACGAGTATTGTTTGCAGAAGAATTAAGCAGCGAATACAAGGCAGAGATTGCACCGGAAATTATTCGGTTTTATCAGACGCTGGAATATGACGGAATGATTGTAGAATATCTGGAACATGTGCAGCTTGAGCAGATGACAACAACAGCGCGTCGATATCTGATGGAACTGCTGGTTGAGAATCGTATGTATGATAAAGCATATGAAATGGTTGCGTTATACGGAATAGACCAAATTGGTTCGGCGTCAAAAGTTGCATTGGCAAGTTATATGATAAAGCATCTTGCATATGAAGAAGATGATTTCCTTTTAGCATTAGTGGAACAGGGCTTTATTGCAAACAAATACAATGATGTAATGCTTGATTATATGGCGCGTTATTACAATGGACCGACAGAACTTATGTGTCGTCTTTGGAAAACTGCACATCTTTTTGAAATCGATACGTTTGAATTAAAGGAACGCATTTTAGTGCAGATGATGTATTCTAGTCATTATTTGCAAGAAGGGGATGCAATATTTGAACAGTATTATGAAGATGGTGGAAGGGAGCAAGTGATACTTGCATATCTTTCTGATTGCGCGCATCACTATTTTTTAAAGGCAGAAAAGATCGGAACATTTGTATTTGAAATGATAGAGGCACGTTACTGCTATCACATGGAATTAAATGATGCGTGTAAATTGGCACTTTTGAAATATTTGTCGGAACAATCTATAATATCAGATGTGCAATTTACGATCGAGGATGAATTGCTTTTAGAATACACTTGCAGAAATATGTATTTTGCATTCTATAAGAATTTAGACAAGCATCTTGTTCTAAAATATCATCTTTATGATAAAGTTTTCCTAGAATATCATGCACATTCAAGAAGTCATGTTGTATTGCATTACAGTAGGGATGAAGATGGGGAGAATTTTGTGACGGAAGATATGATTGATATGTATGGCGGAATCTTTGTGAAACCGTTTGTTATGTTTTTTGGGGAAGCCATTCAATATTATATTTCAGAGGAATATGGTAGTCAGGTGGAAGTCACAAAAAGCAGCCGTTTGATCAGCAATGACGTATATGGGGAAAAAGATGAAAGTAGATATAATTTGCTTAATCAGATGATTATTTCCAATACATTGCAGGATGAATCTTCGTTGTACCATAATATGAAACAGTATGCCGGTTTTGAAGAAGTAACACAGAAAGTATTTAAGATTATATAAACGAGGAAGCAATGGAACAGAAGAAAGTACCGTATTATCTTGGTATTGATTTAAATGATCGATATGCCATGATTAGTTTTTATCAATTGAATAATAAAGAACCGGATACCGTCAGTACAGTTGCAGGAAGTGAATGTTATCAAATTCCATTAATTCTTGCAAAACGAAAAGGGATAGGACAATGGTACTACGGGGATGAAGCTAAGAAAATGGCAAAATCATGTGAAATGATTTGTGTTGATTCTTTGTTACGCCGTGCGACAGCGGGAGAGTCTATCCTTATTGAAGATGAAACTTTCGAAGCGGAAGAATTACTTTCGCTTTTCTTAAAGAAACTGATGCAACTACCACAAAAACTTGGAAATCCAGCTTTTTGTGACAGGCTTGTAATTACAGTAGACCGTTTGACGCGGGAGAATATGGATGTTTTTTGGAAGATTGCCCCGAAACTTGGTTTGAAAAAAAATCAGTTTATGGTTATTGATCACAAAGAAAGCTTTTATTATTTCGTTTTTCATCAACAAGAAGCGCTATGGCTTCATGATGTTTATCTATTTGAATATGAAAATGGAAGTATGCATTATTATGGTTTGAATCGCAACTTGCGGACGACACCTCAAGTGGTGACTATTTTAGAAAGCAGAAAGGTCTCATTATCCGAAGATAAAGATAGTGCTTTTTTGGAAGTGGAGCAACAAGCTTTTGAAAATAAGATTATTTCATCTGTTTATTTGGTCGGAGACGGTTTTGACGGAGAGTGGATGCAGGCTTCTTTGACGTTTTTGTGTCGTGGAAGAAGAGCGTTTATGGGGAATAATTTATTTTCAAAAGGTGCTTGTTATGCAGCAAAGGTAAGAGACGAAGAAGAAAGCTGGCCTTATATTTATATGGGCGAGAATGAGATGAAATTTAATCTTAGCCTTAAAACGAAGAATCATGGTCATTTGGAGTTTTATAATTTAATTAGTGCAGGGAAAAATTGGTATGAAACACGTGGTGAATGTGAAGTTATTTTGTCAGGGACGGAAGAAATTGATTTTTGGAAACAACTTCCTAATAGTAGAGAGGCCAAAATTGAGACATTAGAACTTACTGATTTGCCGAAACGTCCTGACCGTACAACACGGCTGCGCATTATTGCAAGTCCAGTATCAGATGATAAAGTGGAAATTGAGATTCGTGATCTGGGATTTGGGGAGATTTTTCGAAGTACAGACAAGACTTGGAAATATACAATGTCTATGTAGCGGAGGCAGTGATGGGAGAACTGTTATTATGTAATGAACCGATTGCATCAATGCCATATTATATGGAGGGCGTGTCGGTCAATATATATTCAATAGAAGAACTTTGCTATTATATTGCAAATAATACATATTTAATTGAGCGCGATTTAATGAATGAGGAATTATGTACTTGGTTGGAAAAAGAACAACGTTTTGCGAGACTTTCTCAAAGATTAAGAGAGCTTATGAATACGAATGGAAAATTATCCGAATTTGTTCTTGAAATTCTAAGGGTATGTGGATATTGCACAAAGTCAGAAATCGAAAATATTTATCTAATTATTCAAGAGATGGAAGATAAATCTGATTTTGAATGTAGTAAAATCAGAGCAGATCGTTTGATGGAAAAAGAAAAGTATCTCAGCAGTATTTATGAATATCGCCGATTACTTGATTCAGAAGAAGCAAAGGAAGAGGAGCAAAAGATTGTTGGAGACATATGGCACAATTTAGGGACTGCATATGCTAGAATGTTTTTGTTTGAAGAAGCAATTCGTTGTTACAAAATAGCATATGAGAAAAATCAGAACGAAGAATCGTTAAAAGGACAGTTATTTGCATATCGTTGTTTGCATGATGAAGGCGGATTTATTCGCGTAGCACGTGAAAATGGCATGGATGAAACAGCCATGCAGGCAATCCGTGCGGAGCTTTCGGAAGTAAGTCGCGGTGAAGACACAATTGCTTTTGAAGAACAGCTAGAAATAATTGCAAGGCTGTTAGATTCTGGAAATCGTACAGAATATCAGAAGGCAATTAATGATATTATTTTGATGTGGAAAGAAAAATATCGTAGGATTTGTAGAGTATAGGATAAAATATGTTATTTAGCAGATGGAGAAAACCCAAAAAAAGCAAAGAGGAAATTGAGGAAGAGATATACACAAAATATGCAACAATTGAGGATCCGTCATCTGTCCGGCACATGGTAATTGAACTTTGTGAACAAATGATTGATGTTTCTAGGGAAATGGAAGATGCAAAGTCAGAATATCAATTGGTGACAGCATATTTAAATGATGTACAGACAATTGAGGATTTGTCAAATTCTGAGCGGAAGCCGATTGTTGAAATTGCAAAGAATATTTATAAGAATAATAATATTAGAAATGAATTTCTTAATACGAAGCAACGACTTTCTGATGTTCAATTCTCACAGATGCAGGAAGAAGAAGCAGAAATACCAAACGCTGTTAAAAGATTAAAATCCAATGAAACATATTTAGATGCTATTACAAAAGATTTGCATTATCTAGAAGGGGAGAAATTGGAATGGGCAATGTTTCGTCAGGATTTACAAAAGGAACAGCGATTGCTCCGCCGGTTGACATATGTTGTTTTAGCATTATTTGCAACCATAGTAGTGCTTTTGTTATCATTATCATTGCTGCTTGAGATGGAAACACAATTTTTTATGATTTTGATTGCCTTTTTGGCAACAGTTTTTGGCGCGTATGTATTACTGAAATATCAAAATAATGCGAAAGAAATTAAAAGATGTGAAGTGAATCAAAATCGTGCGATTACGTTAGAAAATCATGTTAAAATAAAATTTGTGAATATAAAAAACGCAGTTGATTATGCCTGTGAAAAGTATCATGTTAAAAATTCATACGAACTTACATATGTGTATGAACAATACCAGGAAATGGTAAAAGAACAGGAAAAATTCAGACGTACAAATGATGAATTAGAACATTATAGTGAGCAATTAGTTCGTATGCTAGAGGCATATCGCCTATATGATGCAAGAGTATGGATTAATTATACCAATGCCTTGATTGAACCAAAAGAAATGGTGGAATTAAAACATAATTTAATAGCAAGGAGACAGAAACTTAGAAATCGAATTGAATATAATTCATCCATTATCCAAGAATTACGAGGAAAGATTGGTAATTATGTTAGAAATATGAAAGATGGTGCAAAACAAATCGAGCAAATTCTAGAAAAATTAGATACAATTAACCGATAAAGAGGAGCAATGCTCCTCTTTTTTGCATATTTATATAATGTATAAATAATTAAGAAAGGAAAGCGTATGAATTGTAATAATAATTCTATAAATAGTTCCGAAAATGGTTTGCCAAAGGATGCCCCTGTCGGAATGGCATATGTACCTTGGCAGAAATTTACGAATACCTATGAGCCTCAGAAGGCTTTAATGGTAGGAACTATTTTTCCGGAACTGGATTTGCCATTTTTAGCAAAATGTTCAGGAGGTAGATGCAGATGAATATGTTTAATAGAGAGAGAATGAATCAACAACAGCTTTTGGAATGGATTCAGATGCTGACTTTGTGTGCCTATGATATGCAACTTTATCTGGATACCCATCCGCATGATTCAGATGCATTGGATTATTTCAACCAATGTAATGAATTGTTAAAGAGCGCATTGCAAACATACGAATCAAATTATGGTCCGTTGTCTGTGAATCGCAATACGCCATTTGATCGTTGGAGTTGGGTAGAAACTCCGATGCCATGGGAAGGAGGAAACAATTCATGTGGTTCTATGAGAAGAGGTTAGAGTATCCGGTGAATATCACACAACCAAATGCTAAATTGGCATCTGTAATCATGTCACAATACGGTGGTCCGGATGGTGAAATGGGCGCATCTATGCGTTACTTATCACAAAGATACACTATGGAAAACAGAAAAGTTGCTAGCGTGTTGACGGATGTTGGTACAGAAGAATTGGCTCACCTTGAAATTGTTGCAACCATTATTCGTCAGTTGACAAAAGGACTTAGTGCGAAAGAATTAGAGGATGCGGGTTTTGCTCCTTATTATATCGATCATACAGCTGGTATTTGGCCACAATCGGCAGGTGGATTTCCGTTTTCTGCTTCTGAATTTCAGTCGACCGGTGATCCAATTGCAGATTTGTTTGAAGATATGGCTGCAGAGCAGAAAGCGAGAAAAACGTATGACAATATTTTGCGCCTTGTAAAAGATCATGAAGTGGCTGATCCGATTCGATTCTTGCGAGCAAGAGAAGTAGTGCATTTCCAACGCTTTGGAGAGGGACTTCGAATTATGCAAGATGAATTGGATTCAAAAAATTTTTATATGTGTAACCCATCGTTTGATGGAGATAATAATTGCAATTCATAATAGTAAAAAGGGGAGTTTTACTCCTCTTTTTTGATTAAAAAATTGTATGGAAAAAAAGGAAAAAGTATGTTATGCTAAGTTCGCACGTCAGATAGAAAAGGAGACGAGAAAACTATGAGTAAAGTTCGAACAAGATTTGCCCCAAGTCCAACAGGAAGAATGCATGTTGGTAATTTGCGAACTGCGTTATACGCATATCTTTTGTCAAAACACGAGAATGGGGATTTTATTTTAAGAATTGAGGATACAGACCAAGAACGTTATGTAGAAGGTGCGGTTGATATTATTTATCGTACACTACAAAAAACCGGTTTGATTCATGATGAAGGACCGGACAAGGATTGTGGATTTGGACCATATGTACAGAGTGAACGCCAGGAAAACGGAATCTATTTAGAATATGCAAAGAAACTAATTGAAAAAGGTGAGGCGTATTATTGTTTTTGCGACAAAGAGCGCTTGGAAGGATTGAAGAATTCAGTTTCAGGAAAAGAGATTATGACATATGATAAGCATTGTCTTTCTCTTTCGAAAGAGGAAGTAGAAGAAAAAATAAATGCGGGTGTTCCATATGTAATTCGGCAGAATAATCCAACAGAAGGAACAACAACTTTTGTAGATGAGATTTATGGTGATATTACGGTAGATAATGCAGAACTGGATGATATGGTTTTAATTAAATCTGATGGTTATCCAACTTACAATTTTGCAAATGTTGTAGATGACCATTTGATGGGGATTACACATGTGGTAAGAGGAAATGAATATTTGTCGTCTTCACCGAAATACAATCGTTTGTATGAAGCGTTTGATTGGGATGTGCCGGTATATGTACACTGTCCACTGATTACAGATGAGAATCATCAGAAATTAAGTAAACGTTCTGGTCATTCTTCTTTTGAAGATTTGGTAGAACAAGGATTTTTGACAGAAGCAATTGTAAATTTTGTAGCTCTCTTAGGATGGAGCCCTTCTGATAATCAAGAGATTATGTCTTTGGATGAGCTGATTGACAAGTTTGATTATCATCATATGAGTAAATCACCGGCAGTTTTTGATTATACAAAGCTCAAATGGATGAATGGTGAATACATGAAATCCATGGATTTTGACACATTTTATGAGATGGCACTTCCTTACTTAAAGGAAGTGGTTACCAAAGACTATGACTTAAAGAAAATTGCAAGGATGGTACAAAGCCGTATTGAAGTTTTTCCGGATATTAGAAGCCATATTGATTTTTTTGAAGAATTGCCACAATATGATGTGGAAATGTATACACATAAGAAGATGAAGACAAATGCGCAGACTTCATTAGAAGTATTGACGGAAATACTTCCTTTATTAGAGGAACAGGAAGATTACAGTAACGATGCATTATATGCTACTCTTTGCAAATATGTTGAAGAGAAAGGCTGTAAAAATGGTTATGTTATGTGGCCAATCCGTACTGCGGTTTCCGGCAAGCAGATGACACCGGGAGGAGCAACAGAACTGATGGAAGTTCTTGGAAAAGAAGAATCAATAGCAAGAATTCGTAAAGGAATTGAGTTACTTTCATGCAATTAAGCAAATCTCAGCGCGCGGCCATTCTTCATAAGGATGGCCCGATGCTCGTTTTAGCGGGGCCGGGTTCCGGCAAAACTTTCACAATAACAAAACGAACAAAGCAATTAATTGAGGGTGGGAATGTTATGCCGGAGAATATTCTGGTCATTACCTTTACCAAAGCTGCAGCGCTGGAGATGAAACAGCGCTTTTTAGAGTTGATGGATTGTGATTATACAAAGGTGACATTTGGGACATTTCATGCCATCTTCTTTATGGTGTTAAAAGTGGCATACAATTATCGAAGTGATAATATTATTACCGAAGAAGAAAAATATCGTTTGATGCGGGAAATTATTTCACATCATCAGCTGGAATATCGAGATGAAAATGAATTTATTGAAAATATATTTGGCGAAATTAGTAAGCTAAAAAATGAACGGATTCCATTGGAACATTTCTATTCAACGCTTTGTGGAGAAAGTATATTCCGCGATATATATAAAGAATATAGTAAAACATTAAAAGCAAACCGTAAGATAGATTATGATGATATGCTTTTGTATACATATGAGCTGTTTTGTGAACGGAAGGATATATTAGCGGCCTGGCAGAAAAAATACCACTATATATTGGTGGACGAATGTCAGGATATGAATCAAATTCAGTTTGAGATTCTTAGAATGATGGCAGCACCTAAGAATAATCTGTTTATGGTGGGAGATGATGACCAGTCAATTTATCGTTTTCGTGGTTCGAAACCGGAAATTATGCTTAATTTTACTAAAGTCTTTCCGCAAGCAAAACAGGTGTTATTGGATATGAATTATCGTTCGGATGCCTATGTTTCGCAAGCGGCATTACGTCTGATTTCTCACAACCAAGCGCGATTTGTAAAAAAAATTCAGTCAGTGAAACCGGCAAAAAATATGGTTTTATATCTTTGTTTTAAAGGACAGAGAGAAGAAAATTTTGGGATTTTAAAAGAAATTGAAAACGGATTAAAAAATGGGTTGGAATATAGTGATTTTGCAATTTTGTTTCGAACCAATACACAACCTCGTCTTTTGATGCAACAAATGATGGAGTACAATATACCATTTAAGGCAAAAGATACCATACCTAATATTTATGAACACTGGATTGCAAAAGATATTTTAGCGTATATTCGCATCGCACAGGGTAGTAGAAAAAGAACTGATTTCTTACAGATTATGAATCGCCCGCTCCGCTACATTGGAAGAGATTCGTTGTGTGAGACGGAAATAGCATTTGATGTGTGGGAAAAAATGTATGAGGAACAACCTTGGATTGCCGAGCGCATACAGCGCCTGGAATTCGATATTAAAATACTTAAGAAAATGAGTCCATACGCAGCGATAAACTATATTCGAAAAGGAATTGGATACGAAGAATATTTGTTGGAATATGCAAAATCCAGAAGTCTAAATCTGAATGATTTGTTAGAGACATTAAATGAATTGCAAATCAGTGCCAAAGGGTATTCATCTTACGAAGCGTGGAACGAACATATTCGGACGTATACAGAGGAAATGAAAAACCTTCGGCAACAAAGAAATCAAGTTTCAAATGCAGTTACATTAGCCACTCTTCACAGTGCAAAAGGTCTAGAGTTTGAAACAGTTTTTTTGTTAGATGTTAATGAAGGAGTAGTACCATATAAAAAAGCGGTATTGGAGCAAGATATAGAAGAAGAGAGACGTCTGTTCTATGTAGGAATGACACGTGCAAAAAGTAAACTCTATATTTGTTACGTGGAAACAATCTATGATAAAGGAATGGAACCATCACGCTTTATTGCAGAATCGCAAAAAGAAAGCGCGCATGAATGATTGGTTCATGCGTGCGTTTCCCTAATCCATATCATCAAACAGTGCTTCATCCTGTAATTCATCAAATCGATCAGCAGCTGCTTCGTATTCATCAGCATCATCAATAAATTCTACAGAAGGAAGCCCTTCTTTATCTTCATAGTAGCGATAAAGGTAAACATCACCGTTTTCGTTATCGTTGCCATTCGCATCAAGTGGAACTAATGCAATATAGTCTCTTTCATCTGTTTCAAAAATGGTAAGAATACGACATTCAACGGTTCCGTCGTCTAAGTCTAATGTGACGCGGATGTTGTCGATTTCATCTTCTGTTACAGGTGTAACATTTTTAGTATCCGTCATAATCAAAACCTCCTTTGGTAAGCATTTTATGAAATTAATTATAATGTATCTTAAAGAGTTGTCAATTCGTAAACTGTCAAAAAATTATATACAAAGATATGCAAAACGGGTATAATTTATGACATAGACATTATGCAGGTGGGGTTAGCATGAATTATATTGTAAAAGAAGGCAATTATGCTCAAATGGGTGCTGTACAGATTTTGTCGGATGAAGTTATTTTTACATTTGCAGGCGAGAAAGAAGACAAATGTTGTGTAGTTCTAATTGATAAAAAGACGAGGCAAAGAACAAAAATAGAGGTTCCGGATTTGTATTGTCTGGGATCGTTACGTTCAATTTCTATTTCCGGATTTAATTCAAAGAACTATTTTTATGTATATGAAATTAATGGAAAGGAACAATTGGATCCATACGCATATACAATTTGTGGTAGGGAAAAATGGAATGATGATACAAGAGCAACCGTGGATTATCAGGTTTATGGTTCCTTGGAACAGACAGAGTTTGACTGGGAAGGGGATATGTCGCCCGAGATTTCTCGTTCGCATATGGTTATGTATAAGCTCCATGTGCGTGGGTTTACTATGGATCATGGGGCCCCTGGTAAGACGGCAGGTACTTTTCAAGCAATCACAGATAAATTGGACTATTTGAAATCTCTTGGGATAACAACTGTGGAATTGATGCCGTTATATGAATTTGAAGAAATGGAGATTCCGCTTTGTGTTAAATTGCCGGATTATATGAAATGGGAGACAAAAGAGGAAGATTTGATTGTACCTAAAGCAATTACCAGCGCATCTTCCAAACTAAATTATT
Organism: Lachnospiraceae bacterium; assembly: GCA_045531055.1. Classification (GTDB taxonomy): domain Bacteria; phylum Bacillota; class Clostridia; order Lachnospirales; family Lachnospiraceae; genus Roseburia. Next base: position 45,171 of record JAZSDG010000038.1, on the reverse strand, counting down.
GGGGATATACGAATGGTAATTATTTTGCAGTGAAAACATCTTATGCAAGTAATCCAAAGTGTGCAGATGTTGAATATAAGCAAATGATAAAACAGATGCATCGAAATGGCATCGAATGCGTTATGGAGATGTTTTTTCCAAAAGATACGAATCAAAACTTGATATTAGATGCATTACGTTATTGGGTAAAAGAATACCATGTGGATGGTTTTCATTTGTTAGGGGAGACAATTCCAATTACTGCAATTGTGCAGGATGTAATGCTTAGTAGAACCAAGATTTTTTATGCGAATTTTGAATCATGTGTATGTTTAAAAGAAAAGAAATATAAGAATTTATTTGTTTACAAAGAGGAATATCTTTATCCCGTACGTAAGATTTTAAACAATTACAGTGGTGATATGAATGAATTTATCAATCAACAGAAAAAACAAGGGGCTGTGTTAGGATTTGTTAATTTTGTCACCAGTAATAATGGATTTACTCTTGCGGATTTATTTATGTATAATGATAAGCACAATGAAGCAAATGGTGAGAATAATCAAGATGGGTCTGATTGGAATTTTAGTAACAATTATGGTATAGAAGGACCGTCACGAAAACACTCTGTGACAAGTGTTCGCAGAAAAATGTGGCGCAATGCGGTTCTTATGTTATGTTTGGCACAAGGTGTTCCGATGATTTGGTCTGGTGATGAAATCTGTAATTCGCAGAATGGCAATAATAATGCATATTGTCAAGATAATCCAATTGGTTGGTTGAATTGGAAAAATGTTACAACATACGAAGATGAACTTTTCTTTATAAAACAGGTGATTGCATTCCGTAAAAAGAATCCAATCCTTGCAAATGATCAACCGTTCCGCTTCTGTGATTATCGAACATTTGGACTTCCGGATCTCTCTCTTCATGGCGAAAATGCCTGGATTTCAGAAGTCGAAACAGGTCGTAAAAGTCTTGGAGTGATGTATTGTGGTGCGTATGCGAAGGAGAGCATGCAAGAGAATGATATTTATGTTGCATATAATTTTCTTTCAGCAGTAACGACCTTGGCACTTCCGAAGATTCAAGGGAAGCAATGGTATCTTGCAATTGATAGTGCAAATGAAGAACATCCGATTTGTGAATCTGTTTTATGTGAGGATCAGAAGATTCTTATAATAAAACCACAGTCAATTTGTGTTTTGGTAGGAAAATAGCATGAAAGTTTGGAAACATTTTTGTACAATTACAAATCATAAATTTTTGGTTATGAGAGATTGCTTTAAGGTGGGGTTATATTGGCAGGGACTTATACATGACTTGTCAAAGTATGGACCGACAGAATTTGTTGTTGGATGTAAGTATTATAAAGGGTATATGAGCCCCAACAATGCTGAGCGTGCTACAACCGGTGTTTCAAAGGCGTGGCTACACCATAAAGGAAGGAATAAACACCATTTAGAATATTGGATTGATTATGGTGCGGCAGAAGATTCTCCGAGTGAGCACAAATCTATGGCGGGAATGAAAATGCCCATGCGATATGTGATTGAGATGTTTATTGATCGAGTGTGTGCGTCAAAGAATTACCAAAAAGACAAGTATGCAGATGACAGTCCCAAATTGTATTATGAGAAAGGAATTGGAGCATATCTGATTCACGAAGACACACAAGCACTTTTGGAATATTTATTAGAAATGCTCGCAAAACGAGGTGAGGCAGAGACGTTTTCCTTTATCAAACAAGAAGTGATGAAAGGAAAAGTCCCTTACAAAAAAGAAGAATTAAATCAAAGGAAAGATGCGCTTTAAATCCTGCGGAAATGGGGCAAGAAGGTGCATCTTTTCTTGCGTAATCGGGTGTGTAAAATCTAGTATATAGGAATGCAATGCCTGGCGTTTGATATATGTGTAATCCGGATTATACAAAAAATCACCAATAAGTGGGTAACCGAGGTATTTCATGTGTACACGAATTTGGTGTGTGCGTCCGGTTTCTAATTGTAAACGAACCAGAGACAGATTTTTTCCTTTATCATAGTCAATACGCGTATAATGTGTAATGGCAGATTCGCCATTTTGCTCATTTATGCAACGTTCTACGGTAGAATCGGAAACGCGACCAATTGGTGCATCTATGATGCCACTATCCGGAACAAGCCCGGTACAAACAGCAAGATAAGTACGATGAAGCGTATGATTACGGATTTGTTCGTTTAAAATAGCAGCACTTAGTGCATGTTTTGCAACAATAGTAAGCCCAGTGGTATCACGATCCAGTCGATTCAAACAACGAAATGTAAAATGCTCTTTTTTCTGTCTATAATGATAGGTAATAGTATTTGCGAGTGTAGTCTCATAATGATTGACAGAAGGATGAATTGGCATGTGTGCCGGTTTGTCGACAACCACAATGTCATTATCTTCATAGACGATTGAAAATGGAAGAGAAACCGGAACAATTGAAGTTTTATTAGGGGCTTCATCTAACGTGATAGTAAGTGTGTCATTCGTATTGAGAAGTTCATTGACATATGCCCAATGACCGTTTCTTAAAATTCCGTTCTTTGTTTTTTTGAGTAATACAATTATATGGTGTGTGTAACCATGTTGTTTTAAAAAGTATGTAATTGTTTTACCATCATATTGTGGAGTGATTGTATAGGTAAGTATTCGTTTCATATCATGATTATAGCATTTTGTAAATGTCATGCAAGTACGATTTTGCTAGGAAAAGCACGAAGAACACGACCAAAACATAGAATGTAGAAAGTAAGCATTTCAGGTGCAATGTGGAAACGTTTTTGGAACCTTTATCACCCGAGAAAGAAAATGATTGCCTGGTACGGATGAAAAATGGGGATAAAATGGCAAAAGATGAGCTGATATTGCATAATATGCGCCTGGTTGCTCATGTGGCGAAAAGGTATATAAATTCAGATGAGGATTCGGAAGATTTAATATCAATAGGAACCATCGGTTTGATTAAAGCAGTATCAACTTTCAAAAAAGATTATGGTAGTCGATTTGCGACCTATGCGATTCGGTGTATTGACAATGAGATGTTAATGTATTTTCGAAGTAAAAAGAAAACGCGTGGAGAAGTATCTTTATTTGAGCCGATTGGAACTGATAAAGAAGGAAATCAGATTCATTTGTTTGATGTGTTAGAAAATGACGAAATAGATGTGGCAGAACAAATGGAAAAGCAAAGTCAGATGGAAAAAGTGAAAACACATATCAAAAGTGTATTGTCGGAGCGGGAATATGTTATTATTACGAATCGCTATGGACTGTTTGGCGCACAAGAAAAAACGCAAAGGGAAATTGCAAAAGAGGCTGGAATTTCTCGTTCGTATGTTTCCAGAATTGAAAAACGGGCACTGGAAAAATTAAAACATTTACTCGAATCATAAAGTTGAATAAAAAGTAATGAAAAAAGATGCAGATTATGTTATGATAATCACATCTTTTTTTCTTGCATGTATTCTATGCACTTTTTCCCTATAAATTAGAATAGGAGATATATGTATAGCAAAATATTAACAGCAATTTTGGATGGGATTCAAACGATACCGATTATGGTAGAAGCAGATGTAAGCAATGGAATGCCGATGTTTGATTTGGTTGGCTATTTGTCCTCGGAGGTAAGAGAGGCAAGTAAACGGGTGAAAACAGCGCTTCATAACTGTAATATCTCTCTTCCAGCTAAGCGGATTACAGTTAATCTTTCGCCTGCGAGTATTCGTAAAAATGGAACCGGATTTGACTTACCAATTGCAGTTGCATTAATGGATGCATTAGGGTTGGTAGAAAAGAAAAGGTGCCAAACAACATTTTTTGCAGGAGAATTGTCTTTAAACGGCAATATTTTACCAATAAATGGGATACTTCCAATGGTATCCGATGCAAAGGAAAAAGGAATTAAAGAGTTTGTTGTTCCTGTAGAAAATATTGCAGAAGCGAAATTAGTAACAGGAATAAATATCTATGCTTTTTATAATTTGAATGACTTAATTGCTTTTTTGAATGGAAAAGCATACAGTTGCATAGATAATAATATAGAAGAAAAACAAAGTTCTTCTTATCAACCGGATTTTTCAGAAGTAAATGGACAACACTATTTAAGGCGTGTATGTGAAGTGGCGGCTGCAGGGATGCATAATATGCTTATGGTTGGACCGCCCGGTGCAGGAAAGACAATGATTTCGGAGCGTATGGCAACGATTTTGCCGCCATTAACAGAAGAAGAGCAACTTGAAATTTCTAAAATTTATAGTGTGTGTGGCTTATTATATCAAAAGCACACAAAGATTACACAACGCCCTTTTCGAAATCCTCATCATACGATTACAAGTATTGGATTAACAGGTGGTGGTGTGGTGCCTATACCGGGGGAGATATCTTTGGCTCATGGTGGTGTATTGTTTTTGGATGAATTAACAGAATTTCAAAAACAGACACTTGAAATGATGCGACAACCTATGGAAGAACATCAGATTCGTTTGGTGAGAGCGAATAATCATGTAACTTACCCGGCAAGATTTTTATTGCTTGCTGCAATGAATCCGTGCAACTGCGGATATTATCCTGACACTCAAAAATGTAGGTGTACAACAGGAAGCCTACGAAAGTATCATGAAAAAATTTCGCAACCGTTATTGGATCGTATTGATATATGTGTTGAGGCGCCGCTGATTCGCTATGAAGAATTGGTGGGGCAACAGAAAAACGAGTCATCAGAAAGTATTCGTAAGCGTGTAATTGCCTGTCACAATCTTCAATGTAAGCGGTATCAAAATGAAACATTTCATCACAATAGCCAGATACCTTCTGCAAAAATAAAAGAGTATTGTCCGCTTAATAAAGAAGAACATGTATATTTGGAATGCGTTTTTCAAAAAGAAAATTTGACAGCTCGTACATATCATAAGATTTTACGTGTAGCGCGGACAATTGCGGATTTGGAACAAAGTGAGCGCATTACCAGACATCACCTTATAGAAGCGGTTTGTTATCGTAATATCATGCAACGATTTCAAGGAGGTGTTTGATTTGAAATATGCGTTATGGTTGTCAAATATTCCTGGAATTGCCGGTGGGAAAATACAATGTTTGCTAAAAGAGTGCGCATCTGCAGAAGAGGTTTACGGTCTGAGTAAAACGCAACTTTTAAATATACATGGAATATCAGAAAAAGATACAGAGCAGATTGCAGAAAGTAAAAATCGTTGGAATCTGGATAAAGAATGGGTACGCTTAGAAGAGCAAGGAATCGGGTTTATTTGTGTTGAGCAGAAAGAATATCCAAAACGATTACGTGAAATGGTAAATCCGCCATATAGCTTGTACTATCTAGGGAATCTTCCAAAAGAAGAAAAAATGATTGCAATAGTTGGTGCAAGAGGACGTTCTTCCTATGGAAGTCAAATTGCGGAAGAACTTGCAAAGAGACTGGCATTACAAGGGGTTGGAGTAATTAGTGGACTTGCCAGAGGGATTGATGCAGATGGACATCGTGGTGCGCTTGCGGGAAATGGAAGAACATATGCAGTGCTTGGATGTGGCGTAGATATATGTTATCCAAGAGAAAATAAATACCTTTATGAAAAGATTTTAGATAAAGGCGGGATTTTATCAGAGTATCCTCCGGGAACAAGACCGAATGCAAAATTATTTCCGGCAAGAAATCGAATTATATCAGCGCTTAGCGATTGTATTGTTGTTATTGAGGCAAGAGAGAGAAGCGGTTCCTTGATTACTGCGGACTTTGCAATGGAACAAGGGAAAGATGTTTATGCACTTCCGGGAAGGGTTACGGATTCTTTGAGTAAGGGGTGTAACCAGCTGATTAAACAAGGTGCAGGCGTGTTTTTGAGTGTAGAAGATTTTTTAGAGGAATGTAATTTGATTTCTGCAAAAAATGGTACGCAAATGGCTTTTCGAAAAAATTTACTTGAAAAAGACGAACTGTTGGTGTATAGTTTACTCGATTTTTATCCAATGAGCATTGGAACATTAATTGAGAAAACGGCATTCTGCTTAACAGAACTGCTTTTTATCTTGGAACACTTGGAACAAAAGGGGTTTATAAAGGAAAGTATACCTAATTTTTTTGTTCGGTCAATATAAAGGAGTAATCAAATCATGGCAAAGTATTTGGTGATTGTGGAATCCCCGGCGAAAGTAAAAACTATTAAGAAATTTCTTGGTAAGAATTATGAGGTTTTGGCATCTAACGGACATGTACGAGATTTACCAAAGAGCCAATTAGGGGTTGATGTGGACGGTGATTTTGAACCAAAGTATATTACTATTCGAGGAAAAGGAGAAGTTCTTGCAAAACTTCGCAAAGAAGTGAAAAAGGCAGAGAAAATTTATCTCGCAACTGACCCGGATCGTGAGGGTGAAGCAATTTCCTGGCACCTATGCCATGCACTCAAATTAGATGACAAAAAGGTTGCAAGAATAAGCTTTAATGAGATTACAAAGAATGCTGTCAAAGAATCTCTGAAAAATGCAAGAGAAATTGATATGGGACTTGTCGACGCACAACAAGCAAGACGTGTACTGGATCGAATGGTAGGATATAAAATTAGTCCATTGTTATGGGCTAAAGTAAAACGTGGATTAAGTGCAGGTCGTGTTCAATCGGTAGCATTACGTATTGTATGTGACAGGGAAGAAGAAATTAATGCATTTATTCCGGAGGAATATTGGAGCCTCGAAGCACAGCTTTTAGCAGATAATGAAAGCAAACCAATTATTGCAAAGCTTTATGGAAAAGGAAATGATAAAATTGTTATTTCTTCAAAAGAAGAGATGAATGCTATTTTAAAGGAAGTGGACGGGGAAGAGTTTTATATCCTTGACATCAAAAAAGGGGAGCGTAGCAAGAAAGCGCCATTACCATTTACGACTAGTACATTGCAACAAGAGGCATCAAAAGCACTTAATTTTCCGATTTCCAAAACTATGCGTATAGCCCAGCAACTTTATGAAGGGGTGGATGTAAAAGGTCAAGGGACGATTGGATTAATTACCTATTTAAGAACAGATTCTATTCGAGTTTCAGATGAAGCAGATGTTGCGTCGCGAGAGTTTGTAGCGAAAACATATGGAGAGAACTTTGTTTCGACAGGGTCGGTTGTGAAGAAAAATAGTGCAAAAATTCAGGATGCACATGAAGCAATACGTCCAACGGATGTGAATCGTGTTCCATCCGATGTCAAAGATTCTTTGACGCGTGATCAATTCCGTCTATATCAGTTGATATGGAGACGATTTGTTGCGAGTCGAATGGCAAATGCTGTTCACGAGACAACTACCATTCGAATTGGTCTTGGGGAGTATTGTTTTCATGTATCTGCATCTAAAGTGGTATTCGAAGGTTTTATGGCTGCATATACAGAGGTGGATGAAGAAAAAGCCGATGCAACGGTTTTAATGAAGTCAATCGATGAGAACACAAAGCTTACCTTAGTATCATTTGATCCAAAGCAGCATTTTACACAACCGCCAGCACATTATACAGAAGCATCTCTTGTAAAAGCATTAGAAGAGTTAGGGATTGGACGACCAAGTACTTATTCGCCTACAATCACTACGATTATCGCGAGAAGATATATCACAAAAGAGAATAAAAATCTTTACGTGACAGAAATCGGAGAGGTAGTTAATGCTATCATGAAAGAATCTTTTCCGACAATTGTGGATGAACATTTTACAGCAAACATGGAATCATTATTAGATGGTGTGGCAGAAGGTAAAGTGGGATGGAAGATGGTTGTTTCCAATTTTTACCCTGATTTGGCACAAGCAGTAGATGCGGCAGAAGCGGAGCTGGAGAAAATTACCATTGAGGATGAAGTGACTGAAGAAGTTTGTGAGGTCTGTGGTAGAAACATGGTAATTAAGTATGGACCTCATGGAAAATTCCTTGCTTGTCCGGGATTTCCGGAATGTCGAAATACAAAACCATATTACGAGAAAATAGGCGTTTCTTGTCCGAAATGTGGAAAAGATATTGTAATAAAAATGACTCGAAAAGGTCGTAGATATTATGGATGTATTGATTATCCGGAATGTGACTTTATGAGCTGGGGGAAACCAGTGAATGAGACGTGCCCAAGATGTGGTAATTATATGGTTCAAAAAGGGAATAAGCTTGTTTGCTCGAATGAACAATGTGGTTTTGTAAAATAAATTCAAATTCTGACTTGAATTGTCAGAAAAATCGTGTTACACTAAAGAAAATTATTGCTTATATTTGAAATGGAGGAAGATTCATGAGCGTTCAGCTTTTGGATAAAACACGTAAAATTAATAAGTTGCTTCACAATAACAGTTCATCTAAAGTTGTTTTTAATGATATTTGTGGAGTCTTAACGGGGATTTTGGATTCTGCGATTCTTGTAATAAGCAAGAAGGGAAAAGTATTAGGTTCCGGTGTAAGCAATGGAATTGATGCGATTGAGGAATTGTTGGCAGGAGAAGTTGGCGGACATATCGATTCCTTGTTGAATGAACGTTTGTTAGGAATTCTTTCTACAAAAGAAAATGTCAATTTAGAGACGCTTGGTTTTGGCGAGGAAACAAGAAAATATCGTGCAATCATTTCTCCGATTGATATTGCAGGAGAACGTTTGGGTACATTGTTTTTGTATCGCGATAACCGAGAGTATGGAATTGATGATATCATTTTAACGGAATATGGCACCACGGTTGTTGGACTTGAGATGATGCGTTCTGTAAATGAGGAGAATGCGGAAGAGGCACGAAAAATTCAAATTGTGAAATCTGCTATCAGTACATTGTCTTTTTCGGAATTAGAGGCGATTTTTCATATTTTCGAGGAACTTGATGGAGAAGAAGGAATTTTGGTGGCGAGTCGAATTGCTGATCGTGTTGGAATTACGCGTTCTGTAATTGTAAATGCTTTGCGCAAGTTTGAAAGTGCAGGTGTAATTGAATCTCGTTCTTCCGGAATGAAAGGAACCTATATTAAGGTTGTTAACAATGTTGTTTTTGATGAATTAGAGCAATTGAAGAAAAATGATAAATAGCCTATGGATGGGGTGATTTAAAAGGACTTATGATTCTCATAAGTCCTTTTTTGTGTAATAGAGAATGTCGCAATTTTCTATCGCATAACAAGGAACGCTCCGCTAAGGATGAGTGGTGCGCAATCTATTTTTGTTTTAGAAATTAGTATTTTCCTATAAAAGAAGAAGAAGAAATGAAAATGTCATATCTTGTATCTAAAAAAGTCGAAAAACACAATATCATGTAAAAAAACGTAAAAAACCCTTGTGTTTTTTATAATATAAACTATAATAAATATGATAGGGTACTTAGGAGCGCTGTAAGGAGGGATGCTTATGATTCAATCAAGTGCTTTTGATTATGTCAATGTATTGGAAAAGGCGGCTGATGCCAGTTGGAAGAGAGAAAATTTGATTGCAAATAATATTGCGAATGTTAACACTCCGGGATACAAGCGCAAAGATTTGAATTTTGAGAGTGTTCTTCGTGAAGAATTAGGGAATTGTAAGCATGAGTCGTTGGAACACAAAGTGAATAAGGTAGAACTTGCCCGGTTGAATCCAACTGTTTTTACGGATTATGAGAACTTTTCCTATCGCTTGGATGGGAACAATGTAGATATTGATACAGAACAAGTAGAACTTGCGTCTGAACAAATTAAGTATCAGGCATTGACGACAAGTATTTCTTCTGAATTTTCCAGAATGAGAGATGTAATTAAATAGTTAGAGGGAGGTTTATGATATGGGATTGTTTCAATCGTTTAATATTAGCGCATCCGGTATGACTGCAGAACGTTTTCGGACAGATATCATTGCAGAGAACATTGCAAATGTAAATACAACTTCAACAGAGAATGGAGGACCGTACCGTCGAAAGGTGGTTACATTTCAAGAGAAAAGTGTGACACCGTTTAGCCAATATTTTTCCAGATCAAAGAATGCATTGGTTGGGAATGGTGTTCGAGTTGCGAAAGTAACAGAAGATATGGATACAGATTTTATTCAAACATATGATCCGGCACATCCGGATGCAGATGAGAATGGATATGTATATTATCCGAATGTAAATACAGTTACAGAGATGACAAATTTAATTGATGCGACCAGAGCTTATGAGGCTAATGCCACTGCTTTTAATGCAAGTAAGGCTATGGCGCAGACTGGATTACAAATTGGACAACGATAGTGTATAAGAGGTGAGTATAGATGATAGACATTTCTTCGTTAAATGGAATTACATCTGAATATCTAAATGGTTTTGCGTTGGAGCGTTCTTTAACAAATTCAGAAGAACAGTCGTTTGATTCGGTGTTAGGCGCAATGATGAATTCTTTAAATGAAACGAATAAGTTGCAAAAAGCGGCAGAATCAGCAGAGATACAATTTGCTTTGGGAGAATCAGAGAATACACATGATTTGTTAATTGCACAGTCTAAGGCGAGCGTTGCTTTACAGTACACAGTTGCAGTTCGGGATAAAATTATTGAAGCATATAGAGAATTGATGCAGATGCAAATTTAAAGATAAGGAGTAGTTACAGATGCCGGAACAGATACAGAAAATAATCGATAGAGTTATTGAGTGGTGGAAGAAATTTAATAACAAGCAAAGAGTTTTATTGATTAGTTCCGTTTCAGTAATTATTCTTGCGCTTGTTATTTTGGGATATGTTGTCACAAGGCCAACAATGGTGGATCTTGTGATTTGTGAAGATGATAAACAGGCGTCACAGGTCAATACATTATTGTCGGAAAATGGTGAGATTCAATATGAAGTAAGTTCAGATGGGCGAACTTTTAAAGTGCGTGCAGAAGATGAAGCAGCAGCTAACTATTTGCTTGCAGAGAATGATATTCCAGCGCAAGGTTATTCTATTTCTAATGTTACAGATGGAAGCTTTTCTACCACAGAGGCAGATAAACAAAAGAAATATGAAGTGTATTTGGAACAGAAATTTACCAGTGATTTAGAAACATTTGATAATATTGAAGAGGCTGTGGTTGATATTACCATGCCTGATAATGACGGAACAATTTTATCCAGCGATAAAGAGGGAACAGCTGCTGTGTCCTTACGTTTGACTAAAGATATTTCGGAAGAGCAAGCGTATGGTCTTGCGCTTTTTGTTGCAACAGAATTAGGGAATGAGAGTACAAAGGGTATTACTATTTTGAATATGGCAAATAGTAATGTGATTTATTCCGGTGCAGATGCAGAAAACTCTTATAGTGTTATTGGAACCCAGTTAAGCAATAAGCAAAAGCAGGAAGAGATGATTAAGCAGGAGGTAAAAGAAGTTCTTGCAAACTCTGAGATTTTTTCTAATATTGATGTTGGAATGAATTTAGATATGAATTTTGATAATAAAGAAGTTGCAGAGCATGAGTATTCAGTTCCGGACGGAATGACTCAAGGTCCAATTTCTTCTGAATCAATTTATGAAGCAGAATCAGATAGTGGAATTTCAGCAATTCCGGGAACAGATTCCAACGATGATAACGGATATATGATTGAAGACGGAGATGGCGGTAATTATTCTGTTTCTGATAGAGATACAGAATATAAGGTTAATGAGAAAATTACTCAGACACAAAGCTCTGGTGGTGTGATTCAATACGATACTTCGTCCATATCCATTATGGCAACTCGATGGATTACATATGACGAGGATCAGCTGCGTGAGTCCGGAGAGTTGGATGATATCACGTTTGAGGAATTTAAGGCGACGCATAGTGAACTTCGCGAAGTTGAAGTGGACGAGTCATTTATTCGGATGGTGGCAAATGCGACAGGATTTCCGGAAGAGAATATTACCTTTTTATGTTACGAAAAACCACAATTTATTGAAACAGACACTTCCGGACGTTCGCTTAGTAATATTTTCCAAATCGTTCTTGCTGTGTTGATTTTTGCCCTATTGGGTTATGTAGTGTTCCGAAGCACAAGAAAACAGCAAGAGATGGAAATGGAAGAAGAACTTTCAGTGGAGGCTTTGTTAGAGTCTACTTCAGAACAGCATGAAGCATTGGAAGATATCGGCTATGCAGAAAAATCAGAGACAAGACTTTTGATTGAGAAATTTGTGGAAGAAAACCCGGATGCCGTTGCTTTATTATTGCGTAACTGGCTGAATGAGGATTGGGAGTAGGTACCATGAGTGATTCATATAATGGGGTCCAGAAAGCGGCAATTCTTTTAATTGCACTAGGACCGGAAAAAGCAGCGACAATTTTTAAGCATCTGAAGGAAGAAGAAATTGAAGAACTGACATTAGAGATTGCAAATACCAGAAGTGTTTCTCCGCAGATGAAAGAAGATGTTTTAGAAGAATTTTATCAAGTATGCCTTGCGCAGCAATATATTGCAGAGGGTGGTATTGCTTATGCGAAGGAATTATTGGAAAAAGCTCTTGGTGAAGATAAGGCGCAAGGTGTAATTGCGAAATTGACTGCGTCATTACAGGTACGTCCGTTTGAGTTTGTTCGTAAGACAGAACCAAGCCAATTGCTTAACTTTATTCAAGATGAGCATCCTCAGACAATTGCGATGATTTTATCCTATTTACCGCCATCGCAAGCATCATTGGTTCTTGGCTCGTTGCCGTTAGAAAAACAGGCGGATGTGGCAAAACGTATTGCGTTGATGGATCGTACTTCGCCGGATGTGATTAAAGAAGTGGAACGTGTATTGGAACGTAAGTTGGCATCGCTTGTGAATCAGGATTATACGATTGTTGGTGGTGTTGATGCTATCGTTGATATTTTAAATAATGTTGATCGCGGAACAGAGAAACATATTATGGAATCGCTTGAAATTGAAGAGCCGGAACTTGCAGATGATATTCGTAAGAAGATGTTTGTATTTGAAGATATTCTTCTTTTGGATGATCGTGCGATTCAAAGAGTTTTGCGTGATGTGGATAATGCAGACTTAGAACTTGCGATGAAGAGTACGTCAGAAGAGGTTCAGAATGCAATTTTCCGAAATTTATCCAAACGTTTGGTGGCTATGATCAAAGAAGATATGGAATTTATGGGTCCTGTTCGTATGAAAGATGTCGAAGAGGCACAGCAAAAAATTGTTGGTGTTATTCGTAAGTTAGAGGATGCGGCTGAAATCGTAATTTCTCGTGGTGGAGGTGACGATATCGTTGTCTAATTTGTTGAAACAACAATATTTCGTGGCAAATTCTTCAGGTACATGCGTAATTAATTCTAATAAGCGTATGGAAGAACGTATGAAGGAATTGGGGATTGAAACACCAAAAGACCCTGTGCCGGAATGCTTAGAGCAAGAGTTTTTGCCGGGATTAGAAGCTGAGCGTATTATGGCAGAGTCAAAAGCGACATCAGAGGAAATTATTCGATTGGCGCAAGATGAAGCTGAACGCATTTTGTCAGAAGCAAAAAAACGTGCAGATGATATTATGCGTGACGCTGCAAAAAAGGCACAAGATTTATTTGAAGAACAGAAACAAGCAGGATATCAGGACGGTACACAACAAGCAGAAGCGTTTCTGGAGAGAGAATGTAAGCGTTTTTCTGAAGAGGTCACACAAGAAAAACATAGTTTGCAAATGGATTATGAACAACGTTTAAAGTCTATGGAATCTGATATTGTTGACGCAATTATTCGGGTATTTGATAAGGTGTTTCGAATTCAATTTGGAGAAAAGAAAGAAATTTTGTTGGCCTTAATTGAAAATACATTGATGAATATAGAAAGTGTAAAGAATTTTCGGATACGTGTTTCAAAAACAAATCAATCTTTTTTAGAAGAGAATGTAGAATCGTTGCGTGAGCATGTTGGTAAAGATGTGACGATTGAAATTGTAAATGATAATAATTTAAAAGATTTAGATTGTATGATTGAAACGGATTTTGGAGTTTTTGACTGTGGATTGGATACAGAGTTGTCTGGGTTGGAAAAAGACATTCGTTCCTTATGTGATTAAATGTTTGGAGTTTACTTGTGATAAAAGAGGCAGAAAAGTACTTACAACTTTTAGAAAAAAACTACTATAGAAGTTATGGTAAAGTTGTGAAAGTGGTTGGACTTACAATTGAATCTGTTGGTCCGGAGGCAAGGCTTAATGATTTGTGTCGCATTTACTTGGACAAAGATATGCAGAATTTTGTCATGGCAGAGGTGGTGGGATTTCATGACTCACAACTTATTCTCATGCCTGTTGACAATGTTGACGGAGTGGGTGTTGGATGTATCGTAGAAAATACGGGACATCCTTTATCTGTTTTCGTGGGAGATGAATTGCTTGGTAGGACATTAGATGGTATTGGTAGGCCGACGGATGGAGGACCATTAGAGGCGCAATTATCATATCCGATTGAATCAGATCCGCCGGATCCAATGAATCGCAAGATTATTAGCGAGGTATTGCCTCTTGGCGTTAAAGCGGTTGATGGTTTAATTACAGTTGGAAAAGGTCAGCGTATAGGCGTTTTTGCTGGTTCTGGTGTTGGAAAAAGTACGTTACTTGGGATGTTTGCACGCAATACAAAAGCAGATATTAATGTTATCGGGTTGATTGGAGAACGAGGTAGAGAAGTACGAGAATTTATTGAGCGAGATTTGGGACCGGAAGGTATGGCTCGTTCCGTTGTTGTTGTTGCAACATCTGACAAACCTGCTTTGATTCGTAATAAAGCAGCAAAAACGGCAACAACAATTGCAGAATACTTTCGAGATCAAGGCAAAGATGTGCTATTGATGATGGATTCGTTGACTCGTTTTTCTCAGGCACAAAGGGAAATTGGATTGGCTTCTGGGGAACCGCCGGTAACAAGAGGCTATCCGCCGAGCGTATACTCTGAAATGCCGAAATTATTAGAACGTGCCGGTACATCAGAAAAAGGTTCTATTACAGGGCTTTATACGGTACTTGTTGATGGTGATGATTTTAATGAACCAATAACAGATACGGCGCGTGGTATTTTGGATGGTCATATTATGCTTGACCGTAAACTAGGGCATAAGAATCATTATCCTGCAATTGATATTTTACAGAGTATTTCTCGTGTTATGAGTGCAATTGCATCGCCGGAACATAAAAAAATGGCTGGTAAATTAAAGAATGTACTTGCGACATATAACGAGGCAGAGGATTTGATTAATATTGGCGCATACAAGAGTGGTTCTAACCCGGAGATTGATTATGCAATTAAGAAAATTGGTGAAGTAAATGCATTTTTGTGTCAAGGGACCGATGAAAAATTCTTGTTTGATGAAGAGGTAGAATTGTTGGCGAAGGTGTTTGAAGAATAATAGAGTGGTGAAATTATGGCAAAATTCAAATATCGAATGCAAAATATATTAAATATTAAAATGAAACTGGAAGAGCAGGCAAAGATTGCATATGGAAATGCAAATATGCGCTATCAGGAAGAACAGCAGAAATTGCAGATGCTTTTGGTTCGTAGAGCCGGATATGAAAAGCGCTTACGAGAGCAAATGGAAGGGATGATTGATGTTCGAGAAGTGCAACATGCCACGGATGCGGTTGAAACAATGAAAAACCTAATCCGCATACAGATGCGCAAGGTGCATAAAGCGGAATTAGAATTGGAAGATGCGAGAAGAACGTTGAATACTGTTATGCAAGATAGAAAAACGCACGAAAAATTGCGAGAAAAAGCATTTGATGAATTTAAGCAGGAACTTCGTGATGCAGAGGGAAAAGAAGTGGACGAGTTGGTAAGTTATACATATAACGCAAAATAAAGGGGTGCTTTTATGGCTAATAAAGATTTGAGCGAAAATACGACAGAAAAAAATAGAAATGGGAATGCCTCAAGTACAACGAAGAAAGATAAAAAGAGTAAAAGAGATAAAAAGAAAAATAGAAAAGAAAAACAGGGTGGCGAGTTAGAAGAGGAAACACTTGGGAGTAAAGTGGTCCTTGTTATTGTTACCTTAGTTATTATTGTGATTTGGTTGGCAATAATAGCTATTTTAATTAAAGCTGACGTTGGTGGGTTTGGTTCTTCTGTTCTTTATCCGGCGTTAAAGGATGTTCCTGTAATTAATAAAATTCTTCCGGAAGGAGAACAAGCTTTGATTGATGATACACAATATCAGTATGAAACGCTGGATGATGCAGTTGAACGGATTAAAGAATTAGAATTGCAACTTACTGAAGCAACTGATACGAATGAGTCGAATGCACAAACTATCAAGGATTTGCAAGATCAAATAGATGAGCTTGTTATATACAAGGATGAGCAGGCTACATTTGAAACTGAGAAAGAAAAATTTTACGAAGAGGTTGTTTTTTCGGATGTAGCACCCGATATAAAAGAATATAAGACTTATTATGAGAGCATTGACCCTGCAAATGCGGAAGTCTTATATAAACAAGTTGTAGAGCAGATTACGTATAGTCAGGAAGTTGAGGATTATGCGTTGACATATTCATCTATGAAGGCGAGTGCAGCAGCAGCAATTTTTGATACTATGACAGATGATTTGGACTTGGTTGCAGATATTTTACTAAATATGGATACGCAATCAAGAGCGGATATTCTGGCAGAAATGAATGAAGAAACTGCTGCGATATTGACTCAAATCATGGAACCTCAATAGTATAGATTATATGTAATCAAAATAATAAGAAAGGAGGAGACTATGACAAGTACTAATGTATCAAATTTGGGGCAAATGAATGCAACGATATCGTTGGGCAGTGGAGGCTTGGGAAAGACATCGAAAGAAGCGGAAGAAGTTACGTCTGTTTTTTCGGCAATGATGTATCAGAATACTCAATACAATGTTGGTGAAGCGGAAAATGTTACAGATAAAGTTTTGGAAGTGGATGCAGCACAAGAATTTGATCGCTTTCAGTATAAGGAAAATACTGTAGAGGAACAACCAGAAAATATAGTTACGGATAATGTTGAAGATGTACAAGAAGAGTTGGAACAATTTTCAGATGACGTTGTAGAAGTGATTAGTAATGAACTTGGAATTGCTAAAGAACAGGTGGTTGTTGCACTGGAAGAGCTTAATATGACGGCATTTGATTTGTTAAACCCACAGAACCTTGCTGAAATTGTGATGCATATTCAAGGGATTACAGACAATGCACAGTTGCTGACTAGTGCGAATTTTCAAAATCTGATGAAGGAAATTGTGCAGATGGGAAATGATCTCATGAAACAATTGGATTTAAATATTTCACAAATAGATGAGATTGTTTTGCAAATGGAAACGTTTGACAGTTTTGATTCGATTGACAATAGCACTCAGGACACGATAGAATTTGTAAAAGTGCAAGATGACGTAGAAATGACACAAACAGTTCAAGATGCGGATGCTATAGAGGTGTCGGATGCTGTAAATGATAACGTCGAAGTGATTGTGGATGATATACCGGATCAAAAAGTAGAAGTGCTTCAACGTGATGAAATGGATGTAGAAGTGTCTAATGATAAAATTTCCCATACGGAAGTGCAAAATCATATGACAAATGGTGAAAGCAAAAAAGATTTTTCTGAAGAACGGGATAATAATACTTTTGCTAATGCACGCGATTTTTATCCTACATCAACAGAAAGTACTTTGATTTCATCGAATTTTGGGATGGAAGCACAAGATGTGGTGTCTGTTCCGACGGATAACGGTTCTTATGTTTCTGTGAACACACTGGATATCATTAGACAGGTTGCAGAGAATGTGAAAATTGTTCTTGCAAACGATTTTTCCTCTATGGAAATGCAACTAAATCCGGAAAATCTCGGCAAAGTGTATTTGAATGTAACGGTAGAAGAAGGAGCGGTGAATGCACAAATCGCTGTACAGAATGAGACAGTAAAAGAAGTCTTGGAAGTACAACTTGCAACACTTCGAGAGACGTTAAATCAGTCAGGAATCAAGGTGGATGCAGTAGAAGTGACTGTTGCATCGCATGAGTTTGAGAGTAATCTGGAACAAGATGGAAGACGTCAAGAAGAACAAGCAGAAAAACAACATGGAAATGTTATAAGAAGAAATATCAGCTTAGATTCTTTGGATGAACTTTCCGGACTTATGTCAGAAGAAGAAACTTTAGTTGCAAAAATGATGAGAGACAATGGTAATTCTGTGGATTTCACAGCGTAAGGAGGAATGAAGATGGCAATAATAGCAAATGTTGTAGATGGAAAATTGGAGTATGAATATACGGATAATTCGAAGAAAACTAATGAACCGGCCGGTTCTGAGATGGGATATGACCAATTTTTACAATTGCTTTGTGCCGAAATGCAACATCAAGATCCATTAGAACCAACAACAAATACCGATTATGTTGCCCAGATGGCAACCTTTTCACAATTAGAGGCAACCCTTTCTTTGGCGGATGCGCAACAAAACAATGTTGCAAATGGTCTTGTTGGAAAACAGGTTATTTTAAAAGTGGAAAATGAAACTACTGGGAAGACAGAATTTGTGGATGGTAAAGTGGATTATGTAATGTATGAAAATGGAGAAACTCTACTTTCTGTTAATAATGGATTATATCCGATATCAAGCCTTGATACGGTAGCGGATTCTGATTATTATGAAGCAACCGGTTTGGCAAAAACTTTTTCAAATATGATAACACAACTTCCTGGGATAGATAATATGCAGAGTGTGTATAAAGGTGCAATTCAGGATGTGCGTGATGTTTACGAGAGCATGACAGATTATCAAAAAACATTTGTAAATCCGGATGATTTGAAAATTTTAGAAAATGTTGAGGCAAAATTAAAAGAACTTCTAAAAGCAGAGGAAGAATCTAGTAAAGCAGATGGAGAGGCTGAGGGAAGTGATGCAACCGAAGGTACACAGGGGGTATCTTAGGAGGTGAAAGTATGAACAAAATTGTGAACCAATTCACTTCGATTGAACAGGTGACCGGACAATATTTATCCCAAAATACGGTTAAGAAAGCGAATCAAACAGCCGATGTATCTTTTGAAGATGTTTTTCGAAAAAAACAGAGCGAACAGGTGATGGCAAACTCTGAACTTAAGTTCTCAAAACATGCTTCGATGAGACTTTTGGATAGGAATATTAATCTTACCGAAACACAAAATGCTCGGTTGGAAAATGGGGTGAAGCAGGCGAGTGAAAAAGGAATTAATGAGTCTTTGGTTTTGGTTGATTCGTTAGCATTTATCGTAAATGTTCCAAATCGTACGGTTGTAACTGCAATGGATCAAACAGAAACAAATAACAATGTATTTACAAATATTGATGGCGCAGTCATTATATAGCTGGACCTTATGGAAGCTAGTGTTCCTGAATGACAGATGGAACAAAGACAAGTCATCAGCTAGGAGGTCAATGAATTATGATGAGATCAATGTACTCTGCTGTGTCAGGTCTTAAGACACATCAGACAAGAATGGACGTTATTGGTAACAATATTGCAAATGTTAATACAGAGGCGTTTAAATCGTCTTCGGTGACTTTTAGTGAAATTATGTATCAGACAACTGCTAGTGCATCTGCTGGTAATGGCGCAGTTGGAACCGGTGGTATTAACGCAAAACAGGTCGGGCTTGGTGTTGCAACTGGTGCAACTAGTATCAATATAACCGGAGCCGGAGCTGCAGAAACGACAGGTAATCCGTTTGATTTAAAATTATCCGATAGTCAGTCTACTAACTTTTTTATCGTAAGCGATGGAACAAATACAATGTTTACCAGAGCTGGCTCCTTTTATGTAGATGGTAATGGTTATCTTTGCATGAGCTCTACTGGTTATACATTAATGGGATGGCAGGTAGACCCTTCTACCGGTGATATTAAGAAAGATATTGTATCTTCTCTTCAAGTTATGGCGCCGTCTAATCAAACATCTTCTCCGGAAGCTACGTCAGAAGGATATGTATCGGGCGTTTTGGATAAAAATGATCCGAATGTAAATAGTGACGATGGTTATGTTATGACACTTGGCTTCTTTGATAGCCTTGGATATTCTTATACTGCGAAATTTACAACAAAACCAGTATTAGATGCAGATGGAGAAGCAGTTGCAGGACAATATACCATTCAGTTATCGGATATTATTGATCAAAATAGTGCTTCTATTTTAAAGGATCCGGCAGACGTTACAGGAGAAACTTATCTTGTGGATCCGGCCACTATTTTTGCTGCAACAGATGAGAATGGGAATACGATTCCATATACACTTGTGTATGATACGAATAAAGGTACATTTGTTGGTATTGGAGCGGATGGGAGTGCTACGGAACCGTCTGCGACATTAAAAATGGCGGATGCATTCCAAAATGCGGTTTCAGAAGATGGTATGACAACGAGTAATTTTAGCAATATTACAGTAGATTTTACGCGCAGTATGAATTATAACAATGGTGGTGTTTCTACCATGAAAGCGTTAAAAGGAACTGCAGAGGGAGATGGAGCTGGAAAGAAGCTGGGTGCGTTAACTGGCATCTCTGTTAGTGGAGATGGACGTGTATATGGTTCCTATGACAATGGTAATACAGTTCTTCTTTGCCAGATTGCTGCAGCCCAGTTTGCGAATGCATCGGGTTTGGAAAAAGTAGGTAATAACTGTTATCAGACAACGCTTAACTCTGGTGATTTTGATGGAATTGGAATTGAGATTTCTGCAGATGGAAGTTCTATGAGTACCGGCGAATTGGAAATGTCGAATGTTGATTTATCCGGTCAGTTTACGGATATGATTGTAACGCAGCGTGGTTTCCAGGCAAACTCGCGTGTAATTACAACATCGGACACCTTGCTTGAAGAACTTATTAACTTAAAACGATAATAGAATAAAATAGATATTGGGGAGTGAATCGTTTTTACTCCCCAATATCTGGTATTTGAGCTGTGTTTTTGATGTTTTTGGGACAAAACAAAAAAAGACATGGTTTTTTTGTTTTTTATACAAAAAGAAAGTAGACAATCAAGTGGAAATTTAGTAAAATCATATAAAGGGGTTTTTGGGCGCTTTTTGTTCTTTTGTGTCAAAAAATCATGAAAAATAAGTGAGTGGAAGGTGTTATACGTGGATATAGCGAGTCTTGCTGGAATAATTTTAGGTTTGGTCATGGTTGTATTTGGTATCATTTCCGGTGGTGGTGTATTTAGTGGATTTATTGATGTTCCATCGGTTATCATTACGGTAGGTGGTTCTATCAGTAGTGTACTGTCGTCACACAAGATGTCAGATTTTCTTACCGGAATGAAGTCGATAGCATTACCGTTTAAGAATAAAGTAATGGATCCGTCAGAGACCATTAAGGCAGTTATTGATTTGTCGAATGTTGGTCGAAAAGAAGGTTTGCTTGCTTTAGAAGAAGCAGCAAATGGTATTGAGGATGAATTCTTAAAAAAGGGTATTATGCTTGTTGTTGATGGTACAGACCCGGATTTGGTTAGAGGTATTTTAGAGACTGATATTATGTGCTTGGAAGAGCGCCATAAGAAAGTGATCGGTTTCTGGGATAAATGGGCAGAAATGGGACCTGCATGGGGTATGATTGGTACCTTGGTTGGTCTTGTTATCATGTTAAATGATATGGATGATCCTTCATCCATTGGACCGGCTATGGCGGTTGCGCTTCTTACCACTTTATATGGTTCATTAATTGCTAACTGGTTATGTAATCCGGTTTCGGCAAAACTTAAGGTAAATAATGATATGGAAATGGTAATCAAAGAAATTACGATTGAAGGTCTTCTTTCCATTCAAGCAGGGGAAAATCCACGTGTTATTGAAGAAAAGTTGAAATCTTTCCTTTCACCTACAGCACGTGACAATATGGGTGGTTCAGATGCCGGAGGTGACGAATAGTGGCAAAGAGGAAGAAAGAGGAAGCACCAAAAGGATCTCCGGCGTGGATGGCGACGTTTTCTGATTTGATGAATTTGCTACTCTGTTTCTTTGTAATGTTGTTTTCTATGTCAACTGTGAATGAAGATAAGTTTCAAGCGGTAATTGCATCTTTGCAAAGTAGCATGAGTATTTTCTCGTCAGGCGGAGCATCAATTGGCGATGGGGAAATGATTTCTTCTGGCGTTCGCCAACTGGAGTTTTTAGATTCTTATTACAAAGAAATGGCGAATTCAAAAAGTGAAGAGGATTCGGATGAAAATAACCAAAGTTCGATATCAGAGGCGTACAAAGAACAAGCACTGTCGGAGTCGGAGCAGATGGCGGAAGATATAGAAGTGGCAGTTAATTCTGCTGGAATTCAAGATATGGTTGAGGTTGATTTTAATGCTGAGTATGTGCAATTAAATCTTAGCGGAGCTATTTTGTTTAATTCCGGTAAATCAGATATTTTGTCAGATGCATATCCGCTTGTGGATAAGATTTGTGACATTTTAGAGAAGTATGATAAAAATATTATTGAGATTGAAGGACATACAGACAATGTTCCAATTTCTTCTGCAAAATATGAAAGCAATGATGTGTTGTCTATGTATCGAGCGCTTACTGTTGCGAATTATATTCGAAACAATACACAACTGAATCCGGGGTACATTAAATCATCCGGACGTGGTGATTATATTCCGGTGGCGGATAATGGAACAGCAGAAGGGAGAGCAAGGAATCGTCGTGTTGAGATTAAGATATATAATTCCTACAACTCCGATTTAGAATAAAAGAAGAGGAATATGCGATATGAAGAAAAATTTGATTTCTGTAATTATTTTGGCGTTAGTATTTGCAAATTTTGTGTTAACAGCGATACTTATGTTTTCTGTATTACCACAAACAAAGAATGCAAATGCCATGATTGAAAAGGTTTGTAGTGCAATTGATTTGGAATTAAATAGTGGTGGGACAACAGGACCTTCGAATATTCCCATTGATCAAATTGAGACATATAAGGTGAATGCTGGTGAGTCAATGACGATGAATTTGGAGTCTAGTGATGGGAAAACACACTATGCAGTTGTTTCTGTTTCATTGTCATTAAATAAAAAAAGTGATAATTATGAAAAGTATACGCAAGAAGAATTGGCGGCAAAAGATGATGTGATTTGTAGCCACATCATAGAAATTGTGGGAAGATATACACAAGAAGAATTTAATTCGGATCGAGAAACAATTCAGAATGAAATTCTTGTTGATATGCAGACGATGTTTGGTTCAGATTATATTGTAGGTGTTAATTTCTCGCAGGCAACATCAGAGTAGAATTTGGAATCATTATATTATGTGTTACAGGTGGTGAAGAGTAGATGGGTGATGTTTTATCTCAAAATGAGATAGACAGTTTGCTTGCTGCGTTAAGTAGCGGTGAATTAGATGTAGAAGAAATCAAAGACAGCGATGAGAAACAGGTAAAAGACTATGATTTTGCTCGTCCATCGAAATTTTCTAAAGAGCATCTTCGTACTTTGGAGATTATTTTTGAACATTATGGGAGATTATTGTCGACTAATTTGCCGGTTTATTTACGGAAAAATGTTCAAATAGAGGTGATGAATTCAGAAGCGGTTACGTATTCTGAGTTTTCGAACGCTTTGTCGAATCCGGTATTACTTGGTATTACAAATTTTACACCATTACAAGGTAATATTATTATTGAAATGGCGACAAATTTAGGGTTTGCAATTGTTGACCGGATGCTTGGGGGGAAGGGCGAAAGTTTAGAAAAAGTTCGTGAATTCTCAGAAATTGAGCTTTTAATCCTGGAACGAATTTTTGTTGTTTGTGTCAATTTATTACATGAACCGTGGGGGAATGTAGTGCAGATACAGCCGAGATTGGAACGTATTGAGACAAATTCACAGTATGCTCAAATTATTTCTCCAAGTGAAATGATAGCAATTGTTACAATGAATATTAAAATTGGTGATGTAGAAGGGTTGATGAATATCTGTCTTCCGTATCTTACACTAGAAGATGTAATTGATAAATTGAACACCAAATATTGGTATTCTAATATGCAAGACCAAGATGAAACAAGTTACGCAGATGCCATTGAATCATTGATTCAAAGAGCACAGATACCGGTGAAAGCAGTGCTTGGTAATAGTATAATATCTGTTGGGGATTTTGCGGGATTACAACCAGGGGATATCATTCGTCTGGAACGTAGAGTGGACGAAGAATTAGATGTTTATGTTGGGAATATTCGAAAATTTACTGCATTGCCGGGAGCATCTGGCGATGATTATGCAGTTAGGGTTACTTCGGTAATCAGAGAGGAGCAATAGATAGTATGGATGGAGTTTTATCGCAGGAAGAGATTAATGCGTTACTCAATAATCCGGGTAACAGTTCAATAGATGAAGGGGCGGGACTTACGGATTCAGAGAAAGATGCAATTGGTGAAATTGCCAATATCAGCATGGGAACGGCGGCAACGACATTATTTTCCCTTGTCAACCGTCGTGTGGAAATTTCTACTCCTGTTGTATCAATGACCACATGGGATGAGATTGTACAACAATATGAAAAGCCATGTGTTTTTATTCGTATCGCTTATACAGTGGGCTTAGATGGAAATAATATTCTTGTCTTACGTGAAAATGATGTAAAAATCATCACAGACCTTATGATGGGGGGAGATGGCACTAATACAGAAGGAGAATTGGGAGAGTTGCATTTAAGTGCAATCAGTGAAGCGATGAATCAGATGATGGGTTCATCTGCAACATCACTTTCTTCCATGTTAAACAGGACAATTGATATTAGTCCACCAATGGCGGACTTGGTTGATTTAAAAGATAATATTGATGAAAGTGAAATTGATGAATTCTTATCAACGTCTTTTGTGAAAATTTCCTTCCGAATGGAAATTGGTGATTTGGTTGATAGTACAATTATGCAATTGTATCCGGTTTCCTTTGCAAAAGAGATGTGTGAAGGTGTATCTCATAATATGGAAATGGATACCAATAATATAAAAGGCGCGCCTTCCATAAAAGAACCGAGTCCTACGCCAGAACCGGCACCTGTTCCAGAACCGGCGCCTATGCCACAGCAACAGATGTATCATCAGCCAATGATGGGACAACCGGTGCAAGGGAATCAAATGATGGGACAACCGGTGAATGTTCAACCAGCTCAATTCCAGCCGTTTAGTGGTGGTGTTGTTGGAACATTTCAGCCGGAAAATATTGATCTTATCATGGATGTTCCATTAGAAGTTACAGTAGAACTTGGAAGAACATCAAAATCTATTTCGGATATTTTGGATTTTGCACCGGGTAAAATTATTGAACTAAATAAAATAGCTGGTGAACCAATTGACGTGTTAGTGAATGGAAAGTATGTGGCTAAGGGAGAAGTTGTTGTAATTGAGGAGAGCTTTGGTGTTAGAATTACAGAGATTATTAATAACGAAAAATAGAGGAGAATTTTAGTATGGCAAAGAGAATTATGATATGTGACGATGCTGCCTTTATGAGAATGATGATTAAAGATATCCTTGGAAAGAATGGATTTGAGGTTGCAGGAGAGGCGGAGAATGGTGCAATAGCTGTCACAAAATATGATGAACTGAAGCCGGATTTGGTGCTTATGGACATTACAATGCCGGAGATGGATGGAATTCAGGCATTAAAGAAAATTAAAGAAAAGGATCCGTCGGCATCTGTTATTATGTGTTCTGCAATGGGGCAACAGGCAATGGTAATTGAAGCAATTCAATCTGGAGCGAGGGACTTTATTGTAAAGCCATTTCAGCCGGAACGTGTTGTAGAAGCAGTAAAAAAAGTAGTAGGTTAGTATGAATATTTTATTAACATCATCTTTGGAAAGTTTTTTTAAACTTATAGGAGTTCTTGTTATCTTTGTGTTTGTTTTAGCAATCACTTGGTTCTCCACAAAATGGATGGCAGGATATCAAAAAACTCACTCGTTGAATAAAAACCTTCGTGTAATTGAATCTATGCGCGTTGGAAATAATAAGTTGATTAGTATTGTAGAGGCTGGAACAAAATATCTGGTCATTTCTATTGGGAAAGACGAAATTCATTTTTTAACAGAGTTGACGCAGGAACAAATGAAAGATTTGTCGTTTTTAGAAGAAAAACCGGATGCCATGCAGGAAAGTTTTCAGCAGATACTTGCAAAATTAAAGGATAAAAGGCCAAAGAAACAGGATTAATATGAAAAGTTTTAAGAAGTTTTACTGTAAAGCCTCTTTTTTGTTTGCTTGTACAGTTATTATTTTTATTTTAATAAGTTGTTTTTGTCATCCGACATATACGTATGCTGCATCAATGGATCCGGACAGTATTACGGATTTTGATTCAGGGAGTGACGAAATTGCAGATGCAACCGGAGATAGTACCGATGGATTGTCTATAATATATAATAATGATTCCGGTTCAATGTCAACACCGATTCGTATGTTGCTTGTACTTACAATTTTGACGTTAGCACCATCTATTTTGATCATGCTGACATCATATACAAGAATTATTATTGTACTTCATTTTGTTCGTACAGCAATTGGTACACAAACAGCGCCGCCCAATCAAGTGTTGATAGGATTGGCTTTGTTTCTAACATTTTTCATTATGTGGCCAACTTTTCAGGAGATTAACGAAAAAGCAATTAAGCCATTAGATGAAGGAATTATTACCCAAGAACAAGCAATTGAAGCGGCTGAAGTTCCGATTCGTGAATTTATGTATGGGGAGACTCAAGAGAGAGATCTTGCATTATTCGTAGAGATTTCTGGTGGAACTTATGAGGAATATGATGAAGTTCCGTTTACAACATTGGTTCCAGCCTTCATACTTAGCGAACTTCGTACAGCTTTTATCATTGGATTTTTAATATACATACCGTTTATAGTTATTGATATGGTTGTATCATCGGTACTTATGTCAATGGGTATGATGATGCTCCCGCCAACAACAATATCTTTACCATTCAAAATACTTTTATTTATTTTAGCAGATGGTTGGGATTTGGTAATAAGAGGTGTTGTTCAGACGTTCTATTAGCTTTAATATGAAAGAGGTGTAAAAAATGATTACACAAGAAGCGGTACTTGATATTGCGCGAGATGCAATTTATAACATTATAATTACATCTGCACCATTATTGTTAATATCCTTGATTGTTGGTTTGATTATTAGTATTTTTCAGACAGTTACATCAATTCAGGAGCAGACACTTACCTTTGTTCCGAAAATTATTGCAGTTTTTGCAGGAATTATGATCTGTGGTGCATGGATGTTAGATAACATGTCAGGTTTTATGGTTGATTTGTGGTCAAATTTTAGTTATTACCTGAGTTTAGGATAATGTATGATTAATTGGAGTTTTTCGCTAGTTGATTTAGAATATTTGTTATTGATTTTGGTGCGGATCTCAGCGTTTTTGTTTGCCGCACCATTATACGGTCAGACGGGTGTACCGGCGCGGACGAAAATAGGGCTGGCTTTTTTTGTGTCGGTAATTTTACATAATGTGGTTCCGCACCCGGATTTGGAATATGCTAGTGTTGTAGGATATGCAGTGTGCATATTGAAAGAAGGAATTACAGGGTTGCTGATTGGTTTTGCCGCAAACATCTGTAATTCTATTGTTTTATTTGCAGGTAATATTATAGATATGGACATCGGTTTATCGATGTCATCTGAATTCAATCCGGATACTCAAATGCAAATAACGATTACCGGAAATATATACTACTATTTTGTATTGTTACTGCTCATTGTTTCTGATATGCATTTGTATATTTTGCGTGCGGCATGTGATTCTTTCCATGTAGTTCCAATTGGAGGCGCAGTATTTAATTGGGAACATTTGTCGGAATCAATGATTCGCTACATAGTAGATTTGTTTGTCATTGGTTTTCGAATTTTTCTTCCTTTTTTTGCCACTATTATGATACTAAATTGTGTGTTGGGTATTATGGCAAAAGTTGCGCCACAGATGAATATGTTTTCGGTTGGTATTCAAATGAAATTATTAGTAGGACTTGTTGTACTATTTCTTACTATTTTCCTTTTACCGAGTGTTGCTAATTTTATATTTAATGAAATTAAACAAATGGTGGTTTTGTTCATTGAAGGTATGTATGGTTGAAAATCAAAAAAATCAAAATATTATATTGCGGTATAATCTACAATGGTTTGCACAAGATGGGGAAGGCGGTGAAAAGACAGAACCGGCGACTCAGAAAAAGTTAGACGAGGCAAGGAAAGAAGGTAAGGTTGCAAAAAGCAAAGAGTTATCTTCTGCATTTGATTTAATTGTGCTGTTTCTTGTGTTAAAAGTTTTTATCTCCTTTGTCGGAGAAAACTTGATAGGTATTTTTACATATGTATATAGTAGGATTTCAGAATTTGTATCCGTAAATGAATCAGGTCTGACAACGGTTGCAGTATCATCTTTGATTATAGATTTGATTGGAAAATTGTTAATTATACTGCTTCCGTTTTTTATTTGTGGTGTAGTTATTACGATGCTTGTAGGTGTAGTGCAGGTTGGATGGAAGGTGTCGGCTAAGCCGATGCAACCGAAACTTTCGAAATTTAATCCGATTAATGGTTTTAAGCGAATGTTTTCAAAAGAATCGCTTTTTGGACTGCTAATGGCAATTGTTAAAGTTGCAGTGATTATTTATATTGCTTATACATCGATTCGGGATGAGGCGAATGATTTATTTTTACTTTATGAAATTCCACTAAATCAAGCAATTGCATTGATTGGAAGTATTATTATAGATGCCGGAATAAAAATCAGTTTGGTATATCTTATTGTCGGGATTGCAGATTATATCTATCAAAAACGAAAATTTAGTGAAGATATGAAAATGACCAAACAGGAAGTAAAGGATGAATATAAGAATACCGAAGGAGATCCGCAGATTAAAGGTCAGCAAAGGCGTAGAATGCAAGAAGCATCTAGGCGACGTATGATGCAGGATGTTCCAAAAGCTGATGTGGTCATTACGAACCCGACGCATTTTGCGGTAGCGCTACAATATGATGCAGAAGTTAGTAAAGCGCCGATTTTATTGGCAAAGGGTGAAGATTATCTTGCACAAAAAATCAAGGAAATTGCCAAAGAGCATCATGTAGAAATTGTAGAAAATAAACCATTAGCAAGAATGATTTATCATAATGTGGATATTGGTGCGGAAATTCCGCCGGAACTTTACCAGTCAGTGGCGGAAGTGCTTGCATTGGTATATCATAAAAATAATATGTAAAATTAAGAGAAAGGAGGCGTATACAAGATGAAAAAAACGGATATTGGTGTTGGTTTGTATTTACTTGCGGCAGTAATTTTCTTCATTATTCCGATTCCGTCATTCCTTTTAGACATCATGCTTGCGCTGAACCTTTCTATTGCATTAATTATTATGTTTAATGTTTTGTATGCAAAAGAAGTGTTAGATATGTCCTTTTTCCCAACACTCCTATTGTTTACAACAATTTTTCGAATTTCATTGAATGTTTCTTCTACAAGATTAATTCTTACTACAGGTGATCCGGGTAATGTGGTACGAACATTTGGTGATTTCGTTGGTGGTGGTGATCTCGTAATTGGTGCCATTGTGTTTATTGTTTTAATTTTGATTCAGTTTATTGTTATCAACAAAGGTTCAGAACGTGTATCTGAAGTAACTGCGCGTTTTACTTTGGATGCAATGCCTGGTAAACAGATGGCTATTGATGCTGATTTGAACACAGGGGCAATTACAGATAAAGAGGCAAAAGAACGTCGTGAAAAAATTCAAAAGGAATCCGGTTTTTTTGGAGCTATGGATGGTGCCACGAAGTACGTAAAAGGAGATGCAACTGCAGGTCTTATTATCACTGTTATCAACTTGATTGGTGGAACCATTATGGGAGTCATGAATCAGGGAATGGAAATGATGGAAGCAATTACAGAATTTGGAATTCTTACCATTGGTGATGGTCTTGTTTCGCAGATTCCTTCACTTTTGATTTCATTAGCAACTGGTATTCTGGTAACGAAAGGATCCAATGAGGCTGATTTCAGTGGCATATTGGTCAAACAGTTATTTGGAATTCCACGAGTGCTTACCATGGTTGGTTTTGTTTTGATTTTCCTTGGCGTGTTTACACCGTTACAGACATTTTTGTTTGTTGGTTTAGGTGCAGCCTTTATCATTACAGCGCGTTCGATGAACAAAAGCATTGGAGAAGAAAGTATTGTTGAGGAAGCGCAACAGGCAGAGTCTGAAGCAGAAGAAATACGCAAACCGGAAAATGTGGTTTCGTTATTACAGGTGGACCCAATTGAATTGGAATTTGGATATGGAATTATACCTCTTGCTGACGTAAATCAAGGGGGAGATCTTTTGGATCGTGTTGTTATGATTCGAAGACAGATTGCGTTAGAGCTAGGCACTGTTGTACCGATTATTCGTTTACGTGATAACATTCAATTGAATCCAAATCAATATATTATCAAAATAAAGGGAATTCAGGTGACAGAGGGAGAAATTCTTTTTGATCACTATATGGCAATGAATCCTGGATATGTGGAAGAGGAGATTACCGGTATTCCAACATTTGAACCGTCATTCCATCTTCCGGCAATCTGGATTACAGAAGGACAACGTGAGAGGGCAGAAAGTCTTGGATATACGGTGGTAGATCCGCCTTCTATTATTGCAACGCATTTGACAGAAATTATTCGTTCTCACATTGCTGAATTACTTACCAGACAAGATGTTCAGAATCTGGTTAATAATTTGAAAGAATCAAATCCGGTTTTGGTAGACGAGTTGGTTCCAAAGCTACTTGGTCTTGGAGAAGTGCAAAAGGTTCTACAAAATTTGTTAGAAGAAGGAATTTCTATCCGAGATTTACTTACAGTGTTTGAAACATTGGCAGATCATGCACAGACAACAAGAGATACGGATGTATTGACTGAATATGTGCGACAGAGTTTAAAACGAGCAATATCCAATAAGTATTTCCCTGCCAATGAAATCACGAGTGTTGTTACACTTGATCCGAAGATAGAGCAGGAAATCATGGCATCAGTGAAACAGACAGAACAAGGTGCATACCTAACGTTAGATCCGGAGAAGACAAAGCAAATTATGAATTCGGTCGAGACAGAAATAGGAAAATTAGAGAGTCTTGGCAAGAATGCAATTATTATTACATCGCCGATTGTGCGCATGTATTTTAAGAAACTTACAGAGGACTATTTCAAAGATTTAATTGTAGTTTCGTACAATGAAGTGGAATCCAATGTTGAGTTACAATCAGTTGGGATGGTGACAGCATAAATGACAATTAATAAGTTTCAAGGAAAAACAAAAGAAGAAGCAATTGAAAAAGCAAAGCAGGAATTTGGTTCCAATGCAGTGATTATGAATGTGAAAGAAATAAAACCAAAAGGATTGTTTCGTGCATTTAGTAGCTCGACTTATGAGGTGACAGCGGCAATGGAAGAAAAGGAAGCTTTTATAAATCCAATGAGCAATGCTTTACAACCTAAAAAAAAGTTGCATGATAATATTAATCTTGCGGCAGATGAAACTCTTGAAATTCCAAAACCACATAGAATTGAAACCATAAAAGAACAAAGTGTTTCGAAACCGGTTAAGCCACAGGTGTTAGAAGAAAGTAATATTGACAAGCGACTCGATAATCTTTCTGATGTATTAGAAGAAAAATTGAGTGGACAATTTAAAGAAGAAATGCCTGAGAAGACTCCGAGTTCAGAAGAGTTGAATTTTGTTAGGATTTTATATAGCACGCTTTTGAACAATGAGGTGAATGAAAAATATATTAATCAAATATTAGAAGAAATAGAAAAATTTATTCGTCCGGGAAATAGTGTGGATACCATTCTTTCGAACGTGTATCAGAAACTAATCCTTCGATTTGGAAGACCAAGTACCATTAATTTGTCCGGTAGTAAACCTAAAGTAGTTTTTTTTGTTGGTCCGACAGGTGTGGGGAAAACAACAACGATTGCTAAAATTGCATCAAAATATAAAGTTGAACAAAATCGAAAAGTGGCATTTATAACTGCAGATACATATCGAATCGCAGCGACAGAGCAACTTCGTGTTTACGCGAATATTTTAGATGCACCAATGTCAATTGTATACTCGCCGGATGAGTTAAATGAGGCAATAGCACGCATGCTGGATTATGATTTGGTATTTGTTGATACAGCCGGATTTTCTCACAAAAATGAATTACAGAAAGAAGATATTAAGAAACTGATTTCCGGTATGGATTCAAGCTACCAAAGCGAAGTTTATCTTGTTTTGAGTGCGACAACAAAATATAAAGATTTGATGGATATTGCGGATATTTATCATGAAATCAGTGAATATAAGTTGATATTTACAAAACTGGATGAGACAACCGCTTATGGAAATATTTTAAATATTAAATTATATTCAGGAGCAGAACTTTCATATGTAACAAATGGACAAAATGTACCGGATGATATTGAAATATTTGATACGCAAAAAATAGTAAAGCAGTTATTAGGAGGCAGATAAGCGATGGATCAGGCGCAACAGCTGAGAAATGTCATAAAGATGCGTAATCAAAATAATATTCAAACTGCCAGAGTGATTACGGTTACCAGCGGTAAAGGTGGCGTTGGAAAATCTAATCTTACCGTGAATCTTGCAATCCAACTGCGGAAAGCTGGGAAAAGAGTAATTATTTTTGATGCGGATTTCGGACTTGCTAATGTGGAAGTAATGTTTGGTGCAATACCAAAATATAATCTTCTGGATTTGATATATCATGGAAAGAGTATCAAAGAAATTATTACACCGGGACCAATGGATATAGGGTTTATATCCGGTGGATCTGGCGTAATCGGTTTGAATAATTTGTATCATGATCAGATTATGTATCTGATTAAGGCACTAGGCGAATTAAACGAAATGGCAGATGTTATTTTGATTGATACAGGAGCAGGGATTTCAGATCAGGTTTTGGAATTTGTTATGTCAAGCCCTGAAGTTCTTTTGGTAACAACGCCGGAACCAAGTTCTCTTACAGATTCTTATTCGTTGTTAAAGGCACTATATATGAATCCGAATTTTGTATCAAGTGGAACCAAGATTCACGTTGTTTCAAATAAAGTAACTTCTAGAGAAGATGGGCAGGCAGTATTTGATAAATTAAATTCTGTAGTGGAACAGTTCTTAAATGGAGAGTTGAATTATTTAGGGATGATACCACAGGATGCTGCTTTAGAACAAGCGGTCAGACAACAAAAGATTGTCTCATTAAATGCTCCGAATGCAAATTCAACTAAAGCCTTTGAAGTTTTAACAGGCAATTTACTAAATGGAACAAATGAACAGGTTGTGGTTCGGTGGGGAATTACGCAATTATTTTCAAATATTTTTAAAAGATAGATGCAGAGGAGTAATGCCATGACGTTAATAGACTTGGTGATGCCAGGAGATAAAATGGATATTCAGCTAATGCAACAGTTAGAACTGGTGGAGAGCGGAGAAATAACAGAACCGGCAAAGACATATAAAAGTCGAGTATTTGATTTTTTATCAGAAAAGGAATTGGAAGTGGCTATGCCTACGGAAAGCGGAAGGATGGTTCTTTTTCAGGTTGGATTAAATTGTAAGTTACTTTTCTATTCCAAAAGAGGGTTATATACCTGTCAAGCAGTAGTGAAGAGCAGATATAAAAAAGATAATTTTTTTATGCTATCATTACTATTACAATCTGAACCGGTAAAGTTTCAACGACGTGAGTTTTTCCGGGTAGAGTGCATGGTTGATTTTCGGTATAACCATATTTCAGAAGAAGTTGCCAATTTACCATCTACAGAAAGTTTATTTTCGGAAATGCAAACACAGAAGTATGTAGATAACATCAGATTTGGAAATATTCTTGATATCAGTGGTGGTGGAATTCGTTTTTCTACTCAACAAAAAGTTGAAAATGAGGAATGTTTGTTTGTGATTATGCATTTGTTGAATAACAGTGTTGATCAGACTTTTTATCTGGTTGTACGCGTTTTGCACTCAGAACGTTCTGTATATAGAGGGGAAGAACGGTATATTAATAGAGCAAAATTTCTGTTTAAAGATTTAAAAGATCGTGAAACGATTGTACGTTATGTGTTTGAAGAAGAGAGAAGGTTACGTAGAAAAGAAATAGGGTGAGAAAATGAAAAAAAACATTCTGATTGTTGATGACTCTGCACTCATGAGAATGGTGTTATGTGATATAATCAATTCAGACAGTAATTTTCGAGCAGCGGATGTTTGTAAGGATGGTCTAGAGGCATATGAAAAACTAAAAACAACATCATATGATGGTATGCTTTTAGATGTAAATATGCCTAAAATGGACGGGTTACAATTGTTAGAGCGTTTACAACGTGAGAATATTAATATTACAACAATCATGGTAAGTACGCTAACTACAAAAGATGCAGAAGTGACAATTCAGGCGATGGAGCGTGGCGCAGTTGATTTCGTTGCGAAACCAACCAATATAATGGAGGTGAAATCGCCGAAGTTTCGACAGAAATTGTTGTCGGTTATGGATGCTGTTTTGGAGACAAAACGATATGTAAAATATTTCCATCCTTCGGGAGGAAGAAACGAGAATGAACGAATAAAACGTTTACAGGTTAATTCCTCAAGAAATAAGCTGATAGCATTAGCTTGTTCGACGGGAGGACCAAAGGCGTTACAGGAGGTTATTCCATATCTTCCAGCGAATTTAGATGCTCCAATGGTCTTAGTACAACATATGCCGGCAGGCTTTACGAAATCAATGGCGGATCGATTGAATGAGATTAGTTCTATTGAGGTGAAAGAAGCTGAGGAGGGAGATGTATTAAAAAAGGGGCATGTTTATATTGCGCCTGGTGGAAAACACATGGAAGTGAAAAAAAATCCGGATGGTTCGCATCACATTGCATTAAATGATATGCCGCCTATTGGAGGATTACGACCATGTGCAAACATCACCTATGACTCTCTTTCGGATAGTGGATTTGATGAGATATTATGCATTGTTCTTACCGGTATGGGAGCGGATGGTACCAATGGGATTTTGTCATTGAGTAAGCAAAAATCTGTGCATGTAATAGCACAAAGTGCCGAGACATGTGTAGTGTATGGCATGCCAAGATCGATTGTGGAAGCTGGGGTTGTAGATGAAGTTGTTCCTTTAACTGAAGTTGCAAAAACAATTATTAAGAACGTGGGGGTAAAGTGAAATGGATGTAAGTCAGTATCTAGAGATTTTTATTGATGAAAGTGGAGAGCATTTGCAGACATTAAGTGACTGTATTATGGTCCTTGAAAAGGAGCCGGATAATAAAGATACGATTAATGAAATCTTTCGTGCAGCACATTCTTTAAAAGGTATGGCAGGCACCATGGGATTTAAGCGTATGCAGCATCTGACGCATGATATGGAAAATGTTTTTCAGGAAGTGCGTAGTGATAAAATTCAAGTAGATAGTGCAATGATTGATTTGTTGTTTGAATGTCTGGATGCAATTGATGGATATTTAAATAATATTAAATCAACCTCAGATGAAGGTACGGAAGAAAATGAGATGATTATAAAATCATTGAATGATTTTATTGCAAAAGCAAATGGTCAGGCACCGGTGACACAACCGGAACAGCCTTCACAAGAACAAAAAGTTGATGAAGCAACATCAACAGCTTCCTATGAATCAAAATATTTGCAATTTGAATTAAATGATGCAGAGCAAGGGGCAGTTACAGAAGCTCGTGAATCTGGTAACCAGGTTTATGGTATGACAATTTATGTGCAGAAAGAATGTTTGTTAAAAGCAGCTAGAGCATTTCTGGTATTCCGTGCGGTAGAAGAGTTTGGTCAAATTATTGTTTATCGTCCAAGCTCTCAAGATATTGAAGATGAAAAATTTGATTTGGATTTTAGTTTTTATATATCTTCTGCTGAAACCTTGGATAAGATTGTCACTGCAGCAAAAGGTGTATCTGAAATTGAAGAGGTAGTTGCAGGGAAAATTGAAGAAGTACAAGAAACTGCAGTTGCTATTAAGGCAGAAGAAAAACCGGTTGAAAAAGTGGTCAATAATACACCGGCGCCAGCGGCAACAAATGCACCGGCAGCAAAGAAAGCGGTGGCAAAACCTGCGACTAACCGAACAGTTCGTGTTGATATTGAAAAACTTGATGCACTTATGAATCAGGTTTCAGAGCTTATTATTGCAAAAAATAGTCTTGTTTCCATCAGTTCTTCGGAAGGAGGAAGTTTTGCAAGTCAAGGGTTCCATGAACAGATTGAATACTTAGAGCGTATTACAACTAATCTTCATGAATCCGTTATGAAAGTTCGAATGGTACCGATTGAAAGCGTTGTTAATAAATTCCCTAGAATGATTCGTGATTTGGCAAGATCATTGAATAAGAAAATGGAATTAGTAATGACCGGTGAGGATACGGAATTGGATCGTACGGTAGTTGATCAGATTGGTGATCCTTTGCAGCACTTGCTTCGAAATTCCGCAGACCATGGATTGGAAGATGGAAATGTTCGTTTAGAGAGAGGTAAACCGGAAACCGGTACGATTTTTCTAAATGCTTATCAAGAAGGAAATAACGTTATTATTCAAGTTGGAGACGATGGTAACGGTATTGATACAGAAGCTGTAAAGACAAAGGCGATCGAGCGTGGTGTCATTACTCCGGAACAGGCGGAAGCTATGAGTAAGAAAGAAATTGTGAATCTTTTATTCTTGCCAAGCTTCTCTATGGCGAAAAAAATTACAGATATTTCTGGAAGAGGTGTTGGTCTTGATGTAGTTAAATCTAACATTGAACAACTTGGTGGAGATGTTGAGGTTAAGACAGAACTTGGAGAAGGAACAACCTTTACGGTAAGACTGCCGCTTACACTTGCAATTATTCAAGCTTTAATGGTAGAAATTCGTGATGAAAAATATGCAATTGCATTAGGATCAATTTCTAATATTGAAGATATTCCGGTAAAAGATATCAAATATGTACAGGCACAAGAAGTGATTCATCTTCGTGGTAGTGTTATTCCGTTGATTCGTCTTGATCAAGTTTTAGATATTGAGCCACAACAGGAAGATCCGGAAAGTTTGACGGTTGTTATTGTAAAACGAGGAGAAAGCCAGGCGGGACTTGTTGTTGATAACTTGATGGGACAGCAGGAAATCGTTATTAAATCATTAGGTAAATACATCAATGGAAACAAATTAATTAGCGGAGCTACTATTTTAGGTGATGGTGAAGTCGCTTTGATTTTAGATGCAAATACATTGATGTAATGGAGGGTGAAATACATGGCTGATAATAGATTAGAAGTGACCGACACAGTAAGAAAACAGTACATAGTGGTACAAATTGGAAGCGAAAAATATGGAATAGATATTGGATATGTAGATAATATTGTACGTATGCAGAAGATTACGCGTGTTCCGAAGGCGCAAGTTTATTACAAAGGGATAATTAATTTGCGCGGAGAAATTGTCCCAGTTATGAGTGTTCGTGTAAAAATGGGGTTAGAGGATGATATATTTACCAATGCAACTCGAATTATTATTTTAAAGATTGAAGATCGAGGAGCAGTAGGAGTTATCGTTGACGAAGTGTGTGAAGTAGTAACACTATCGGAAGAACAGATTGAACGTCCAACTGTTAGTGCTAAGAATTCAAAAGATGTCTTTATTAATGGAATTGGTAAAAATGGTGATACATTAATTTCATTGTTTGAAATTAATGCTATTGTTGATGAAAAAGACAACGGTTAAACAATGAATATATATAGTGAGGTCTGCCTCACTATATATACTTTTGGAGGGGCTATGGGGACTTTTACGCTTGATGATGTAAATGCAATGTATATGGATGTATTAAAAGAGATTGGTAACATTGGTGCAGGGAATGCAACAACAGCAATGGCCAAAATGATTAATACAAGAATTAATATGGAAGTGCCAAAAGTTGAGTTGATGGAAGCATCACAACTTGGGGGAGCGATTTGCCCGGAGGATGAGACTATTGTAGGGATATTCTTAGAGGTTACGAATGATATTTCGGGTAGTATGATGTTTCTGATGAAGTTGGATGCGGCACATTATTTGATTGAAAAGTTGATGGGAATGAAACGAGAACCCCAACCAGCATTTAACGAGATGGAACTTTCCGCAATGAAAGAGATAGGTAACATTATTGCCGGCTCTTATTTATCT
Organism: Lachnospiraceae bacterium; assembly: GCA_045531055.1. GTDB lineage: Bacteria > Bacillota > Clostridia > Lachnospirales > Lachnospiraceae > Roseburia. The sequence goes on along the minus strand of JAZSDG010000038.1, from coordinate 6,981 downwards.
GCTCTTTCAAATATGACAAACTTAAGAATAATGCCTTCTGTTCCGCATATTGCAGTAGATATGGCGGCTGCGATTTTAAGTGTACCGGCTATTCAGTTTGGTCAGTATGGAGATAATGCATTATTGATTGAGACAGAATTTGGTGATGATGTGATGATAAATGGTTATTTTATTTTGATGCCGGAACAAGATTCTTATGCCAAAATTTTATCATCGCTTGGTATTCAAGTATAATGGAGCAAATGATTTATGAGTAATGTCATTAAAGTAGGAATGGCGGATTTGAAAGTGGCAAAGGCTCCGAATACGCTTACCACACTGGGGTTGGGGTCATGTATTGGACTTACACTGTATGACCCTACTGTTCAAATCGGTGGCATGGTACACTATATGTTACCGGATAGTACTCAACTAAGAAACAATAGTAATCTTGCAAAATTCGGCGATACAGGAATTAAAGAATTATTAAGGAAGATGCTTGCAGAAGGTGCTGTGCAAAGAAGACTTGTCGCAAAGATTGCAGGAGGAGCGTGTATGTTCGAAGTGAGTGGGCTATCAGCAGTAGGGAATGTTGGAGCAAGAAATGCCGAAGCTGCCAAAATAATTTTAAAAGAATTGAATATTCCGTTAATAGCGGAAGATACTGGATTGAATTATGGTAGGACAGTGGAACTAAACTGCTCAAATGGCGATTTTTTAATAAAAGCAGTTGGAAAAAGTATTAAAATAATTTAGAGAGAACGATTATGAAAACAAATTATGTTCCTGCAATTGTTATGCTAAGTGCGGGATTGGTGTATTGTTTAATTGCGTTACGAGATCATATAGGTCTTATGATTTTTACAAAACAATTGTTGATTGTACTCGTTGTTTTTTGGGTACTAGGCGGGGTGGTAAAGATAGTGCTGGATAAGACGATGATTGTGGCGGTTGATGATGAAGAGACATCACAGGAGCAAGATTCTACGGAAGAAGCAGAAGAATCTGAAGATACAGTTGAAAATATTCAAACTGAAGATGTCAAATAAAAATGACTTGGGGCGAATTGGATGAAAGCAGTTGATACAGAAAAACTTTGGAAGGAATATGAAAAAAAACCGACGCAGGAAATAAGAGAACAGCTAATTATTGCGTATTCACAGTTGGTAAAACTAGTTGCAGGAAGACTTAGTATGTATTTAGGCCGTAATGTAGAATATGAGGATTTGGTTAGTTATGGGATTTTTGGTTTAATTGATGCCATCGACAAATTTGATACTTGCAAAAATGTAAAGTTTGAAACATATGCAAGTTTACGAATTCGTGGTGCAATATTAGATCAGATTCGTAAAATGGACTGGATTCCAAGAACGGTTCGTCAGCGTCAGCGTAAAATTGATGATGCTATTAAGCAAATCGAAATGCGTACAGGAAAACGAGCGACGGATGAAGAACTTGCGTTAGAGCTTGGACTTACGGAAGAAGAACTTTGTAACTGGCAATCTCAGATAAAAGTGACAAATGTTGTGTCTTTAAATGAATTTGATGAAGAGGGTTCTGGTCCGGAACCGGCGATGGATGCAACTCATAATTCACATTTTGCGCAACCGGAAGATGTGATTGCGGAAAATGAGTTAAAAGAGACACTAGCAGAGGCTTTGGAACTTTTGACTGAAAAAGAACGTAGAGTTATTGAATTGTATTATTATGAGGAATTAACACTGAAAGAAATTAGCAAGATTTTGGAGGTTTCCGAATCGAGAGTTTCGCAATTACATACAAAAGCACTTCTTAAAATGCGAAAGAAAATGGGAAGTTATATGGAAATTATGACGGATTAGCACATACAAAGGAGTAGGAATGGGGAATCAATATTTTCAGTTGCTGAATAAAGGTGGAAATGCTTATTTGCATTTTTTTCCTGCAACAAATGGGGGGACAAAACTAGTAATTGGCGAGGTGACTTCTTATTTAGAGTCAAGAAATTATTCTGACTACAATTTAAAAGAATTAAATTTGGCGCTACAAAGATTCGGACAGGAAACAGAAGTTTGTGTCGGAATATGGGATGGGATTACGGTTAGTGAAACAATGAGTTTAAAGGTGTCACTTGATAAAATGAGAGTGATATGTCGGTTTTATCCTCCATCTCCAGGGGGACGCTTGATGGATGCAAAGGAGATTGTTGGAAGTCTAAATTATCAAAAGATTCGGTTTGGTGTCAATCAACAAGCGATTTATGACTTTATGCAAGAACGTAAGTATTGTACGGATTATATTTTTGCAAAAGGGCAAGAACCCATACACGGAAAGGATGCAAAAATAGAGTATTTTTTTAATACGAATATAAATTTACAACCGAAACGGAATGAAGATGGCAGTGTAGACTATAAAGAGTTGAATACAATTAGTCATGTAAAACAAGGGGAGTTGCTTGCTAGATTGATCAAAGAGGATCCGGGTAAGTCCGGAAAAAATGTTTTCGGGGAGGAAGTACGACCGAGAACCGTAAAAACAGAAAAGTTATCATATGGCAACAATATTTCTATTAACGAGGAAAAAACAGAAATATATTCGGATGTAACAGGACATGTGAATTTTATTAATAATAAAGTTTTTGTTTCAAATGTTTTTGAGGTGCCGGCGGATGTTGATAATTCAGTTGGGAATATTGATTATCAGGGAAGTGTGCATATTCGCGGTAATGTTAAAAGCGGATTTATTGTAAGAGCGACAGGCGATGTTATTGTAGAAGGATTTGCAGAGGGGGCGCATATTGAGTCCGGGGGGCAAATTGTGATTAAACATGGAATTCATGGTATGTATAAGGGCTTTTTTAGTGCTGGAACTAATTTGATGGCAAAGTACATCGAGAATGCTACAGTTGTGACTGGTGGCTATGTAGAAGCTGAAATGATTTTAAATAGTGATGTTTCTGCATTAAATAGCATTCGTGTAAAAGGGAAAAAAGGTCTTATTACCGGCGGGGTTGTTCGCGCAAGTGATTGTGTGGAAGCTGAGTATATTGGAAATGAAATGGGAACAACCACTGTAATAGAGGTTGGCATTGAGCCGGAGAAAAAGGCTCGTTATATAGATATTTCAAAAGAACTCGCAACGCTTACAAAAGAAATGGAAGAAACAAAACTAATTTTAGCTAACTATACCGCAATCATTAAAAAAGGCGAACATCTTCCGAAAGATAAACTGGCATATGTACAGAAATTAGCAGTACAATTTAAACAAATGCAGGAAAAATCAGAGATATTAAAAGAAGAAAAGAAAGTTATTTATATGGAGATGATTAAATCAGATCACTCATATGTTGCTGTATCACGAAATGTTTATCCGGGTGTTAGTGTTTCGATTTCTGATTTGTCATATCAGGTGAAAGATGTAAGGAGTTTTTGCAAATTCAAAAAGCAGGATGGTATAGTGTGTCCGGTGTCTTTATAGGTAGGTGAGTTAAATGGCAATACGACCGGTTGACTTTGGCGGAATGATACAAAGAACAGATGATATTGGAACGATGAAACATCAACAGGATGCAAAGCCAATGGTGGATCAGCAGAATATACAATATCAGGTGAATAAGAATGAAGCTCAAATGATGCACCAGGTGAATCATGTTAATCAAAATGAGCAGTTAAATAATCAAGCGGATGCACGAGATGAGGGGAAAGGTCAGTATTTTTCGTCTAAAGTAAAGAAAAAGAAAAGCAATCAAAAACAGAAAGATGGAAAAGTTGTAGAAAAAACAGTAAATGGTGGTTTTGATATTAAAATTTAAAGGAAGACATTTATGACTGCAGTAGAGATAACGCTAATCATAATAGGAATTATTTTTTTGATAGGAAGTTTTTTTGTTCAGGAAAAATTTTCGCAAAAAGATATAGAACAGATTTCCAAAATGAGTGAAGAAGAACTTGCGCATGTTGTGGAAAAACAATTAAAAAATGCAAATAATAGAGTAGAAGAGGCTATTGAGGAAATTGTTGAAAGTTCTATGGCGTCTACCAAACGATCTATGGAAAAAACATCCAATGAGAAGATAATGGCCATTAATGAATATTCCGATACTGTTTTGGAATCTATGAATAAAACACATAATGAGATTATGTTTCTTTATAGTATGTTGAATGATAAACATACAGAGCTGACGAATTTAGCTGGTGAGCTACAACGTTTTTCAGATAATATGAAAGAAACTGAAAATGAGGTGTTGCAGAAACTGGCTGAGGCGGCAGAAGATGTAGAACAAAAAGTAAACACTACAAAATTAGTAAATGAAGATGATGTATTGGTTGCGTCTATTGATACAAAAAATGCAGAAGATATGGAAGAAACTAATCAAAATGATACAATTCTCCTTCTTCATAAAGAGGGCTTAAGTGATGTGGAAATTGCAAAACAACTTGGCCGTGGTCTTGGTGAAGTAAAATTAGTAATTGGTTTATTCAAAGGAGAAGAAAAAATTGAAACTTAAATATTATTTAAGAGGTTTAGGTCTTGGAATTCTTGTCACAAGTGTTATATTATCAATCTCGTTTTATACACATAAAAACACCATATCAGATGAGGAAATCATTAAAAGAGCGAAAAAGATAGGTATGATTATGCCAGAGACAGAAGACGTTGTTTCGGATACGGAAGATATTGTTTCGGATACGGAAGAACTGCTTCCTGATACAGGAAGCATGTCTACTCAAGAATCAGTGCCGGATGAGCTGATTTCGCAAGAAAATCCGAATGTAGCAATTGTTCAGGTTTACGAAGGTGAGGTATGCCGACAAATTGCAGAGGATTTGATGGAGAAAGGTTTGATTACAGATGTAGAAGATTTCCGCAAGTATATGGATCGACAGAATTATGATTCTTCTATACGTCAAGGAACATATGAGATTCCATATGGTGCAACCTATGAACAGATTGCAGAAATTCTCACAAAGAAAAATGAATAAAATCACTTGCATATAAGCCTTTGGTATGATATAATTCCAAAGGCTTAAAAACTATTAATCACATGTGTGGAGTTTTGCCGGTGTCGGATTTACGCTTATCCGATGGCAGAATAAGACGGAAGCACATGGAAGAAATTAACCAAATGGAGGTAAGAAAAATGAGCGTAATTTCAATGAAACAGTTACTTGAGGCAGGTGTTCACTTTGGACATCAGACAAGAAGATGGAACCCAAAAATGGCTCCATACATCTACACAGAGCGTAATGGCATTTACATTATCGATTTACAGAAATCGGTAGGAAAAGTAGATGAAGCTTATGATGCAATTTCTGATATTGCAGCACAAGGCGGAACAATTCTTTTTGTTGGAACAAAAAAACAGGCACAGGATGCAATTAAATCTGAAGCAGAGCGTTGTGGAATGTTCTATGTAAATGAAAGATGGTTAGGTGGTATGCTTACTAACTTCAAGACCATTCAGAGTCGTATTGCAAGATTAAAAGAGATTGAGACAATGGCTACAGATGGAACATTTGATGTTCTTCCTAAGAAAGAAGTTATTGCACTTAAGAAAGAGTGGGATAAATTAGAGAAAAACCTTGGTGGAATTAAAGAAATGAAGAGAATTCCGGATGCTATCTTTGTTGTAGATCCGAAAAAAGAAAGAATTTGTATTCAGGAAGCGCAGTCCCTTGGAATCACATTGATTGGTATTGCGGATACAAACTGTGATCCGGAAGAATTGGATTATGTAATTCCTGGTAATGATGATGCAATCAGAGCCGTTAAATTAATCGTTTCTAAGATGGCAGACGCTGTTATTGAAGCAAAACAGGGTGAAGAAGCAGTTGTAGCAGAAGATGCTATGGTTGAAGAAATGCCTGTAGAAGAATAGTTTTAGAATTGATTGGAATTGGAGGAAAGAAAAATGGCAATTACCGCTGCTATGGTAAAAGAACTGCGTGAGTTAACCGGCGCAGGAATGATGGATTGTAAAAAAGCATTAAACGAGACAAATGGTAATATGGACGAAGCTGTTGAGTTCTTAAGAAAGAACGGACAGGCAAAAGCAGAGAAAAAAGCTGGAAGAATTGCTGCTGAAGGTCTTTGTACAGTTGTGTTGAAAGATGATAATACAGCAGCTGTTGTAGAAGTTAACTCTGAGACGGACTTTGTTGCAAAGAACGAGACATTTAGAGATTTTGTTACAGCAGTAGCAAACCAAGCTGTAAACTCTGATGCACCTGATATGGATGCATTTATGGAAGAAGCATGGATCGAAGATAATAGCAAAAAAGTAAAAGACGCTTTGGTTGAGAAAGTGGCTGTAATTGGTGAAAACTTAAAGATTCGTCGTTTTGAAAAAGTTGTTGCAAGCAATGGTTGTGTTGTTTCTTATATTCATGGCGGTGGAAGAATTGGTGTTATCGTTGAAGCTGAGACTTCTGTTGTAAATGATGAAGTAAAAGAAGCATTGACGAATCTTGCTATGCAGATTGCAGCTTTGAATCCGAAATATGTATGCAGAGATGAAATTAGTGCTGATTACATTGCGCATGAGAAAGAAATTCTTCTTGCTCAGATTATGAACGATCCAAAAGAATCTCAGAAACCTGAGAAGGTTATTAATGGAATGATTGAAGGTCGTGTAAACAAAGAATTGAAAGAAATCTGCTTAGTAGATCAGGTGTATGTAAAAGCGGAAGATGGAAAACAGACAGTAGGTAAATATTTGGAAGAAGTTTCTAAGAATGTTGGTGCTACTGTTACCATTAAGAAATTTGTTCGTTTCGAAACTGGCGAAGGTTTAGAGAAAAAGAACGAGGATTTTGCTGCAGAAGTTGCTGCACAGATGGCTGGAAATTAGTAAGGATTTTAAATGAAAACCCTTGAAAATACTGGTTCTAAGTCAAGTGTTGGGGTGCGATTCTTTGAATCGCGCTCCTTCTTTGCGTTTGAAGGTATTTTGATATTTCGTACGAACATATGTGATTTATTGCATGACAAATAAACCTTCAAGTGCCAGTCTATAAATTCAAT
>JAZSDG010000009.1:0-45587 GCA_045531055.1 Lachnospiraceae bacterium | reverse complement strand
CAGGTCTTCAAAATAGCGAATGACATCCTCATGGTAATAATGCGCATAGTAGTTATCATAAATTTCAGCGCCTTCTTCCAAGTCCCAATACGTGACCGAAATCTCATGCCCCGGCAGACTGTCACAACTATATAGGAAATTCGATTCTACATTATCCAAAAGTCCCCCACCATATCCTCCAATCGGTGTAAAATCTTCTCCATATCGGTCTTCCATATATTTTTCCAATTCTTCATCTAGATTCTCTCTATGAAACAGACATCCCGTACTTGTTGTTGCTACTGCCATGAGCAATAATAGTAACATGCTTTGTTTGATTACTTTCCCCATCTAATCTCCCACTTATTCTTTTCTATATCAATGGTTTATACCAGTATATTCGTTTTTATCATTTATTACTTATTACTTTATGTGGATGGGGTAACCCCATCCACATCTACAACTTATTTAAATGCTTCTGCTAATGCAATATTTGCATTTTCGGTTATTACATAATCTGCAGCAACGTTCTGTCTTAGGAATGTAATATATGCTTTAATAATATCTGAATAATTATTGAAATAATTATTGGCAAATACATCATAAGCATCAAATGTTGCCGTTGCAGCCTCTCCTTGCCATGTAGAAGATAAATTCTTAATTGTCGACTGACTCTCAAGTAGTGTGTCATGTAACTTTGCATTAATTGTTTCGAGCTCTGTTGCAATTGCCTCAACTTGCCCGGTCTTAATACTAATCGTTCCAGCCATTATCCAATCCTCCTTATTAATTTGTCAGTGTTTTCACTGAAGATACAATCGCATCCTGACGCTGCTCATAGTTAATTGCCTGCTTTTCCAGTGTCGTTGATGCATTCTTTAATTTCTGGGCCATCGCTTCCAACTCCTGGGTAAAGCCTGTAATTTGAGTTACAAATGCCTGGTTGTCTTCTCCCTGCCATGCATCTCCCATTGTGCTTGCATTGTTCATTAACTGCTTTGCTAATCCGGAATATGTCTCAGATAACGTTGTCAGTTGCCCCGCCGCTGATCTCATTTTAGAAGGATCAGCTTGAATGTTTTTTCCCATCTTTCTTCCTCCTTTTCGGTATTGTTTTATATCAACATCCGTTTGAAACCATTCTGATATAATTCCTTAACGAATGCATTGATATTGTATTATATTTCCAAATAAAAATCAATAGCGACTACGTCTACATCACCTTTCATACAGTATCATATTAACATCAGCCTAGATCCATTTTTTATTTGTAACTCGCGAACGGATGCATTGATATTGTAAATTTGACCGGAATCTGCATCACATAAAACGGAGGATGCGTCCGCTTTAAATTTTCCATTGGAAAGTTCACTTAATGCATTTGAGACCAATAATACAATCTCACTCATCTTGCTAAACTCCGGAATAAATACATTGTAACGATGATTGGATGCAGGAACAAATATTTCTACCAAAACTTTTCTCATGTTTTATTCCTCCTTAATTTCACTTAATATTTTTACTTGTGTTGCTTTTCCATTAGAAACAACAAATCCAAATTGATCCGATATTTCTTTATTCATCTCAGTGGTTGTCTTGTTTACCTTCAAAAAGTACTGGTCAGATATTCCCTCTCCAATCCATATTCCATCCTCTTGGGATACGTTATTTTTATACCATTTCTCGAAGTTGACAGAAGATAAGTTTTTTGACACTTCCGCAATAATTATAGAAATGTTTAACCTTAAACTTCCTCTTTCTAATGCCAGATTCAATTTCTCGGATTGCTCATCATTTAAAAATGTTTTCAATTCTGATAACGCAGTAATAATAAATACTTGCTTATCAAATACCGGAATATCCACATCTTGTTCTTCTGCATCTTTTATCGCATTATGACGTGTCAAAACAAGCTCAAATAATTCTTCCACACACACTATGTTCTCTTTTGCAGATTTTGCATAGTGAACTGCTGTCATATCCGGAATTTCGCCTTTCGGATCCAAAAGCGTTGTATCGATTTTTGCTTTATTTGCTATGACATTTGCCAATAATGAAACAAATTCTATGTAATTATTTGTTTTAGAGTGAATGATTGAAATGTATGTTTTATCAAAATCCACATAACTTATTTCTAGCGATGCCGTTTCAACCCCAACAGGTATTACCAGTGAATTTGGTGTAATATAATCCTCAATAAATTCTCGATCAACCATATCCGGCAAAACCGGGATTCCTCTGGCTTTTCCTTGATAAATTTCTCTTAATTTGGAGCAATATTCACGAATTCTCATAAATTGGTTATCCGTTTCAAACGGATGTGCCGTTTGAAACTCAAAAACATTTTCTACTCTAAAGAGTCCCCGTCCTTTTATTTTTGCAGGAAGGAGTCCGTCTGTCTTCCCAACCACACTACTGTAATCACCTTCATCTGCTAATTGCAGAACAAATATTTGTTTGAAATTCTGAACCATTCGAAAGCGAATTGCCCCTGTGCCAATTGCAGTTAACACAAAATAAATACCATACTTAGTACCTTCTCTTGTCAAATTAAGCAACACACTTTCTAAGTCTTCATACATTTCGGAAAATGCTGCATAATTATTGATAGCAACAACAATAGACGGGACTTTCTCCTCTGTATTTCGGTGATACGAAACAATATCGCCCCCATAATTTGCAAATAATTTTTTTCTTGTGGCAATTTGCCCCATTAATAATTTAAACAAATTATGAACCTTTTCTTCCTCATAAGATAGTACTACATCACCTACATGAGGTGCTTTACTAAATGCTGTTAATGTTTCTGCTGCAAAATCGAGGATATAGATATTCACTTCTTCTGGTGTGTATGTACGAAGCATAGAATACATCATCGTCGTCAAAAACGTAGTCTTTCCACTTCCCGCCATTCCATACACCACCGTGTTTCCTTCTGTCGTTAAAGGAAGTGTTAAAATTTCCTGTCTTTGATTCATTGGGTCATCGTACTCACCGATTACAGGATTAATGTAATAATCATCTTTTCTATATTGGTATTTTTCTATTAATTGATCCACATATATCATATCTGGTATAGGATCTAACCACAATTGGCGAATTTCAATTTTCTCTTGCTTTGCAATTTCTGCCAAATACTCTGTAATTGCATCAATTTGTTTTTGCGGATTTATATTTAATGTATTTCGTCTATTCATTTTTGCAGATTGAATGACTTTTCCAACATTATCTATAATTTCAATACTATCATCTAAATTAACCTCCACCCGCTCTGATGGATAATACGGTGCTCCTGCCCATGCAGACTGTCCTAGTTTAAACATCTCATTATAACCTACTTGAAGATAAAATCTTCCGGTCTCCTGTAACTCAGCAGCTTCTGGTCTCTTTAGCATATCCATACTATCTGATTTATCCTGTACTTTCAGACAGGCTCGAAATTTAGAATTTGACCAAATCTGATCATCTACTACGCCACTCGGTTTCTGTGTTGCCAATATTAAATGCACGCCTAAACTTCTTCCAATACGTGCTGCACTAACCAGCTGTGTCATAAATTCCGGTTGTTGTGTTTTTAATTCTGCAAACTCATCAGAAATAATAAACAAATGCTGTAGCGGTTCCGTTACCTTACCTTCTCGATACATTTTCTGATATTTATAGATATCAATATTACTAATTCCGGATTGTTTACTTGCCTGCGCGAAAATAGCCTGTCTACGTTTCAATTCACTCTGAATGGAAATCAAAGAGCGATTTACAGCTGATCCATCCAAGTTCGTAATGATACCTGCAGTATGTGGCAAATTTTCAAATGCCTTTGCCATTCCACCGCCTTTGTAATCAATTAAAATAAATGCAACTTCATATGGATGATAATTAATTGCAAGAGATAATATGTATGTCATAATAAACTCAGATTTTCCGGATCCAGTCATTCCCGCTACCAATCCATGCGGACCATGATATTTCTCATGCAAATCCAATTTAAATGGATCTCCTATGGTATCTACACCAATTTGAGCTTCTAATGTCTTTGTTGGATCATTCTCCTTCCAACGACTTAATACATTTAAATGCTCTATTTTACCCACTCCAATCATCTCTAAAAAGGTAATCATCTTTGGGAGTTGAAAAGCTGTATCCTCTAAATCCAATTGAATATTAGCAAGCATAACACTTAGCTCATCCATTCCTGCTCGAATATTAATATCCGGTCTAAACGTAATTACTTCTCCTGAAATATCATTTTTATTATAAAGTTTTCCTTGTCTGCCATCTAATTCAATAACATTTGTACACTCTTTTGGTAAATTTCTTAATTCGTCAGAAAATGTAACAACAGAAAAATGAAGATTTTTCTTAGATTCGCATATATACGGTAAAATGTCTGCTCTCAATGATAATTGTTTACTAAATGAAAAAATCACATAATATGGTTTTACCTCTTCTAATGCTTCCTCCCGAAGCACCTTTCTGGCTTCGAACTCATTCTCAAGATAAGAAGAAATATCCCTCACATCATCAATGCAATCTGCATAAAATCGAAATGTATTATCATTATTCCATACATGCGGCAACCACTTGGTATATTCTAATTCTCCTTGACGATTCTTATCAAAGATAAAAACAAACTTGACTTCATCGTAACTGTAAAATGTTGCAAGTTGTAATATAATTCCGTTGGCAAACGGTAAAATATCCGATTGGTTTCCAATAACACCGGTAATATTATTATCAAACAAAGATACGCTTAATGGAACATCATGAAGCATTTGTGGAGTTTCACATAAAGTATATAGCTCCTCTTTCAGTAAATCATCTTTTATGGTGAATGTTCGTTCCGGATACTTTATATCTGCATCCAATTTTAAATTTCCAATTCCTATACGGATTTTTAAGAAATCATTCTGTCCCAAAGACCGATCCCATAAATTTCTGCTAATCTTTGTAACACGTTCTTTACACTCTTCAATGCTGATGGTATTTTCAAAAAGAATATCCCTTTGCTTAGCTCCTTCTTCAGCAAATGCTGCTCGCATTTTCACTAAATATTCTCTATATTTTGTCTGTCTAATCTGTTCCTTCTTTTCTTTTCGTCGTTTTTCATATCTTTTTGAAATTATAGGCCACAAAATAGTTCCACATAACATACAGGTTGAGGTCACAGCTGACATTAAATTACCATTAAGGACCCCAAAAATACCTGTTGCTACCGATGCCATTCCCATAGTCATGGATGGTCCAATCGCTAACATGATTGGCATCTCATCGCCATTTTGATCTGCGGGTGGTGCATCAATCTTAAATTGTGCTGTTTCTATATCTCTTTTAAAACGCGGGGAACGATAAAAATAGTCTTGTGTCCCAACTTCAACCTCTTCTTCTGTCGTCTCAATCCTTTGAGGAACAAATTTTATTAAATTATCACTATTGATATATACTTTCCCATCCGGATTATTGATTGCTAACAAGCGATTTCCAACAATAATCATCGTACCCATAATATATATGACATCGCCATATGACAGTATTTTAGATTCGACAACTTGTCCATTCACAAACGTTCCATTTGAACTATTTACATCTCGAATTTGCCAGATTCCATTATTGTAAAATAATTCTGCGTGAATTGCAGAAACATACGAATTATTTATTACAATTGAATTTGTTTTTTTCCTTCCAATTGTAAAAACTTGATTTATTCCAACAATATATTTTTGAAATTCGATGCGATCATCCGTACTTGGCTCTACGAATATAAACATTTTTTCGTCTGAATCTGCAACTTTAAGGTAATAAATCCCCATTTCTTCAATTTCACAATCATTTATCACCTGATTTTCATTATCTACTATTTTTACATGTTTTGATGATTTGATATGCCATTTCTCATTTATTCCTTCCACATTGACGGAAATTTTTTTTGACGCTATTGTATATTGTCCCCTGACCTTTTGCGGCAAGCTGATAGACGCAAGACACTTTTTACTTATTAGTGAAACAATCATCTATTTCTCCTTTTCTCCTAAAATGTATTTATATGGAATTCAAACCCCTCATTGGCTAACATAATTATATCTCCATTATAAATTTGATAGTCCTGATTCCTCTTAATTTGTCTTCCATTTACGAACGTCCCATTTGTAGAATTATTGTCGTTAATAAAATATGCTCCATTTCGCCAAATAATATATGCATGTAACCGACTCACAACATGATTGGTAACTAAATAATCAACCTGTTCTCTTCCTTTTCCAATTCGAAACAAAGATTTATTAATGTCAATTCTAGTAGAATTACCTAACCTCAATAGATATGCTTGCAAAACTTCCTTTTGTTGTGTCAATAAGGCTGTTCCCTCCATCGGTTGTGCACTTTTCATAAGTTCATTGTCTTTAATCATTCCGCTATGTCCCTTTTTCTCATGGGGCACCTGCCGATAAACCTCCGGACATATTGACAAAATATAATCCTCCATTATTTGTGTCGAATATAGCGGCATCTGATAAAAGTAATTTATCATTTGTTGAAAAAATGTTACATCTTCTCCCGATAAGAAAATAGTGGTATATGCTAACCTATATATATATTCAAAAATCGATGTTTCTATAGATTTTCCATGGATTGGTTCATATATATAATGAAGTTCTCTTGTCATGGTATTGATAAAAACATTATTTAAGTCTAATACCAAATTGTTCATTTCAAGTCTATTATTTTCTATTTTTTTAAAAACTTCATTCGTCTGTGCCAAAATTGAAAAAAAATTGTATCGTGTGACACCTTCCTTTAAATACTGATTAAGCGGAATTCCGGAAGATATAACATAATGAAGTTTCTTTTTCCCCTCAACAATTGGACGCATAATTCCCGGAATAACTTTCTGCTGAAAAACCTGAAGTTCATATTCTCTTATCGTCTCATTCTTAGTGAGTTTACACTTTACATGTACTTGCCCATTTTTATATATAACTCGCAACTTTGACATGTGATAAACCTCTGTATTTTAAAAAATTTTAACATTATATATGAAAAGGTGAAATAACTGCAATACGGTCATAATAATGATCTTAACATCAAGCAATAATGAATAATTCTCAATATACATCAAGTCCCACTTTAATTTCTCAAGTGAAGTAGTATGATAATCACCACGAACTTGTGCATATCCTGTTAAACCGGCTTTTACCTTTGTGCGAAGAACAAATTCCGGTACTTTCTTACAATTCTCCTCTATCAGCTCCGGTCGCTCCGGACGGGGTCCTACAATACTCATATCCCCGCGAAGGATGTTAATTAACTGAGGAATTTCGTCAATTTTGCTTGCTCTAAGAATTCTTCCAACCTTTGTAACGCGGTCATCGTCAACCGATGATAATCTGGCACCGCTTTCATGCTCTGAATCTGTTTTCATGCTTCTAAACTTATAAATGGTAAATTGTTTTAAATTCTTGGTGCATCGAATCTGTTTGTAAAAAACAGGTCCACCATCTTCCATCTTTATTGCAATCATTACAACCATAAATACCGGTATACAAACTACAATTCCAATGAATGACAAGAATATATCTCCAATTCTTTTAATCAAATCATTCATCTTTCCGATTCCAAAATATGTACAATAAAATACCGGCTGGTCATCCTTCTGCGCAACACCGGATGCTCTCATCAAAATATCGGAAAGTTTTGCTGTCGAATATACGGTCTTGCCATGTTCATAGCAGTATTTCATAATATCATTTCTACGCTCAGAAGAGACATCCATTAAGAACACAGATTCATACGATTGAACCGCCTTAAATAACTGTTCCAAATCAGCGGATGCTTGTAATACCATGCCGGCATTTTGACTGTTTGCTACCTCGGATAGGGAATATCTCTTCCACGCCTTTTTGCCCAGAATATATACCATATGCTCATAGCTTGTTTGTCGATGCTTAGTAATCACATTAATAATAATGAGCACCAAAAGAATCGTGAGCAAATTGCAAATCATTAAGCTTAGTACCCTTAGGCTTGTTTGCTCAACGTCACCTTGCTTTGAACCTATGAGAAATACACCTACAATGAAATTACCAATTATGTTCCCAATCAACATGGTCAATGCTGATTCATATTTCAGATATACTTTACTGCTTCTTCCATGAAACGTGGTAATCGTCATGATCCCTATATATCCCAAATACATCCAAACAAAACCTTTGAAATCGGATTCATAAAAGAAAACCCCATATTCTATTGAAAATGCCAAAAAAAGCAACACTGTTCTAAGCGTGCCGTATCGGCTTTTCGTTACAATTCTTTGTGTTGAACCAACCATGTTTCTATTTATCCCTCTGTAATATGATAGTCTTGCATCTTGTCATTATATCATGTTACCTAGGATTTTTAAATATTCATTTATATTGTAAAACTCGCACTTTTTGTCTTTACAAGTGCGAGTTTAAATATAGTTATACTATTTTATTTCAATGATTTCTTCTCCTACATGGATGCTTCCTCTAGAAAGTACTTTTATTTCGTTATAATCTGCTGTGTTACAGATAATCATTGGTGTTATCACTTGATATCCGGCTTTACGAATTTCAGCAATATTAAAAGTAATGAGTAAATCACCTTTTTGTACTTCCTGTCCGGCCAAAACATGTGTCTCGAAGAATTTTCCACCCAGTTTTATGGTATCGATTCCAACATGAAGCAAAATTTCGCAACCGGTTTTAGAAATGAGATTGATGGCATGTTTGGTATCGAATACCGAATCCACTTTTCCATCGCATGGCGCATACAACTTACCTTCTATCGGGTCTACCGCAACCCCTTCTCCAAGAAGTTTAGAAGAAAATGCTTCGTCTTCTACATTTTCAAGCGCAACTACAGAACCTTTTAAATAAGCATATAACGTATCTGCTTGAAGTTCCTTTACCGTATCCAAATAATCCTCCAGGTTGGATTTGATAACAGAAACTTGCGGACCGTAAATGACCTGAACTCCGTTTCCTTTATGAATGACTCCTGAGGCTCCGCTTTGTTTTAGCAGGCTATCATCAATTAGGTCCGGATTGGATACGGTTACTCTTAATCTTGTGGCACAGCAATCAAGATCCGAAAGGTTTTCCTTTCCACCAAGTCCTTGTAATATCAGCGCACTTACCCTATCGGAATCACTGTCTGTTTCATTTGCCGTAGATTCCTTTTTCGCATCTACGTCTTTTCTGGTATAAAGCTTGGTTTCCTCCTCATCCGCTTCTCTACCTGGAGTTTTGAAGTCAAATTTTGTAATCAAGAAATAGAATACAAAATAGTACACAACCGCATAAACAAGTCCTACCAGTACAACCCATATCCAGTTTGTTTTTTCATTGCCTTGCAGAATTCCAAACAATGTAAGGTCAATGAGACCACCGGAAAACGTCATACCTACTCCAACATTAAAAATATGCATTAGCATAAAGGAGAGTCCGGCAAGTAAACAATGCACGGCATACATGATTGGCGCTACAAATAGGAATGTGAATTCAAGTGGTTCCGTAATACCCGTAAGCACGGAAGTAAGTGCTGCAGAAAGTAACAGGCCGCCGACCACCTTTTTCTTTTGGGGACGAGCTGCTCGATACATTGCATATGCTGCTGCCGGAAGACCAAAAATCATAAATGGGAACTTACCGGACATGAATCTGGTTGCAGATACGGAAAACTGTTCCGTGGTTTTTGAAGCAAGCTCCGCAAAGAAAATATTTTGCGCACCTTGCACGGTAACTCCGTCAATCACCATCGCACCACCAAGCTCTGTCTGCCAGAAAGGCATATAGAACACGTGATGTAACCCAAACGGAATCAGTGCCCTTTCAATAATTCCATAAATCCATGTTCCAAAATATCCGGATTCGAGTACCAGCTGACCAAGTTGTGCAATTGCATTTTGTACCACCGGCCAGACATAAAACATGACAATACCTACGATTAAAAATACAATACTGCATATGATAGGTACAAATCGAGTTCCACCAAAGAAGGATAACACTTGTGGCAATTCGATTTTATAAAATCTGTTGTGAAGTGCCGCAACGCCAAGTCCCACAATAATTCCTCCAAAAACACCCATCTGAAGTGTTGTGATACCAAGTGCTGTTGTCGTTGAATTCGCCGCCATAGCATCCACACCACCATTGGCTGCAATCAGTGTGCTAATAGCCGTGTTCATAATCAAATAACTGATTGCACCGGCAAGTGCTGCTACCTCTTTTTCTTTTTTTGCCATTCCGATAGCGACTCCCATCGCAAATAGCAACGGCAGGTTATCAAAAACAACACTTCCCGTTTTGCTCATAATATCGAGAATGGTATAGAGCAGTCCGCCTTCTTGTATGATATTTGTTAAACCATAGGTTTCCAATGTTGTGGGGTTTGTAAAAGAGCTTCCTATTCCAAGAAACAGACCGGCAACCGGCAGCAGTGCTATCGGTAACATAAAGGAACGACCCACTCTTTGTAAAACTCCAAAGATTTTATCTTTCATAAAAATTTTCTCCTTTTTGCCTTTAGTATGACCACAACGATATGTTACAATACCTTTGTCTGTGATTTTTATTTTCTATGAAAGGTTTTTAATATGAACATTTTAAATATTGAACACATATATAAATCTTATGGCGAAAAAATTATTTTTGACGATGTTTGCTACGGTATATCTGAAGGCGACAAAATCGGTGTTGTAGGAATGAATGGTACCGGTAAATCTACTTTACTAAAAATCATTGCCGGCATCGAAGAGGCGGATGACGGGCAAATTACAAAGCAGCGTGGAATCCGCATGGGATATTTAGCACAGGATCATGTATTTGATGAGGGCGCATGCGTTCTATCCTATGTGACCGAAGGAGCAGATGCGTCTAATTGGAATGCCGAAAGCGAAGCGAAGAATATTTTAAACAAATTGGGAATGTCGAATTTTGATCAGAAAATCGATACGCTTTCCGGCGGTCAAAAAAAAAGAGTTGCTTTGGCGCGTACACTTATGAGCTCCTTTGATGTTTTAATCTTGGATGAGCCGACCAACCACTTAGATGAAGAGATGGTTCTTTGGTTGGAAAATTATTTGACACGCTTCAAGGGCGTACTAATCATGGTTACACATGACCGCTACTTTCTTGATAAGGTGACAAATAAAATAATCGAATTGCATCGTGGAAAATTATATGCGTATTCCTCCAATTACAGTGGCTTCCTTGAATTGAAAGCCCAACGTGAGGAAATGGAGCTGGCAACCGAGCGTAAACAAAAAAGCATCCTTCGTATGGAACTGGAATGGGCCGCCCGCGGCTGTCGCGCCCGCACCACAAAGCAACGCGCCCGTTTAGAGCGTTTAGAGGCGTTAAAAGGACGAAATGTCCCTGTGGCTGAGCAAGCCATCCAAATGGAGTCCATCGATTCGAGAATGGGAAAAAAGACCATTGAACTTCAACATGTTTCAAAGGCATTCGGGAACAAAAAGTTAATTGAAGATTACAGTTATATCGTGTTGAAAAATCAGCGAATCGGAATTATCGGACCAAACGGATGCGGCAAATCTACCCTTATGAAAATGATGGCCGGAATGATTCCACCGGATTCCGGCTCGATTGAGATAGGTGAAACCATTAAAATCGGCTATTTTGGACAGGACGAAGTTCATATGAATCCGAATCAAAGAGTCATTGATTATGTAAAAGAGGTCGCCGAATATATTCCAACCAAGGACGGAAAGATAAGCGCATCGCAACTTTGTGAACGATTCCTTTTTGATGGAAATATGCAATATTCCAATATTGAGAAGCTCTCCGGTGGCGAAAAACGCCGTCTGTATCTTTTACGCGTTCTTGCCGAAGGCGCAAATGTTTACCTATTTGATGAACCGGGAAACAACCTAGATATCCCAACGCTCACCATTTTGGAGGATTTCTTAAATTCATTCTCCGGAATTGTGATTACGATATCACATGACCGCTATTTTTTAGATAATGTGGTAGACCGCATTTTGGCATTTGAAGGAGACGGAAAAATTCACCAGTACGAGGGCGGATATACGGATTATGTTGAGACAAAAGAGCGCTTTGCGACTGCTGCCACACCATCTGAAAAATCAGTCGAAAAGCCATCCGGCAAAACAAATTCGGAGAAATCCTGGAAAGAGCATCGGCCGAAAAAATTAAAGTTCTCCTATATGGAACAAAGAGAGTTTGAAACCATCGAAGATGATATTTTTGCATTAGAGGAAAGTATTGCTGATTTGGATGCAAAGATGGCAAAACATGCCAACAGCTATTCTGAATTAATGAAACTTACCAAGGAGAAAGAGGATACCGAGCAATTGCTGGAAGAAAAGATGGAACGCTGGGAATATTTAACCGATCTTGCCGAAAAAATTGCTATGCAAGATTCGAAATAACAGGTATAATATCTTGTAGATTTGTTGAGATTAGGAGGCTATTATGTCAGATAGATACGAGAAAAAAGCCATTGGCATCTTTGAAGTAGATAACCTCGTGGCATGCTATGTTGCATTAGATGCTGCGTCAAAAGCTGCTGATGTCATGATTCAGGCAGTAGAAAGAAACCGTCTAAAAAGTGGTGCCTGCGTAAAAATGCGCGGTGATATTTCAAATGTAAATGCCGCAATGGAAGTTGCACTTGCAACTGCAAGTCAATACGGAACAGTAACCAGCAGTACCATCATTGCAGCCCCAACCGAAGGCACGGAGCTTGCAATGAAGATGACGATACATAAATAATGGAGGAACAAACAATGAAAATGGAAGCAATTGGTTTAGTTGAGATTCTTGGAAGTTCTTCTGCTATTTTAGTCATCGATCAAATGCTTAAGACTTCTCAAGTGTCTTTTGAGACTTGGAACACAAAATGTGGCGGACATACCACCGTATTTTTAAGCGGAGACGTATCTGCTGTAAAAGCAGCTGTGGATGCAGTTCAAATGAACCCTCCTTGCAAAATTATCGCAGCTGCGGTTATCTCAAATCCATCCGAAGAGACCCATCGATTGGTAGTTGAGAGTAAAAATAAACGATTTTCTTAATAAGCAGAAAGGCGTATGAAACAGTTACATTTCATACGCCTTTCTGCTGTCATTTACTTAATTTACATTACTGTATGCTTCTTTCGCCTCAATTGAATTTTGCTTTGCTGCATCCTTACTTTCTTTTTTGAAGAAAAACCGCTTCCGTTGCAATTTTCCACGAATTGCAGCATCTAGTTTCTTGTAGCGTGCTTCCTCAGCTTCCTCCTGTTCGCGCATCAAATAATTCATTTCTTTTAATACACGCTCCTGCACTTCCTGTCCGATGGTTATACTTAATTCCTCATTATTTGCCGCAATCGCATGTCCTACGATATCACTCATAAGTTCCCGAAATTGTGCCATACGGTCTTCTGCAGAAGTCGTACTTTCTCTTACACAGCGCGCCGGCACTTGTTCTTTTGGTATCTGTGTCGGTGCCATTTGTGTCAAAGCTTGAAATTCTTCCACATGGTCATTATGTAGTAACATTCGAATCGCCTTAAGCTGATACCCTTGCTCCTTTAGCTCTTTTATCTTCTGAAATTCTTGTATGTTCTCTTTTGTATAGTATCGGTGTCCCATTTCGTTTCGCGGAATGGTCAACTCTAGTTCATCTTCCCAATAACGTAACACATGTGATTCGACTGCAACCAATTGTGCTGCATCGGAAATCATGTAACGTATTTTTTCCACAACCGGTAACCTCCTTTATCATTTTCAGGCAGATGCCTGTCCTAAAAATATTATATCGGTCGTGAGAATGGGTTTCAAACTTTTTTCATCGTATTATTTCGACAAAAAATATAAGTTTATATATTGATTTTATGGAGTTGTGCTATAATGAATAAAACAAAAAGGAGATACTATTATGACTATAGGAACTTTATTTCTTCTAATCTTTGGTTGCTTAATCATGCTTTATATCATTTGGTTCGTAATTTGGTTTGGGCTAAACCAAAAGAAAAGGAGCAAGCTAAAACCGGTACAATACACCGGTTATAACAAAAGTTATTTCGAAAAAGACTTTACCTTTTCCTGTGAACATTGCGGCAGCATTGTGTCAACCAAACAAACCAATTGCATAAAATGCGGTAGTTCTTATGGGGATAACAAAGTATATATTGAAAAAAAGCGCGCCATCAACCAAAATTATATGCATTACTTGTATTCTCAAGATGCACAGCTTAGTCAGGAAGAAGAATATATTAATAACACTTTAAATGCTTTGCGAACAAACATAATTTGGAAAAATACAATTTATAACTTCCAATTTCCATCCCAAAACTTCCCAACCTATATTCCAAAATCCGATTTTGATTTTACTTGCGAATACTGCAATACGAAGTTAAGAGGACGAAGTAATGATTCCGATGTCTGCCTCAATTGTGGCGCTTCCTACAGCAACAATCTGGAATTGTTAGTTCGTGAAAAAGAAGATGCATTTGAACGGCACCAATATGAATATTACTTGAAACTAAAAGAATTTCAACAAAAGCAAAATACAATTAATGAACAAAAAGATGCCGCCATTATGCAAAAGCATGGAAAAAAAGTGAACTTCCTTATGAAACATGGCAGGTGGATTGCACTTCTAATATTATTTTTGGCAGCTTTGCTCTGCCTTGTCCTGGCAATTATCATATATTTTGCATTGAATTAAAAAATGGAGCATATGCTCCATTTTTTAGTATTTTAATTATGTTCCAAATTCGCAAACTTGGTGTATTGTGGCAACCAAGCAAGATTGACCGTTCCGATTGGGCCGTTACGTTGTTTTGCAATGATGATTTCAGAGATTCCCTTTAACTCGGTATCTTTATTATAATAATCATCACGGTAAATAAACATAACAACATCAGCATCCTGCTCGATAGCTCCGGATTCACGAAGGTCCGAAAGCATCGGTCTGTGATCCGGTCGTTGTTCTACGGCTCGGGAAAGCTGGGAAAGTGCAATAACCGGCACATTCAGCTCTCTGGCAAGTGCTTTTAGTGAACGAGAAATATCCGAAATCTCCTGCTGACGGGATTCAGACCCTCTGCCGGAACCACTCATTAACTGTAAGTAATCAATGATAATCAACTTTAAGTCGTGTTCCAATTTGTATTTACGACATTTGCTTCGCATCTCAGAAATACTGATACCCGGCGTATCATCGATAATAAGTTCGGAATCACCAATAATTCCGGCACCTTCAACAAGTTTCTCCCAATCCACATCTGAGAGATTACCGGTACGAAGAGCTTGCGCATCCACACGAGACTCTAAGGAGAACAGACGGTTCACCAGCTGTTCTTTTGACATTTCCAAGGAAAAAATAGCAGTACACATATTTTCATGAAAAGCAACATACTGCGCAATGTTTAACACAAACGCCGTTTTACCCATAGACGGACGCGCTGCAACCAGAACCAAATCCGATGGCTGAAGTCCTGCCGTACGATAATCAAGGTCAACAAATCCGGTTGGAATACCAGTTACCGTTCCTTTTTGTTTGGATGCTTTTTCGATTTTCTCCAAAGCATTCATTACAACCTGACGGATTGGAACATATTCCCCACTGGTTCTACTGGAGAGCAATGCAAAAACATCATGCTCTGTCTTATCCATAATGCTATCCGCAGATTCTTTTCCGGCGTAACATTCATTCTCAATTTCTTCCATGGTACGAATGAGTTTTCGCTTCATGGAATTTTCTTTTACAATATTTGCATAGTATTTTACATTTGCGGATGTTGGAACAGATGTTACCAAATCACGGACAAATTCCAAGCTGGAAATCTCTTTCGGAACATCTTTTTCTTTGAGCTTATCCTGCAAAGTCACCAAATCCACCGGTCGGCCACTTCCATATAACTCAATCATCGATTCAAAAATAATGCCATACTGCTGATGATAAAAATCCTCTTTAATTAAGATTTCCATTGCGGTTATAATGGCTTCTTTGTCCATAATCATAGAACCGATAACCGACTGCTCTGCCTCTAGGCTGTTTGGCATAATCCGCTTGATTAATGTTTCCTCCAAGGGGATTTCCTCCTATTCTTCCACAACCTGAACGGACAATTTAGCCGTTACCTGCGGATGCAGTTTGACCGGAACTTCGTATGTTCCCAATGCTTTGATTGCTTCATTTAACTGCATTTTTTTCTTATCCAATTCAAGTCCTGTCTGTTCTTTTGCTGCTTGTGCGATTTCTTTGGTTGAAATCGAACCAAAGATTTTGCCGCCTTCACCGGTTTTGATTTTGACAACAACTTTCTGTTGCTCAACTTCAATCGCAAGATTTTTTGCATTTTGTAAATTTTGGGCCGCAACTTTGTCTGCATGCTGATTCTGTAATTTCAAATCATTTAAGTTCTTATTATTGGCCTCTACTCCAAGTTTCTTTGGTAAAATGGCATTTCTTGCATATCCATCGCTTACTTCTACGATGTCACCTTTTTTTCCTAATGCTTTGACGTCTTGCAATAAGATTATTTTCATTTCTCTATGTCTCCTTCTTTAAGCATTTCATCAAGGGTGCCCTGAATAATACGCTTTGCTTCCATGATGCTACAATCTTCCAATTGCGCACCTGCCACATTCAAGTGTCCACCGCCTCCAAGGCGTTCCATAATCAGCTGCACATTTATCTCATCTATAGAACGCGAACTGACGTATATCTTGTTCTTATATTCGGTAAGTACAAAGGAGGCTTTAATTCCAACGATATTCAGTAACTCATTGGCTGCCTGTGCTCCAACAACAGTTGGGCTTTCGATATTCTCTCCGGAACATACGGAAATTGCAAATGCACCGCGATATACTTCCGCATGACGCACTGCCTCTGCCCTTGCTTTGTATGCGCCCATGTCTTCTCTAAGCATTTTGCGGACTCTAGTTACCTCTGCGCCGGAACGTTTTAAGTAAGCTGCCGCTTCAAACGTACGAACACCGGTCTTTGTCATAAAGTTATTGGTATCGATTAGAATACCGGCATAAATACAATCTGCCTCACAGGAATCCAGTTTAAATCCATCCTGAAAATACTGCAACACCTCTGCAACCATTTCACATGCACTGGATGCATATGGTTCAATATAGGAAAGTACCGGATTCTCAATAACCTCGGTATTTTGTCGATGGTGGTCAAATACCACTATGGAATCGGTTTGCTTCAATAACTCCGGACATTCTGTGTAACTTGGTCTGTTCGTATCCACAACCATCACAAGGGTATTTCTTCCGGTCATCTCAAGTGCACTTTCGCTGTTGATAAACATATCTTCCGGATATCCCTTTTCGGTTGAAAAACATTCCATAAGCGGACGCAGGGAGCTCGTTGGATTGTTGACAACAATCTGTGCTTTTTTGCCCATAATTCGTGCTGCACAAAAGATTCCGATTCCTGCCCCAAGTGCATCAACATCGGTTAGGCTGTGTCCCATAATAACAACATTCTCACAGCTTTGTATAATCTCACGCAATGCATGCGCTTTTACCCTTGCTTTGACTCGTGTATTACGTTCTATCTGCTGTGTCTTTCCTCCATAATAGGTGATTTCTTCACCTTCTTTGACAACAACTTGGTCACCACCACGTCCAAGCGCAAGGTCAATTGCGGCACGCGCATGCTCATAGCTTTGGTTATAGCTACTACCATTCATTCCTACACCAATACTTAAAGTCATCGCCATCTCATTGCCGACCTTAACGGTCTTAACATCTTCTAAGATGCTAAATTTGTCTTCCTGCAATGCTTTTAAATATTTATATTTGAAAACAACAAAATATTTATCTTTCTCGATTTTGCGAACAAGTGCATCCATTTTCGAGAAATATTGATTCACTTTACGGTCTACCAGTGCAACAAGCAAAGAACGCTTAACATCCTCAACACTATTAACAGCCTCGTCGTAATTGTCAATATAAACAAGCGCCGCCACCTGCTTCTGCTCGATATTCTCTCTTTTGTAACGATTCAGTTGTGTCTCGTCAAAAAGATAAAATGCGGTTAAAAACTCATCGGCATTTTCTATATCTACCAATTCTCCCGTTCCGGCAATCGTGTCGAAATAGATACGGTTCAATGAAATGCGGAACTGTCGTTCCCCTGCCTCAAGGTGAACCTCCTGCGGATTATCCTTCTTTTGCAAAAATTCTCTCGTAATAGTTGGGAAGAGTGTTGTAATAGACTTGTGGTATTGCTTATCCACACCGGTCAGTAATGCAAACTCTTCATTCACCCAAAGAATCTTCCCATTATAATCTAAAAGTGCATATGGAATCTCAAATTCATTCAAGAGACGTTTCTGCACGGTTGCATACTGCGTTGCATAATTAATCATCTCGTTGATTAGGTGTGGTTTGCTTACATGATAAAAAACCATTTCCACCACGAAATATATAATTGTAAATCCTGTAATTATGAACCCACAGTTACGGTCATAGAGATAAACCGGTATACTCATAATCACCAGCAAAATAGTAAGAAACATTGGCCAATACAAGTAACTGCGCAGCTTACCTTTAAATCGAACACTACCTTTCATCTATTCTCCTCGCTCTATAAACATTTCCACTATATCATTCTTGAGTATACCACCTTTAGCGCTTTAAATAAAGCATTTTTCGCCCCGAAAAAGCTGAAAAAAGGGCACCCACAACACTTTGGGGGCACCCATTTTTAACCATACTATATCTATGAATCCTCTTTGCCAACTTCTACAATAGATTTGGTCAATCCTGCAATTCCCTGAATCTCGGATGGGATAATAATCTTAGTTGCTTTTCCATCTGCAGCTTTTGCAAATGCTTCTAAACTCTTAAGCTGAAGGACTGCACTATCCGGTGCCGCCTCTTTTAACATACGAAGACCGTCTGCATTTGCTTGCTGAATTTTAAGGATTGCTTCTGCCTGACCTTCTGCTTCTTTAATCATTGCTTCTCTTTGTGCCTCTGCGCGAAGGATTGCTGCCTGCTTCTCTGCTTCTGCATCTAAGATGGCTGACTCTTTGTGACCTTCTGCTACTAAGATGGTAGATTTCTTCTCGCCTTCTGCACGAAGAATTGCTTCACGACGCTCACGCTCTGCTTTCATCTGTTTCTCCATAGCATCCTGAATCGCTTTTGGAGGAATAATGTTCTTAAGTTCCACACGATTTACTTTAATTCCCCAAGGGTCAGTTGCTACATCAAGTGTTGCACGCATCTGGGTATTAATGGTTTCACGGGAAGTTAGTGTCTCATCCAACTCCAAATCACCGATGATGTTACGAAGTGTGGTTGCTGTTAAATTCTCGATTGCCATAAGCGGGCGCTCTACACCATAAGTATAAAGCATTGGGTCGGTAATCTCAAAATATACAACCGTATCAATCTGCATGGTTACGTTATCCTTGGTAATAACCGGCTGTGGTGGAAAATCCACTACCTGCTCTTTTAATGATACACTTTTTACAACACGATCAAGAAATGGCACTTTGAAATGAAGTCCAACACTCCATGTGGTTAAATATGCGCCCAAACGCTCTACTACTACCGCTCTTGCTTGTGATACTTTTTTGATACAGCTTACCAAAAGAATGACAATGATTGCGGCTATAACTATTACAATTACTAATGCATCCATGTTTGCTCCTCCTTATGAATTCGTGATTTTCTCTACGATTAATTTTACTCCACTGATTTTAACGACACGTGCAAGTTCTCCTTTAGAAAATTCCACATGATCATCCGAAGAACGTACGGTCCATTCGCGTCCGTGAACATTCGCCATTCCGGTCTGATTGCGATTGGAAACCGCTTCTACAATACAGATTTCCTCACCAATGATTCTGTCGGAATTCGTCTGTTTGGTTCGCGAATTTAAGAATTTCTTCGCCCATGGTCTGGTTGCGATTACCAATGCAATGGAAACAACTAAAAAAAGGATTATCTGTACAATGACATTATCACTGAAACATGCGATAATCAATGAAATCAAAGAACCTGCTGCAAACCAGATGGAAACCAATCCTTCCGTCATCAGTTCTGCCACAATAAATACAATCATAAGAACCAGCCAAAAGATGATCTGCGGATCTAATACCGCTAGTAATTCACTCATGGAAAATCCCCCTTTCTTATTCTTACAGTATGATTTTACTTTAGCTGACTAAAAAGCTCAAGTAATTTTTAAAAGAAATGCCTTCGTATATCCTTTGTAATCTGTTGTAAATGTAAGCTCCCCACCATGCATTTCTACTATCTTATGCGCAATGGAAAGTCCCAATCCACTTCCGCCTTTTGTACTTCTGGAATCATCTCCCATAACAAACGGTTCAAACAGGTGCTTAGCTACTTCTTGCGGAATTGGTTTTCCGGTGTCTGCAATCACAATCGAAAATGCTCCTATTTCTCGCTCTAACGATAAGAAAATGGTTGTTCCCGCATCATTATGCCGAATTGCGTTCGTAACAAGATTCGTAATTACGCGCGATAACTGAATTTCATCTGCCTCAATGCAATGTGCAACTTCCGGTATTTCCACCACAAGATCCATGCCTGCATCTTCTACGTCAGAATACAAAAGCGCTACATTTTTGCGAAGCAACTCCGACAAATTTACTTCTTCTTTGGTCAGTTGGAATCCATCACTTCCAAGTTTTACATATTCAAACAATAACTGTATCAACTCTTCCATTCGTGCAGATTTATTCTGAATACTTTGCAGATATTCCTGCTGTTTGTCTTTCTTGGTGACCATTCCATCGGCAAGTGCCTTGGCATATCCCGAAACCGTAGTAATCGGTGTTCGAAGGTCATGCGCAATATCAGATAGCAGCCGGTTCCGTTTTCGATCGTATTCCTGACGAATAGCGTCTTGCTTTTTCTGAATTTTTTTGACTTGTTTGGTGGTTGACCAAGCATACCAAAGCGCACCTAAAATGTATGGAATTAACAACAACGCGATAATGGCTATAACAAAGAAAAAAAGCAATAATCCCTTGTCGCCATCCATATTCACCACAGATGCATCACCCATGATGCTCTCGACATTTGAACCTCCCATCTTTTCTATCTGACGGATTGTTTGAACAATTCCCGGTTGCATGGTCGTTGGAAGCATATGATATACACCAACAAGCAACAGTTCTATTAAAAGAATCCCCATCAAAAGTGGTATCTTTGGTTCATGTGTAATTGTCTGCCATTCCTGATTTCCGAAAAAATACCACTGCATAAATGGCAACATTAGTCGATTCACCAACTGTGTAATACACATCTCGGCAATTCCAACCAAAACCAGTACCAGAATAAATCTCTGTATAATAAACACATGTAACTTTTCAATTTCCGTCATTTACTTCTCCAATCGGTACCCCAGCCCGCGTATGGTCTTTATGTATCGGGTTGGTTCTTCATCTAATTTCGCTCGTAGTTTACTGATACATACCATGATATTATTATCTGCTATCACGTATTCTTCTCCCCAGCCATGCTCATAAATCTGTTGCTTGGTGTATACTTTGCCCGGGTGTTTCATAAATAGTTCCATGATTTTATACTCAACAGATGTTAATTCAATGACCTGTTCTGCTTTTTTCAGAGTACAAGACTCTTCATCCAGTGTCAAATCCTGTACGGATAGCACCGACTTTACGCCGATGCTCGTTCCGAGTTGATAAAATCTTCGAATATTGGAATTGACCCTTGCCACCACCTCAAGTGGATTAAATGGTTTTGCCAGATAATCGTCCGCTCCAAGATCCAATCCAAGAATTTTCTCTGAATCTGCATCTTTTGCAGATAATATCATGACCGGAATATTATATTCCATTCGAAGTTGGCGAAGTACTTGATATCCATCTAGTTTCGGCATCATGATATCCAAAAGGCATAAATCTATGTGCTGTTTGTGTAAAACATCTAAGGTCTGTTGCCCGTCCTCTGCTTCTATCACACGATAATGCTCATTTTCCAAATATAATCGCAATAAGTCACGAATTTCTTTTTCATCATCTGCCACCAAAATGGTATATTCCATCGTTCTTTACCCCTCATTGAGTTTTGTTTGATAGTTTCGTTTTAATTCTACATATAATGCAGCATTTGTCATATCCCTATATGGATTCAAGTAGAAAATACCTAACAGTCCAAATGTAAATAAGTCAAGTAATATCCATCCAAGAAAGGATAAGTCAAGGACAAATGCTTTCCATTTTTGTCCATGCATCATTTGTTTGCTGATTGCAAATGCAGCCTCTTTGCTCATCGTCGGTTCTTCTGCCAACAAATAGGCAACCATACGGTATTCATAGGATTTCACAATTCCCGGAATAATAAGTAATAGGGTCCATAGAATAATGTACAATTCTCGGAAAAACATTACTTTTATAATATTTCTGTACTCGTGATCAAACGCATAGGCAATCTCTTTGACCTCTGCCGACACGGTAAGATTTTGTACTTGGAATCGCTTACAACCAACCTCAAACGGACAAATAAGTAATACATCAAATACCATAAATATAGCCATACTAACGATAAACACTACCACAAATACAATAAAAAATATTGCTACCAGTGCTATAATAGCACCACTTTCCGCCAATCTGTCAATATCTTCGGCAACTTCTTCTTCAGATACCGCCTCTTGAAATTCCTCATCCTCCGTGATAGTTTGCGTTACATCTTGCGAGTTCGTATAGGAAATCTGATCGGTTTGAAAATTCATATATGTGCCGCCACCAAATAAAATTGCCATAACTAGGCTTACAAGTACGCTTCTCCAACGATTTCGATAGAACGCCGCTTTTCCTTTCTTTTTTAAATCAGCTCTGCTCCACATATTTGTTCCTCCTATTATGCAGTTTTTTGTTTTGTTGATAATAGAATATCACAGAAATCTTAGGAGAAAACTCGATGTATCTTAACATAAGCTTAACATTATATTGGAAAAATGAAATAGATTGCGCCTCGAGGCATCTTCACGCACCCGCGGTGCCGTTTAAAGCTAACTACCTTGCCACAAGTTGCGCATCCTTAGCAGAACGTTTTTATGGTATAGGACATAACATATAGATTTTGGGATTTGGATGATTCTAGATGCTTATATCTGACTTCTTGAGAACTACTCTGCAGATAGAACTTTATAATTAACAAAATCTATCTGCTCCTAGAACATCTTTGAAGCAGATAGATTTTGATTTTGTACTATTTCTATCTGTCTATAACACTTGTTCAAATTAATTTTCGACAGATAGTTTTTAACTTTTTTACATTTCTATATGTTTGTAACAATTTTTTTGTCAATTTTGAGCAGATAGTTTCTTACTTTTTTCCGTTTCTAGCTGTAAAATAGGCCATCTGTCATTTAAGACTATAAAAACATGACACAATCGACAATGACGAAATGAAGTGCTATTATTTGTTTTTATATTTTCCTGCGATTCAATATTGGCACACTTGCACCAAAGCATAGCACGCCGATAACCACTGCAATTACAAGAGCCATCTTATAATCATCTACCCCTTTTACTTGATAAACCAAGGAATTTCCGTCCATTAGGAAGGTCGGCATAAGCTTGCTGAGTTTTGGCAATAAAGCCACCATATAGCAAACAACTACAATTCCCCCTGTGCCCACAAGCACTCCCGTGTTGGCATTCGCTATGGTAGAAAACAACACCATCAGTGCAATAACCCAAAGACCAAATACCCACCAACACATTACAGAAAACATTAGATTTTGGGCAATGGAATTGTCCCAAAAATAATTATTATACACATAGGTAATGCCAAATTGTATCCAGTAAAACACCGTCCATAAAAGCACCAAGACTGCTGCCTTAGAAAACAACACTTTATGTCGGTGAAGTCCTTTTGTTAAAGCAAGAACCAAAGTACCTGACTGGTACTCTTTCGTAAAAACACTACTTTCCAAAATTACAAATATAATTAGCGCTATTGGCAAGTTCTTAAAAAACTGTACCCAAGATGTCATGGCATTCACTTCTACCGTAGTAACTATCATTCCGGTTTCTTCTAACGACTCTGCCATTCGCTCAAGCAACCATGGGGTAAGTTTTGCTATTGCCGGGTTCATGATTCCAAAAAGAACAGACACCATGCACAGAATCATGAATCTCCCTGAGCGCACGCGCTCCATCCATTCCTTTTTCAAAAATGCCACAAATGCTTTCATTTTGCAATCACCTCCATAAACAGGGATTCCAGTGATGGTTCCATACGCTCTATTTTAAGAACCGGAATTTTTCGAGCCGTGATATACTGTAGAACATCAAATAATGAATGTTTTTTCTCGCAAAACTCCATTTGCGTCTGACCTATTTTCTTGCAATCAGAAAATGCTTCCATCAAGCAAATAATATCGCTTTCCTTCTCTACCTCTAACAAATATTTCTCTGTGCGGTAGCCTGCCTTAATGTCTGAAAGTTTTCCCTGCATCATAACAACACCATCATTTAAAAAGGCAACGTCTGTGCAGATGCGCTCTACATCTGACAAGATATGGGTAGAAAAAAGAACCGTAGTCTGTTCTTTAACTGCCAGTAAAATATCCAGAATTTCTTTTCGTCCTACCGGATCTAATGCAGAGGTTGGTTCATCACAAATGAGGAGGTTGGGATGATTAAGAAGCGCTTGTGCAATTCCAAGACGTTGTTTCATACCACGGGAGAAGCCTTTGATACGATGTTTTTCGCTTCCAAGACCAACCAAATCCAGCAATTCCTTCACTCTGCCTTTCAGTTCCTCTTTTTTCATTCCGGTGATTTCACCACAAAACATGAGATATTCGGATGCAGTCATAAAGGAATAATATTCCGGGACATCCGGAAGATATCCAATGTGACGAT
Source organism: Lachnospiraceae bacterium (assembly GCA_045531055.1). Lineage (GTDB taxonomy): Bacteria > Bacillota > Clostridia > Lachnospirales > Lachnospiraceae > Roseburia. The sequence goes on along the minus strand of JAZSDG010000009.1, from coordinate 20,711 downwards.
TGGTTTTTGTTTGGCCATACGTTACCGGTTCTCCTGCAACGGTAATCTTCCCCTCGTCCGGATTCATAAGACCAAGCACCATTTTCATAGTGGTAGTTTTTCCGGCACCATTTTTCCCAATAAATCCAAAGATACTATGTTCGGGCACGGACAAATCAAGCCCTTTTAGAACCTCTTTATCTCCAAACCCTTTGCAAAGATTAGTAATATGAAGAATATCCATATTATTCCTCCTCTTTTCCAATTAAGAAATACAGAATTGGTCCCACAAAGTTCATGAACACAATAACAACCACTAACCACAGCGTACGATTCCCCCGCTTATAATGGGTGTGGGTTAAAATATGATATATCGTATATGCCAATAATCCAAACTCCACTATCACAAGTGGAATTAAAAATGGTAAAAATTCCATAAGTTGTTCCATTTATTTTTTCTCCCTTCCATATGTTTCTACACAAAATCCCTTGTACCCACAGCAGGTACAGGTTAATTTTCTAAGAGTTGGGGTATGATTTGCCCACAACGCTTCTTTTAGACTCGTTTTAAATACTGCATGGCACGCCGGACAGATATAAACCACCCTCTTAAAATAGTAATTGGATATCCAAATTCCATACGGCACTAATACCAGCAGATATATAAACACCGGCCACCATATGCCTGTCGCAATTCCATAAATAATGGTAGACCACTGCAATATGCCTATCGGTATTCCGGATACCAAAAGTATGGTGTGCAGTTTCTGCATATTCTTTTTATTTTCCAATGTATAAGCTATATCGCCAATGGATTCAACGGAGAAATCTTTCACGCCCTTCAATTCTTTTTTCAACTGTTCTAACTTTCCAAGCTTTATTTGCCGCTCCTTAAGCTCCTCCTCCAAAAGCTTTTCCTGCTGCTCTATTACAACTGAAATAACTCTTTTCGGATTTTCTTCCGACAATAATTCTCCGATACTGTTAATGGAAATCCCTGCATCTCGAAGAAAACAGATGATTTTCATGCGCTTTAAATCTTCTTCCGAATAAAGTCTGCGTCCTCCCTCGCTTAATTCAGACGGAATAAGTATATTTCTTGTGTCGTAATATTGTACGGTTCGAACTGACACGCCGCAGAGCTTCGCAAGTTCTCCTGTTGTGTATTTTGACACAGCTTTTCACCTCCTTATGATGCTGATACTATCTTATTACGTAGCGTAACAAGCAAGAAAAATTTATTGTTTTCTATAATTTGTACAAAAAAGCCTCTAAACACTTGGTTACCCAAGCATTTAAAGGCTTTAAACTCATTTACGATATTGCTCTAACAAATTATTCGCAAACGTAAGGCATCATTGCTAAATGACGAGCCTTTTTGATTGCTACGGTAAGAGCTCTCTGATGTTTTGCACAGTTACCTGTGATACGACGAGGAAGAATTTTTCCTCTCTCAGAGATGTATCTCTTTAATTTGTTGATATCTTTATAATCGATGGTATTATCTTTACCACAGAATACACATACCTTTTTTCTTCTACGCATAGGTCTTCTCTTCATAGAAGCGCCTTCGTTGTCAGCTGCTTTATTGAAAGCCATGATAGTTACCTCCTTATTTTAATTAAATGGTAATTCTTCATCAATTCCGTCCGGAATATTCATAAATCCGTCTCCGGCTGCTCCGCTTGGTGATGGTCTGTCTGCCGGAGCAAATCCGCCATCTCCTGAATTTTTGCTTTCTGCAAATTCTACGTTCTCAACTACGACATCTGTTGTATAAACTTTCTGACCGTCTTTGTTGGTATAGCTACCGGTCTGAATACGACCTTCCAAAACGAACTTGGTTCCCTTACGACCGAATCTCTCCAGAAACTCAGCGGTTCTTCCAAAAGCAACACAGCCAATGAAATCCGCGCCCTGTTCATCATTGTCACGACGGAAACGACGATCCACTGCAACTGTAAATCTTGCAATTGCACTGGAATTCTCCCCCTGAGAATAACGAATCTCTGCATCTCTGGTTAAACGTCCCATAAGTATAACTTTATTCATACGATCTCCTTCTTCCTATCGACTATGCCTCGTCTTTTCTAACGCATAAGAAACGAAGAACATTGTCCATGATACGAACGTCCTGCTCAACTGCTGCCGGAACTTCTGCAGCTGCATCGAACTGGATGAAATAGTAGAAGCCTTCTGTCATTTTCTGAACTTCGTAAGCTAATTTCTTCTTACCCCATTCTTCTACTTCTGTTACAGTACCGCCTGCACGAGTGATGTACTCTTTTGCTTTCTCAACGGTTGCTGTTCTCGCATCATCTTCGATCTTTGCACTAACAACGAGTGCTAATTCATATTTGTTCATGCGATTTTACCTCCTTTTGGTCTCTGGCCCACGGAATGCTCCGTGAACAAGGAATTTAATATACCACGAGATTTGATGTTACCACGTTTTCTGGCACATTTCAAGTATTTTTTTTCAATTCTTTGGTATTCTTTTCCACAATTTTGCGGGCAATCATAATCTGATGTCCACATCCGAGACATTTCAGTCGAAAATCCGCTCCCACGCGCAAGATCTCCCATTCATGACTTCCGCAAGGATGTTGTTTCTTTAGTTTGACAATGTCGCCTACTTCATATTTATCCATAAATTCACGCTTTCCTTGTATTATAATGTTATTTGCGAAAATACATTTCCCAATCCAGCCTGTATCAATAAATCTGCTTTTTTATCCATTGGCGTTGCGGTTTTATTGATTAGAACCAGCTTATTTCCCGGATAATAATCAATCAGCCCTGCTGCCGGATACACTGCAAGTGACGTTCCCCCAACAATCAGTACATCTGCGTGGCGAATACAATCAACGGCATCTTCCAAGGTCTTTTGATTTAATCCCTCTTCATAGAGTACGACATCCGGTTTGGACGGGCCACCGCATGATGGGCACTTCGGTACTCCTTTCGAATGCACTACCTCCTCTACCGATACAAATGCCCCACATTGCTCGCAGTAATTGCGCAGTACGCTTCCGTGCAACTCCATAACGTATTTGCTACCTGCCTTTTGGTGAAGTCCGTCAATGTTTTGCGTAACAATTCCCCTGCATTTTCCTGCTGCCTCTAACTGCGCCAGCTTCTTATGTGTGATATTTGGTTCCGCCTCCAAAAAAAGCATTTTATTGCGATAAAAACGGTAAAACTCCTCCGGATTACTTCTATAAAAACTATGGCTTAAAATAATCTCCGGAGGATAGTCGTATTGTTGACTATAGAGCCCGTCCACACTTCGAAAATCGGGAATTCCACTTTCGGTAGATACACCGGCTCCCCCAAAAAAGACAATGTTATCGGATTCTTTCACCCATTGTAAGAAGGTGTCTATTTCATTCATACGCATTCTCCTTTCGATTATTTCAAACAATTATACCATATTTTCTTTTATAATTTGAACAAAAATATATCTCTATCCTTTTCATTGTGTTATGATAAAAAGTAAATATATAATCGGAGGTTACACCATGAACATACAACTCACAAAACCCAAAGCAGTAATTGATGCCGCAAATGCACAAAAAGGCCTTCATTGGTCTTTAGAAATGCTTATTTTCCTTGCGGTTTTTATTGTTTGCACGATTGCGCAAGCAATTTTTGTTATTCCTCCAACTTTCATTTTTCTTTTTACAAACGAAGACTACCTCAATGCCAGCATGTCTGGCAATTTCTCAGAGATATTTGAATTGTCTATGAAATTTGCAACTTCTAATAAGATGGTACTGACCACTTTATTTTCTACTATATTAATGACCGGTGTTGTTCTTTTATTCTGTCGCTTACTTCAGAAACGTAAAATGAACACACTCGGCTTTGTAAAAAGGGGATGGATGAAAGAATATCTGATCGGATTAGTCGTTGGATTTGTCATTTTTTCTGTAGCTGTTGGAATCTGTGTACTGACCGGTTCCTTAGAATTTCATGGAATTTCTGCAGCCTTTACACCAGGCCTTCTTATTCTTTTTGGAATTGGCTTTATCATACAAGGAATGGCTGAGGAAGTTCTTTGCAGAGGCTATTTCATGGTGTCTCTTGCAAGACGTTATCCACTAATTGCCGCAATCCTTATAAACTCTATCTGGTTTATGATATTACATGCCCTTAATCCGGGAATGTCCCTTCTTGCAATAATTAACTTGACTTTATTTGGTGTTTTTGCTTCACTTTATTTTATCAAACGTGGCAATATCTGGGGCGTTTGCGCGATTCACTCTATCTGGAATTTCGTACAGGGTAATTTTTATGGAATTTCTGTAAGCGGCATGGGCGATATGACGTCTGTACTGCAAAGCACTTCTGTTTCAGGAAAAGAGCTGATAAATGGCGGTACTTTTGGTTTGGAAGGTGGTCTTGCCGTAACTATCGTGCTTGTTATTGGTATCGCGATTTTGACATTCTACCGGAAAAAAGATATGATACAAAATGCAAATATTTCAGAATAAAGGATGATTGAGACTGTGGATAAGATATCGATTGTAGTTCCTTGCTATAATGAAGAACCGGTACTTGACGCATTTTATGCGGAACTGGTAAAAGTAACGGAACTAATGTCCTATGTAGAATTTGAAATTCTTTTCATTGATGACGGTTCTTTGGATAAAACATTGGATAAAATAAAACAACTGGTTGCAAAAGACAGGCGCATTCGTTATATCTCTTTTTCCAGAAACTTTGGAAAGGAAGCCGGTATATATGCAGGTTTACAAAATGCCTCCGGTGATTATGTTGTTATTATGGATGCGGATTTGCAGGATCCTCCGGCACTTCTTGCGGATATGTACTGGGCTATTACAGAAGAAGAGTACGACTGCGTTGGCTCTCGACGCGTAACGCGAAAAGGGGAACCTCCCATTCGTTCTTTCTTTGCGCGAATGTTTTATAAAATTATTAATCGTGTATCAGATGCACATATCGTGGATGGTGCTAGGGATTATCAGATGATGAGCCGAAAAGTTGTAGATGCCATTTTGTCGATAAGCGAATACAACCGCTTTTCTAAAGGAATCTTTGGATGGGTCGGTTTTCGTAAAAAATGGCTGGAATACGAGAATATCGAACGTGTAGCAGGTGAGACAAAATGGAGTTTCTGGTCATTGTTTTTCTATGCATTACAAGGAATTATTGCTTTTTCCACAACCCCACTTATCATTGCATCCGTATTTGGTCTGATTTTTTGTGCCATAGCTGTTATCATGATTCTTGTTATTATAGTAAAAACACTTATTTTTGGAGACCCAACTTCCGGTTGGCCGTCGATGGCATGTCTTATTTTGATGCTGAGTGGTGTACAAATGTTTTGTATCGGAATTTTGGGACAATACATGGCAAAAACGTATTTGGAAACCAAGAACCGACCAATTTATTTAGTTTCTGAAAGCAATGTTACAAAATAATTGCGGGAACAGGATTTGAACCTGTGACCTTCGGGTTATGAGCCCGACGAGCTACCGAACTGCTCCATCCCGCGCAATTTTATGATACTTAAGCTGTTACAAATAACCGGCTATCCAGATACTGGCGAATAAACCGGTAAAGGTAGCAACAAGTGCGCCTGCAAGTGTATATCGTGTTTTCTTAATTTTGACTGTCATAAAATAAATAGACATCGTATAAAATATGGTCTCTGTACTGCTTAACAGTATAGAGGCCGCAAGCCCCAAAAACGAATCCGTTCCATGCTGTTTATAAATATCTAACAGTAACCCGGTGGCTGCCGATGAAGAGAACATTTTTACTATGCTAAGCGGAATCAGTTCCGTCGGAAATGAGCAAAATGAAAGTAATCTCCCTAGCAAATCGGCAACAAAGTCCAAAAAGCCTGACGCCCGCAAAACTCCAACCGCGACCATAAGCCCGATAAGTGTTGGCATAATTTCCACAACCGTGCGAATCCCTTTTTTTCCACCTTCTAAAAAGTCATCGTACACATTCTGTTTACGAAACAATCCCACCCCAATTACGTAAAAGATAAGTAGCGGTATGATTGCCTCTGACAAAAATAGGATAATTTTCATACGCGTTTTCCTACCAACTGTCGAATTTTAATAAATAAAACTGCTGCAACTGTGGAAATGATGGTTGCAAGAATTGCCGGTCCAACAATATACGCAGGATTTACCGAACCATATTGACTACGATAGGCAATAATACTAACCGGAATCAATTGCAACGAAGAAATATTGATAATGAGAAAATCACACATTGCATCGCTGGCACTGTCACCTTCAGATGTGCCTTTTAACTCTTTCATTGCAGAAAGTCCCGCCGGCGTTGCTGCCCATCCGAGTCCAAGAATATTGGCTATCATATTGGTCGCCATCGATTTCCTTGCCGGATGATCTTTGGGTACGGATGGGAATAAAAAGGATAGTACCGGATTTAACCCTTTGGCAGCTTTTTCAATAAATCCGGCACGCTCTGCAATCTGCATAATTCCCACCCAGAATGCCATTACCCCTGCCATCGTAATACATAGTGTTACTGCTTCTTTTGCCGATACAAGCGCCTGGTCTGTAACCTCTGAGAGATTTCCGGTCAATGCTCCGTAAATCACACCGATTAGCATCATACAGCCCCACAGATAATTCATATTTTTGCTCCATGAAACCTTTTCCCCTTATTCTATGCTTTTATCACCATTATGATACCTATTTTTTCCATCATAATTCTCGCTGTACAATGATAAGATAAAGTAAGTGAAATCATAAGGAATTTTTAAGTATGCATATCCAATTATTTCCCAAAAAAAGAATTGCCACAACCGCTTTTGTTGTAACGTTTTGCATTTTTCTGACAAGCGGGTGTACCTCTCCTTCTCATAGCAATTCCGACAATCCTGAATTTGAAGCTTTTATGGAAGAAATTTTTCACAATGATATCGCAGGAAATACGCTTAACCTGCATTATACGATATCAGACCCAACATCCTTTGGAATTACGGAATATGTGCCAACGCTTGGCGATTTGTCAAAAGAATCGCGAGAAGATTCGCTTTCAGAGCTAAAAAATTGCAAAAAAGAACTAAACTCTTTTTCCTACCGTAGCCTATCTACGCGAGAACAACTTACCTATGATATCCTTTCTGACTATCTGGATTCACAGATTGCACTTGCGGATTATGAGCTGTATCAGGAAATTCTGACTCCAAATAACGGAATTCAGGCGCAATTACCGATTCTTCTTGCAGAGTATAAATTCAATTGCAAGCAAGACGTCGAAGACTATCTTGCATTGCTTTCACAAATTGACATTTACTATGGGCAGATTATAGATTTTGAAAAAGAGAAAAAAGAGGCAGGACTATTTATGTCGGATGCCTGTTGCCTCGAAGTGATTTCGGGCTGTGAAAGTTTCATTGAAAATCCAACAGAAAACTTTCTGATTCAGACGTTTGATTCTAAAATCACCTCCGATTTAGGATTATCACAAGAGGAGATTGCCTCCTATAAGGAAGAAAACCGTTCGATTGTTTTAAAAGAAGTAATTCCTGCTTACCAAACCTTGATTTCACGACTTACCTCGATGCTGGGTTCCGGAAAAAACGATTGGGGGCTTTGCTATTTTGAAGATGGAAAAGATTACTATGAGCTTTTGGTACAGTCTGAGATAGGCACGAAAGATTCCATAGAAGATATCAATCAAGCTATTTCGCAAACGCGTGATAGTGATTTGCAAACTTGCGCCGCCTTGCTTGAAAAAAATCCGGAACTTTTTGAAGCTTGCAATTCTTTGGAATGGAATATAACCGATGAGATGCAAATATTGACTTCTTTGGAGACAATCATGCTTTCCGATTTTCCAAAGCCGATAGAAAACACTTACTCCATCCGCTATGTAGATGAGTCTTTGGAAGAATCGCTGGCACCAGCATTTTACATTACTGCTCCAATAGATGATTATACTGAAAACACCATTTATATTAACAATGCTTCTAATTATGCAGATATTTTCTTTTTTACCACGTTGGCGCATGAGGGGTTTCCCGGTCATCTCTATCAGACAATGATGTCTTATGATTACGGTTTGGAACCGGTTCGCTCCACAATGAATTTTTCGGGGTATGTGGAAGGCTGGGCAACCTATGTAGAAATGATGTCTTACTATTATGCCGGACTTGATGAGGATGTCGCATCCATGCTCCAACACAACCAATCTGCTACACTTAGTCTATATGCCTCTGCAGATATCGGCATCCATTATTTCGGTTGGGACGAAGAAGCAATCTATAATTTCTGGAACAACTACGGTATCACTGATGTGAATACCATAAATCAAATAACCGGGCTCATCCTTTCGGCGCCCGGCAACTATTTAAAATATTATGTTGGTTATATCAATTTCTTAGAATTACAAAATCAAATGAAAAAAACTTATTCCGATTCGTTTTCTCTCATCGCTTTTCATGAGGCGATTCTTCGTATCGGTCCGGCTCCGTTTTATGTGATAGAGGAACATTTTGAGAATTATTACTCTCCCCAGACCTCTTCCACCAAATCATAACATGCCTCAAGTGAAAATCCCGGGTCTTGACTTATGATTAAGTTCTCCCGCGCCAGTTCTTCGGTATAATCCGATAAGAAATAGGTCGTAAATGCATCACCTTCTGCTATATGACAAACCAATGCATGTGCATCATAAGAAAGGATTGCAACCTCACCAGCTTCGTTTCGACCAATCGTGACGTCAGCCATTCCTCCAACCATACGATTTGTGACGCCTTTCCCAGTACTGCTTGTTCCGTTTAAAAAATTCCCAAGCGAATAATATACCAGCATCTGATTCCCCGCATCATCGCTTACCCATTCTACCGGTTCGATGACATGCGGGTGTGCTCCGATTACAAGGTCTACACCGTTTTCTAAGAAAAGCTGTGTCCATTTTTTCTGGCTTTGGTCTGCTTCTAATACATATTCTGTTCCCCAGTGAGGACAAACAATCAAAAAGTCTGCAATCCTATTTGCAATTGCAAGATCTGCAATGACTTTGTCTTCCTCCAGATAATTTACAATATATGGCATTCCCTTTGGTGTCGGGATTCCGTTCGTTCCATAGGTGTAATTTAATATAGCAATTCGAATTCCATCCTGTTCATAGACATAGATATTCTCATCCTGCTCCTCTTGGCTTTTATTAATCCCAAGATATGGGATGTGCGGATAGGTTGTATCCCAAAATTGCATACAGTTTTCTACACCGGTTTTTCCTTTATCGAGCGTGTGATTTGTTGCATGTAAAATGACATCAAATCCTGCCGTAACTTCTGCAATTCCCAGCTCATATGGCGAATTAAAACTCGGATAACCCGATAGTCCTAGCTCTGTTCCGCCAAGAATGGCCTCCTGATTAACAATGGCAAGATCAGCTGCTTTGATTTCATCTTTTACATTTGCAAACAAATGATTATAATTATAGCTTCCATCCACTTGCTTTCCTGTGTCTAACACACGCTCATGCATGAGCATATCACCAACCATCACTACGCGTATTTGGGGTTCTTCTTCTCCGTTTGATTCCGTTTCCTGTTGCGGAATGGTTGAAATTAACTCGGAATTTACCTGTTCCTCAAATACCTGCTGCTTTTCTCCTTCATTTACTGCCGTTTTTACTACAAAAAGTAATATAAAAACTGCCAACAATGCCGCTATCGGTTTCCCCATACGTTTTTTCTTCATGTACCTTCTCCTGTGCGGTCTATTTCAAAAGTTGCTGGTAGATATCGCGCTTACTGACTCCACGGTCCTTTGCTACGCGTTTCATTGCTTCTTTATGATCGATTCCTTGAGATTCGTAAAGTTCCATATGCGCTTCAATTGTCATAGACTCCCAGCTTTCCTGTTGCCGGCGCACAATTTCTTCACGCGATTTCCCACAAATAATCAATACATATTCACCTCTTGGATCTTGTTTGCTATAGTAATTTAACAAATCTTGAAAGGTGGTTTGCATCTTCTCTTCATGCTTTTTTGTAAGCTCCCGACAAACCGTTAATTCTCGATTGCCGAGAATTTCATGTAATTCGGTAATCGTTTTGACCAAGTGGTGAGGCGCTTCGTATATGATAATTGTGCGCGTCTCTTCTTTCAGTTCTTCGAAAACTGCTGCACGTTCTTTTTTCTCTCTAGGCAAGAATGCCTCAAACGCAAAACGTCTTGTCGGACGCCCCGACATCGTCAGCGCTGTAATACATGCAGCCGCTCCCGGAAGCGATGTCACCGGAATGCCTTCTTCATAACAGATGCGCACAATCTCCTCCCCCGGATCGGATATCCCCGGTGTCCCGGCATCGGTAATCAGTGCTATGTTTTTTCCTTCTTTTAATTTCGCCACAAGCTGATAGGCCTTTTCAATCTTATTGAACTCATGATAGCTCGTCATCGGGGTTTTGATTTCAAAATGATTCAAGAGTTTAATAGAATTTCTGGTATCTTCTGCAGCAATCAAATCGACCTCTTTTAATGTGCGAAGTACACGAAATGTAATATCTTCTAAGTTACCAATCGGTGTTGCGCACAGATAAAGCGTTCCTGTCATCTCATTCCCTCTAATATCCATAAATGTCAATAATTTCCTCCGTGTATACGCCTTGCTCTTTGTATACAATGAGCGGCTTTTCCACAGTCATACGTGATTTCCCTCCACGTAATCCTTCGATTAACACCATATTCGGTTCTTTATCCACATAAGGATACACCAAACGCATACGCTTTGGCTCAATGCGATACTCCACCATTTTACTCATAATTTCTGCAAGACGAAATGGACGATGTACCATGTAAAAACGACCTTGCGGTTTCAAAAGCTTTGCACTCTCGCGAAGAATATCATCCAAGTCACACAAAATTTCATGCCGCGCAATTGCTTTGGTATCCTCAGGATTCGTTAACCCATGTTCTCCTATCATATAAGGTGGATTCGTCGTAACAACGTCAAAAGATGCTGCCCCGAAAATACGCGACGCTTCCTTGATATCTCCGGTTACGATGGAGATTTTCTCTTCCAAATGATTATAGGCAACACTACGTGTTGCCATATCTGCGCTATCAGGCTGAATTTCAAGGCCGGTAAAATGCGCACCCTCCGTCTTTGCCTCCAGCAAAATTGGAATAATACCCGTTCCTGTTCCCAGGTCAATCGCTTTTTCTTTGGTTTTTACCTTTGCAAAACCGGATAACAATACAGCATCCATCCCAAAACAAAAACGATTCGGGCTTTGGATGATCGCATATCCATTCCGCTGGAGCTCGTCCAAACGCTCATCACTGTGTATCGGTATGGTGCTGATTTCCTTTTTTGTCAAAATTGCGCTTTCCTTTTCCATTGTAATTGCGTCGTCCTTTGCGCTGTCCATTTTCTTTTTTGTCGTGACGCTGCCCGTGGTCACTACGGTCACCTCGGTCGCTGCTTTCTTTCTGTTGATTTCGTTTCTCGTATTTTTCCTTTTTCTGTGGCTTTTCGGTGATTTCCTCTTCATCCTCTAAGCCTTGCAATTCCTTTAATTCTTCTTCGGTAATTTTTACGTCTCTTCTCTTGCGTGACTGAAAGCGAAGATCATCTACGGAATACTCCATTAAAACTTTCTCTTCCCCATTATCTACAACCACTTTTACAAGCTGACGCAACACATTAACAGAAGTAACTTCTCCCTTGGTACCGTTTGACGCAGTCACGATATCACCTACCGATGGAAGACGACTATTTAAATATTCATACGTATCCTGCTCATTTTTCAAGCAACACATCAGTCTTCCGCAAGCACCGGAAATCTTTGTTGGATTCAAAGAAAGATTCTGTTCTTTTGCCATTTTGATAGAAACCGGTACAAAATCAGAAAGATATGATTTACAGCATAATTCTCTTCCACAAATTCCGATTCCCCCAAGCATTTTGGTCTCATCACGAACACCAATCTGGCGCAATTCGATTCTCGTACGGAAAACTGCTGCCAAATCCTTTACCAATTCACGAAAATCTATACGTCCATCTGCAGTAAAATAGAAAAGCAGTTTGTTGCCGTCAAAGGTATATTCTGCTCCAACCAGTTTCATGTCAAGATTGTGTCGTGCAACCTTATCTGCACAAATCTCAAGCGCTTCCTTTTCTTTCTCTTTATTACGAAGAACAGTGTCTTCATCTTCATCTGTTGCTACACGAAGCACTTGTTTTAATGGCTGAACCACTTTATCGTCTTCTACATCTTTTGGTGGAATTAAGACGGTTCCCATCTCCACCCCTCGTGCAGTCTCCACGATAACATGCATTCCTGTCTCTAAGTCTAAGTCCATTGGATCAAAATAATAAATTTTACCTGCCTGGTGAAAACGTATCCCTACTATTTTTGTCATGATTAATTCTCCTTAATTGACAGCAATAATAATTCAATAACCAGATCGAAATTAACATTTGCATTGACTCTGACTTTTGCCTTTTCCAAAGCCTCTAAAATCTCTTCAATTCCGCCGTAAGATTTTTTTGCTGCCTGTTTTTTTATGTCATAGACCTCATCTTTAAAAATGAGACCGTTTACATCGTTGGTTGCTTTCATATATAAAACGTCACGGAACCAAATCATCATTAAATCAAAATAATCCGTAACTTTTAACTTATATTCGCTAATCTGCTTCACAGCTGCCGACATCTCATACACATCAATGTCTTCCAACCGTTTCATTAATTGGAGCGCCGAGCTCTTTAGCTCATTAAAATCCTCCGAGGACGCAAGCTGAATCGCTTTTCCAACATTCCCTTGTGCAAATGCCGTACAAACATCTGCTTGATAATCCGGTATCTGATAACGTGTCATCAAAAACTCTCGAATTACTTCGCTTTTGACGGATTTTAAGTTTAAAGTTATACAACGCGAGCGAATCGTTGGCAGGAAGCTATCCGCATTCGTGGTTAAAAGCAATATAATTCCGTATGTCGGAGGTTCTTCTATTGTCTTTAGAAGCGCATTCTGCGCCTGCGGATTCATTTTTTCTGCCTCATCTACAATATAAATTTTGTATTTACTGCTGTATGGCTTAATGACAATATCATTATTCAACTGCGTTCGAATATCATCTACGGAAATCGTGTTCGGTTTCTCATGCATTACATATACGATATCCGGTTGGTTGCGCTCCTTCGCTTGGCGACACGAACGACATTCCTTACAGCCTTCCGTCCCACCGGATTCACATTGCAAAGCCATTGCAAATGCCTCTGCCAACATCATTTTACCGGATTCTTTGGGTCCGTTTAAAATATACGCATGACTTACCTTATCCATGGAAATTGCATTTTGTAAATGCTCGATAATCTGTTCATGTCCAATAATCTCTAAAAAGCCTGCCATACGCTACTCTCCCCTCTTACATAAATATGTCTAATAATAAACCTCTGATTTCCCCAATTTTGGCAAGGATGGATATGTGATCCTTCTCATCCATGACAAGTTCGCTTGCCAATTCATCCAAGTTGCTATCAATCAACTTGATAATTCCATATACTCGATGACGACCTTTGCGGTCTAGAAAATTCTCTCTTGAAAACTTGTGAGACCGATATACCACTTCGTTTAGAAATTCCTTAATCAACCCGCGATACCGCTTTAAATCCCGTATATCCATATGTTGTGCAATGCGATTCCCTTGCGCTGTGATATCATTGAGTAGCGCATCTACTTTTGCCTGAAGCTCTGCATCTGTGATGGCACTCGCCAACGTAAACTTAAACGAACCATCGCCCGTTACGCTCTTCGCAGTCTCGGGAATCTGCGTTATTTGATTGATGTCAGTTACTTTCATATCCACGAAATGCCACCTCCCTACTTTACATCATTTGCTTGATATATACCATTACTTCTTCAATGGTATCCGGTAAGTACTCGTTCACAAAACGTCTCGTAATGCAGGCCTTTGAGAGATTCTCCTCCGAGAAATCCTCATTATCTGCCAAAAAACGGCGACACATTTCCGCAAACTTCGGTTCTTTCTGGCTTTTCTCACGCGCAAGTGCTCGTGTCAAACGTTCCCCGTCCTCCACCTCGATATAAACCGGTAAAACACACTCTTTTCCATAAAAATCACATAGTTTCCGGTAAGCTTCTAATGTTCCGATAAGCAAATAGCTACCGTTTGCCAAATCCATCTGCCCATCATCTGCGGTAAAATACTTCCAAATTCCGTGTACCGTGTCATATGCACGAAGTTCTATGATGCGCCCTTGCTGCTGTATGCGGCTTACATCATCTTCTCCACAAAAGAAGTATTCCCTACCGTTTTTTTCTCCTTTACGAATTGGTCGCGTAGTATAAGGAATAATTTTTTTAAGCGGCAATTCCTCTTTCTGCAAAAGTTCATTATAAATGGTATCTTTACCGGTAGCACTTTTTCCCATTACACAAAATATTTTTCCCATGTGTATACGTCCTTTAAGTATAATATAGTCAACGAAAATTGACAACTTCTATCGTTTCATCCGATGCAATTCCGTAAATCGTTAGTCCCAGTTGTAAAGCATTTTGAATATCTCTTACCAATTTGTCTGTAATCCGTTCTCCCGGCGTAAGAAGTGGAATTCCCGGTGGGTACAAATAAATATATTCGGCAACAGTCTCTCCTATCGCTTTTTGCAACGCGATTTTGCAAGTCGGATAGGTCAGCGCCTCATAAATTTCACATACTTTGTCGTATCTTGCATATATCTGCTCCATGCCTTTGGCTAACTTGCGCCTATCCTCTCCGGAGGCACGAAGTGTTGCATCAATCGCCAGCAACGCGTTGGCCAATCGATCCAATCCCTCTTTTGTATCCATAATGCTTGTCATTGCTACGACATAATTTCCGGATGCCATCTCCATCTGAAGCTCATATTTAGATAACAACAGGTCATATAAGTCTTTTCCGGAAAAATTGGATACCTGTGTAAAAATCAAAATCTTAGATGCATCGAAATCGAATGCTTCCTGCTTCGTAAAATCCTCTTTTTTCAACACTTTTAAGTGACGAAGCTCTTTTATTTTACCATAAAAGTCCTGTAATCTATTCCAATAAGATGAAAATAATTCATTCTTTTTGGAAGTAAGGAGCTGTATACAATCATTCATCCCTACCATCAAGACATAAGATGGAGAAGTTGTCTCAAAAATGTCCAGATAGCGCGTTATCATCTGCTTGGACACGCGGTCCGTACACAAATGGAGTATCGCCGTCTGCGTGAAAGATGGTAACGTCTTATGTAAACTTTGAATGACAAGATCGGCTCCCAGTCTTACCGCACTGACGGGAAATTGCGGCGAAAATCCAAAATGGGCACCATGTGCTTCATCCACAATGAGTGGAATCCCATGCGCATGCGCGATTTTGGCAATGCTTTCTACGTCCGAAACCACACCATCATAGGTCGGTGATGTAATCATAACTGCTGCAATATCCGAATATTGGTTTAATTTCTCCTCAACATCTTTTGCTATAATCTGGCCTTGAATTCCTGCCTCCGTCATACGCGGATAGAGATAAATCGGTGACAATTCCTGCAAAAAAATCGTATGATAGACGGCTTTGTGACAATTTCGTGCAACAAGAATCCGTTTTCGTTTTCCTACTACTGCGCTGATTGCCACATGAATTCCACACGTACTACCGTTCACCAGAAAATAACTGTTCTTTGCTCCATACAGTGTTGCTGCACGGTCCTGTGCCTGTTTTATCACGCCCTTTGCATGGTGCAAATTGTCAAATCCATCTATTTCGGTAATATCAATCGCATACGGATTCCATTCTGAGTGCATCTGTCGCTTATGTCCCGGCATATGAAACGGATAGATATTTGATTGTGCAAGTTCTTTTAATTTCTTTGTAAGCAATGCTGTTCCTTCCTATATAAATCTGCCCAACTCCGGCATCCAGTCATCAAAAAAGATTTCATTTTCACAAAGCGCTGTCCAAATTGGCTTTGCGAAGCACACAAAACGTTCTATCACGTCTGTCCATGACTCTGCCTGCTCATTACTGCGCTTTTGAAATTGCTCCCAGCGCTTACGCATATACGCATAATTGCGGTAATTCTCCACCTGCGCAATTCGCTGTTGGCGCAAAATCCTTGGCTCCTTGGCAATTCGCGTGCTCATCTCCTCCATCACATGGCGTCCACTGATGGATTGCGTCTTTAAAATGCGATTGATTCCTGCATAAGCCTCCATGTCAGAAATCAACTCGAGCTTTTTCATAATCTCAAAAAAATATGCACCCACGTGATTTTCAAATGAGTATGTATATATGGAAAGCTTCCTCTTTTCTTCCATAAAGGGGGAAAAATCCTTCACTTGCGGTCTGTAAGCTGCACCCAAAAGAGGAACAATTCGTACAGATATCGGTACTTGCATATCATACGCTATCCCAGTCAGATTCCATAAAAAACCATCGTTCCTTTCATCCACACTACCGTTCCAGACAACCTCACCCCTTTGCTTATTCAAAAAAAGCTCCTGTAAGAGTTGCTCTGCGAAGGCTTTATGAAAGGAGATTCTTTTCTCCTTCTCTACCAGATAAAAGGATAGCGTCTCTTCCTTATTGCTTGCATAGTTTGATATTCCTATCAGTTGCTCACTGACAAGCCAAAATTTCTCCTTATACACCGATTCGAAAATCGTACAAAGTATCTCTTCCAATAGATATCCTCGTAATAAGTTGGCAAATGGTATGGAAAGCGAAACACTTTTCTCTTTTAACTGCGTTGCCGTATTCATTCCTACCAACATCAGAGCCACACTCCTATCAGATTCTGCACCTTTTTGACGACCTTACGCTCCCTTGCATATTCCATTAAAATGGAAATATCCTTATCTTCATCCCGAATATAAGACTGAATTGCTTCTTTAAAGATTTCGCGTTCCATCTTACTCTCATATTTTAAGCAGTCACATATCATACGCTCCTTATCGTAAATACCAAATGTATTCTCCCCGATGGTAATGGATGAGGCACCAATCATAAGAGCCTCGGGCTCGGTATAATAAGGAATAATCTTCGGATAATCCATGTGGAAACGGGATTTCGATGTATTCTTATCTACAGCAAGTCTAAAGCCGTATGGTTTTTGCGAAATATAGCCGTATGCATATAACGCACTCTCCATACAAAGCAGTGCATCCGGGAATAGCTTTGCAATCAGCTCTTCTTCCGTGAAACGGTCCATACGATCCGTATAATATCCGTTCTTAATGCGAACAAGCTCACCCGTCTCTACAAAATCCAAAATCCTACGGTAATCGATTCCAAGGCTTTGGAGTTGCTCTCTCTTAATAATTCCGCCGTATTCATTAATCTTTGTAACAATCTTCTCTAACAATTCTTCGGTTGCCTTTGTTCTTTTGTAATTCATTAATATTTTTCCGCTCCATAAAAAATATAGTGGTATTTATTTCTTATTTTACAGTTTTTATGAATTTTCGTCAATCCCACATTTTGTCGTTGAAATCCATCATATTGTGTCGTATAATAGTATTCAGACATGATTTTATTGTCTTTTTTGTCTTTAAGGAGGTTTTATGGATACATCCACATCGTTACGGAAAAACCCTTCTCGTGAAAGTTGCGAGAAAGTTATCAAACGTATTCTCATGACGGAGGTTCTTGAGCATGGAGCGAATCATCATTTTCGCAGCGCATCGGATTTCATGAGCTACTTTGAGTCTCTTTACCCGGCATCAGATGCTTTGACCAAACAGGTACAGCGTGCAGTGAAAGCCCTTGATATGCCTAAAGATGAGCGTGGCTTTTTCATTGTAAATAAAACAGCTGCTCAGCTTCAACAAGAACAGGAAATTACCCGTCTTTTTGGACAGGCACATGTGGCAGTTCATCCAATGGAGAACCTTGAGACGATTTTCCTTTCTGCAGATGCACCACTTCGCACATATTTGATACATAGCTTAGAGCAGTCAGAAACGTTCCGTGGTAAATTTTTTACTATTATCGAAGCCTCGAATGGCTTGCTAATTTACACACAAAACAAGAACCAATTATTGATTTTACTGAATAGTCTGATAAGTTAACCTTTTACAAAAGATGTCTGTAAAAAAGTATCCGACAATATTATTTTCCATAATATTGTCGGATTTTGTCCTTTTTGTCCTTTCCATATGTCTTTATTGTCGTTTAGTGGAATATACTGTCTCGTTTTCTTCTTCTTTTGGATTTTTTCCGTTTAATCTGTTTGAAGCGATCTTTTTGATTTCTTTTTTCTAATATTCTGTGACGAATGAGATAAAAATTATCGCATAGTTTCCTACCAAGATAAATCAGTCCAATTCCCCCTGCAATCATCAACAAAATCAGTAGAATCCAAATCGGTTTGATTTTTACCACTTTTACATCATCGTCTTGTTTCTGATTCTTAAATTCCGGTGCCTTTACTTCTTCCTGAGACATCCGGAGTAAAACATTGCCTACAACATGACCGGCATATGTGTATTTGAGATTTGCAATGGTATCTTTACTATTTCCAGTCTTATCTACTTCAAATGTTACATCTTCGAAAGATGCAGTCTTTGGAAGAATAACATATGAATTTTCTTCCAATATTGCAAATGACTCATGATTATTCAGCAATCCTTTGTCTTTGGCCTGTTCATTGCGAACCATTTCCTCATTTTCCATAAGCGGTACAACCTGGAAGTTGTCAAAATAATAATCGAGTAAAGTTCGCGTATCGGTCCAGTGATTTGGTGATTCGGAATACATTACAACACACACCAAAGACATTCCATCTTTCTCTGCGAATGTGACCAACGTGCTTTTAGCTGCATCCGTATAACCGGTTTTCCCGCCGGTACAATAATCATAAAGGTACTTGGATGTCTGATATGGATATAACATTTTGTGATGATTATGGCATGGTGTGACATCTATGTGCTTATTAGTTGGCGGTATCGTATAGGATTTCGTTCCCGTAATGATACGAAAATTTTCATTCTGATATGCTGCCTGCGCAATTAATGCCATATCATATGCACATGTCCAATGCGATTCATCCGGTAAACCGTTTGCATTATTAAAATGTGTATTCTGACAACCAAGTTCTTCTGCGCGCTCATTCATCAAATCAATAAAGGTTTGATAATCTCCTCCAAGCTTTTTGCCAACATGTTCTGCAACCGCATATGCACATTCATTGGCAGATTCCAACATAACCGCATATAGACATTGCTCCAAGGTCATCTGCTCATCCAAATCTCTTGCAATATGGGATGAATTTCCCTCATTTTTAAATACGGCATCCGCAGAAAATGTGACGATTTCATCCATACTGCAATACTCAAGCGCCAACATGGTCGTCATAATCTTAGTAATACTCGCCGGATAATACGCCTCATGGCTATTTTTGTCATAGAGAATGGTTCCTGTATTCAGTTCCATAACTATTGCGGCACCGGATGCCGTCTGCGGTCCATCGGGCCAGTATTCTTCCGCCTTTACCTCTGCCGGTTTTATTGAAAAAACGCACGTTAATCCCAGCAGGAAAGCAAGTGCGCCTGTCCATATTCGTTTTCGTTTCCTCATTATAAATATTCTCCCTATCTTATGTTCACATTATACGCAAGAAACTGCAATAATTCAACGAAGATTTCCTTCATATTAGATTTTCGACGGAAGAATTTTTATATTTTTTTGTTGACATCGTAAACACCATGCGATATGATGTGTTTACAAAATAAACTGCAAGGAGAATTTCATATGGAATCTACAAATAAAATACTTACCCCAACGGAATGGCACTTAATGGAATCCCTTTGGGACAATTCCCACCAAACCGGACGCGAGGCGGTGGACTATTTAAAAAAATCGGTAGGCTGGTCACGCTCCACAACATTAACTATGCTGCGCCGCATGACAGAAAAGGGCTACATTCGCTGTGAAGAAGAAGATGGCATTCATGTCTATTATCCGATCATTCGTCGCGAAGAAGCCGCTTTACAGGAAACCGAAAACTTCTTAAACCGTGTTTACAACGGAAGTATCAGCACATTTATGAGTGCTTTTACAAAGAAACAGAAGTTGTCTAAAGAAGAAATTGATGAACTCTACAACATTATCAAACACGCAGAGGAGGAATCACATGACTGAATGGATACTTTCTTCCGTAGTACTTATTCTTGCCGTATGCATTATTCGCATAATTCTTAAAGGAAAAATCGGTCTGCGGCTTCAGTATGCTTTATGGGGCATTGTACTTTTACGTTTGCTGGTGCCGGTGAATTTCTTCCAAAGCTCTATCAGTATTACGAATCTGGCGAATCATTCGCAGGTTGTTAAAGATGTTGGGGAGATTTCTTTCACGGTTCCGACAACAGATGTGAATCACCTACCGGCTCAAACTCCGGTGACGAATGAACCACAATTCAATCAAGAAGTCACACAAAATGTAACACCACCTGTGACAGAGAATATAACACAAAATACCGTACAACATACAACACCAAATAACTCGCCTGCGGTTTCAGAAAAAGAACCTGTGCAAGCACAACAGAAAGTTTCTCTGATAGAGGTTGCTTTTTCTGTTTGGGTGATGGGTATGGCAATCGTAGCATTTTTCCTGCTATTTGCAAATATTCGTTTTTTCCTGCGCCTGGTTCGCTCCCGGAAAAAGCTTGAGGTCACAACGTCACCGTTACGTATATATGTTACCAATGCAGTAGA
>JAZSDG010000016.1:0-23693 GCA_045531055.1 Lachnospiraceae bacterium | reverse complement strand
GATACAATTACTATGCATTTCGATGCACCTCCTAGTGGTTTGTTTGCGACTGGCACTGGGAGGTTTTTCTTTTACTATAAAACAAAAATGCTGGGGAGGCGAACATTAATTGCTCGTCACCCCAACATTTATTCTAGAACCAAAATACTGTATGAGCAGTAGATTTCAAGGGTTTTGTTATATTTTTATATTACGTGGTGAAAGTCCTTTACAAGAAATAAAAATGTGTTAAAATAGAAAAGGACACTACTTGTTGGAGGAAAATATGTGAGCGCGACAGATAAGGAAATACGGGATCAGCAACAATTGCGGCGCCAACGAGTGAACCGAATTAAGAATGGGATTATTCTTACAATTACTCTTTGGATGCTATTTTCTTTATTAGCAATTATTATATTGTCGGTTCAGGTTATTCGTTTGAGTTTTGCTGTAAATCGTTTGAAAATAGATACGGTGTTGGAATCAGAGAATAGCGAATCTGTGGATACAACAGAAGCGTTACAGATAGATGATACGGATATTATTAAGGGGATTGATTCTCCGGAGAATATGGCAACAGAAGGTGATTTACATCAGGTATATTTAACATTTAATTGTAATCCGAGTAGTAATACCGAAGAAATTTTGGATGTATTATCTTTATATAATGTTAAAGCAACATTTTTTGTAACAGGTAATCCGGATGAAGCGATACAACCAATATACCAAAGGATAGTTGCTGAGGGGCATACACTTGGTATGCATTCATATTCGAATCAATATAGTACAATTTATGCATCAACAGATGCTTTTTTGGAAGATTACGAGAAAATTTCTGATTATCTTTATGATATTACAGGCGTACGTAGCGTATATTATCGTTTCCCGGGAGGAAGTGGTAACGAGATTAGCAATGTCAACATGGCAGAATTAGTTAATGCATTAAATCAGGAAGAAATCACGTATTATGATTGGAATGTTACTGCTGGAGATGCGGCTGCAGACTATACAGTAGATGATGTAGTTTGGAATGTAGCAGTTGGCGTCTCAAAATACAAAACATCCGTTGTGTTATTGCATGACGATGAAAATAAGTCAACAACGGCAGAGGCGTTAGGACCATTGATTCAACAGCTGCAAAATATGCAAGCAGAGATTTTGCCGATTGACGAGAATACAAATGTTATCCAGTATATCAAAGCAGATAGTGTTGGATAAGAACAAACGGAGGAATAGAAAATGGGATTATTTAAAGATTTTGATGAATTTAAAGAAGATTTTTCACAAGCAGTTAATGAGCTTGTTCCAGGGGGCGATGTTCCGCAGAAAGAAGAGAGTACAGATAGCCTTGTTGTTGACACAATAGGTGAAGAGGTGGATGTTCAATCTGAATTAAATAAACTGGATGGATTATTAGAACAGGTGAAAAAAGAATCGGATTCTACGATTGAAGAATTAAAGCCACTTAATGATAATAATGAACAAGAGAAGATAGATACACCAATTTTGGAAGATGCACCGATTGAGAAGGAGGAAACAAAAATGAGTGATATTTCCATGAATAGTACAACAACGAATAGTAATACATTTACACAAAATAAATCGACCAATGTAGCGGATGAGACATCGGTTATTACTGCGAGTACAGTTTTAACAGGTAACTTGGAGTCTTCCGGCTCGTTTGATATTCAAGGAACCATCAATGGTAATGTTTCTTGTAATGGCAAATTAGTAGTTACTGGAACCATCAATGGTAATAGTAATTCTTCTGAGTTCTTTGCTGATGTTGCCAAAATCGAAGGTGAGGTTTCGTGCTCCGGAACGGTTAAGATTGGTGCAGGATCTGTTATTATTGGTAATATTACAGCTTCATCTGCTGTAATTGCAGGAGCGATAAAAGGTGACATTGACGTACAAGGGCCTGTTGTTGTAGATACATCTGCAGTTATTATGGGTAACATTAAATCACGCTCTGTTCAAATTAATAATGGTGCAGTTATTGAAGGTTTCTGCTCACAGTGCTATGCAGATATCGATGTACAAGGATTATTTGAGAGCAGATAAGAGAGGGTATCATTTATGAAACGTATTTTATTAAAACTCAGTGGTGAAGCACTTGCGGGTGATAAGCATCATGGGTTTGATGAATCAACCGTGATTAACGTGGCTACTCAAGTAAAACGATTAGTTGATCAAGGGGTTCAGGTTGGTATCGTTATTGGTGGTGGTAATTTTTGGAGAGGACGTACCAGTGAAACGATTGACCGAACGAAAGCAGATCAAATTGGCATGCTTGCTACAGTGATGAACTGCATTTATGTATCTGAAATTTTTCGTTATGTAGGAATGACGACGCAGGTATTGACGCCGTTTGAATGTGGTTCTATGACAAAATTATTTTCCAAAGATCGCGCAAATAAGTATTTTCAGCGTAATATGGTAGTGTTTTTTGCTGGTGGTACTGGACATCCTTATTTTTCCACCGATACAGCAACTGTATTGCGTGCAATAGAAATTGAGGCAGAAGGAATCTTACTTGCAAAAGCGATTGATGGTGTTTATGATAGTGATCCAAAAGTAAATTCAAATGCGAAGAAATATGATGAAGTTTCCATTCATGAAGTGATTGATAAGAAACTTGCAGTTGTGGATATGACAGCTTCTATCATGTGTATGGAAAATAAAATGCCAATGTATGTTTTTGGATTAAATGAAGAAAACAGTATTGTTAAAGCATTAAGTGGTGAGTTTAACGGTACAAAAGTTACCGTCTGATTTAGGAGGATATAACATGGATGAAAGATTAACCGGATTTCAAGAAAAAATGGAAAAGTCTTTTCATAATTTAGGTGATGAATTTGCATCAATTCGCGCAGGTCGTGCAAATCCACATGTATTAGATAAGCTTCGTGTAGATTATTATGGAACACCTTCACCGATTCAGAGTGTTGCAAATGTAAGTGTTCCGGAACCACGCATGATTCAGATTCAACCTTGGGAAGCTTCTTTGGTAAAAGAGATTGAAAAGGCAATTCTCTGCTCAGATATTGGAATTAATCCAACCAATGATGGAAAAGTAATTCGTTTAATTTTCCCAGAATTAACAGAAGAAAGACGTAAAGAACTTGCAAAGGATATTAAGAAGAAAGGTGAGAACGCAAAGGTTGCAATTCGTAATATCCGCCGTGATGCAATGGATCATTTTAAGAAAATCGGTAAAACAGAGGATATCTCTGAGGATGAAATTAAAGATTTAGAAGATGCAATCCAGAAACTTACGGATCAGTATGTTGCAAAAATCGATCAAGCAATTGAGGCTAAGTCAAAAGAGATTCTGACGGTTTAGTGTGAATTGACGGATAGGGGACATTGCCGGAATAGGGCGTGTTCCCTTTTTGAATGAGGTGTAGAATGAATATTCCAAGACATGTTGCGATTATATTAGATGGAAATGGAAGATGGGCGAAAAGCAAAGGTATGCCGCGCAATTATGGGCATACAATGGGCGCAAAAAATGTAGAGGTTGTGTGTCAGGCAGCTGATGAATTAGGAATTCAGTATTTGACATTGTATGCATTTTCCACTGAGAACTGGAATCGTCCGGATGGAGAAGTGGAAGCGTTGATGAAGCTGTTAGAAAATTATTTAAAGAACTGTATCAAAACAGCTGAGAAAAATCATATGCGCGTTCGTGTGATTGGAGATGTTTCTAAGTTAAATGAACGTTTTCAAAAAAGAATTGAAGAATTAGAAGAAGCTTCGAAGAATAATCTTGGACTAAATCTAACAATTGCAATTAATTATGGCAGTCGTGATGAGATGCTCCGTGCAATGCGTAAGATGATAAAGGATTATGCGAATGGGGATTTTGGAGTTGATGATGTAGACGAGGAGCGATTTGGCACATATTTGGATACCTGGGATTTGCCAGATCCGGATTTGTTGATTCGTACCAGTGGTGAGCAAAGATTGTCCAATTATCTGTTATGGCAGCTTGCGTATAGTGAATTCTATTTTACAGATGTGCCATGGCCGGATTTTGACAAAGAGGAATTAGAACTTGCTATAGAAGCGTATAATAAACGTGAACGTAGATTTGGTGCATTGAAAGAGGAAGAATAGAGGAGAGTTGAGACAATGTTTAAGACAAGATTGGTGAGCGGGATTGTTTTAGTTGCGCTCGTTCTGGTATTAATCATAACTGGTAGGGATGTTCTACTTACTGCCACATTGCTGATTTCCTTAGTTGGAATGTATGAATTGTATCGCGTTTTTCAGGTACAAAAAGCGCCAATTGCATTTGTGGGATATCTTGCAGCAATTATATATTACGCAAATATGAGATGGAATTTTATTCCGGATAGTATGATGCTTACATTAGGATTTTTGATTCTCTTAATGTTTTTTTATGTATTTGCATATCCGAAGTATCGTGCAAAACAAGTAATGGCGATATTTTTTGGACTGTATTATGTAGCAGTAATGCTTTCATATGTATATCAGATTCGAGAATTAAATAGAGGATTGTATTTGGCATTTTTGGTTTTCATATGTTCATGGGGATGTGATACATGTGCTTACTGTGTAGGAAAACTAATCGGTAAACACAAAATGTCACCAAAGCTAAGCCCAAAGAAATCCATTGAAGGCGCAATAGGGGGGGTACTTGGCGCAGGCCTTTTGACAGCTTTGTATTGTTTTATTTTCCGAGAGGCAATGAATGTTAATGTACAAGGTATACTTGTTTTGTCTGTTATTTCAGGAATTGCGGGCTTAATTTCCATGGTGGGCGATTTGACAGCAAGTGCTATTAAACGTAATTATGACATCAAAGATTATGGAAAATCAATTCCTGGACATGGTGGTGTTTTGGATCGCTTTGATAGTATGATTATAACTGCACCAATTATTTATTATTTGGCATTTTATTTTATGCAGTAGGAGAATAGGATGAAAAAGATTGCAATTTTAGGTTCTACCGGTTCTATTGGGACTCAGACATTAGAAGTTGTTGTTGAACAAGGAGATATAAAAGTAACCGCATTGGCTTGTGGTAGAAATATTGTTTTAGCAGAAAAACAGATTCGCAAATTTCGCCCTTCACTTGTTAGTGTTTGGGAAGAAAAAGATGCAAACGAATTAAAGACAAGAGTTGCAGATTTAAATGTGAAAGTATCTTATGGTTTGGATGGACTTATGGAGGTTGCTACACATGATGAGGCTGAGATTGTAGTTACGGCAATTGTGGGAATGCTTGGTATTCGTCCAACTATTGCAGCGATTCGCGCAAAAAAGATAATTGCACTTGCGAACAAAGAGACGCTTGTTACCGCAGGACATATTATTATGCCGCTTGCAAAAGAATATGGTGTGTCCATTCTTCCGGTAGATAGTGAGCATAGTGCGATTTTTCAGTCATTGAATGGGGAACAACAGAATAAAATTTCAAAAATTTTATTAACAGCCTCAGGTGGACCATTTCGAGGCAAAAAGAAAGAACAGCTAAAGAATATTCAAGTAGAAGATGCGTTGAAACATCCAAATTGGAGTATGGGACAAAAAATTACGATTGACTCTTCAACTTTAGTGAATAAAGGCCTGGAAGTTATGGAAGCAAAATGGCTGTTTGGCGTTGATTTGGAGCAAATTCAAGTGGTTGTTCATCCGCAGAGCGTGATTCATTCTGCTGTGGAGTTTGAGGATGGGGCAGTAATTGCACAACTTGGAACACCGGATATGCGTCTTCCAATTCAATATGCGCTTTATTATCCGAATCGTCGTTGTTTGTCAGGAAAGAGATTGGATTTATTTAAATTACAGAATTTAACATTTGAACAACCAGACATTGATACTTTTCGTGGATTAGGACTTGCGTATGATGCAATGAAAAAAGGTGGAAATATTCCAACTGCATACAATGCAGCAAATGAAAAAGCCGTTGCTTTATTTTTAGAACGTAAGATTTCTTATCTTGAAATAACCGAAATTATTGAAGATTCCATGGGGCAATGTCATTTTATAGAATTTCCAAGTGTAGAACAAATATTAGAAACAGAGCAGGAAGTCTATGCATTCATAGATAGTAGGTGGTAATTTGAATATTGTTATTGCAATTATAATTTTTAGTATTATTATCATAATTCATGAATTGGGGCATTTCCTTTTGGCAAAAGCAAATGGAATCCGTGTTAATGAATTTTCTTTGGGACTGGGGCCAACGATTATTGGCTTTACCAAAGGAGAAACAAAGTATTCCATCAAATTATTGCCGTTTGGCGGAGCGTGTATGATGGAAGGAGAAGATTCTGAATCAGAAGATTCGCGAGCATTTCCGAATAAATCGGTATGGGCAAGAATAAGTGTTGTTTTTGCAGGTCCGTTTTTTAACTTTATTTTAGCATTCCTATGTGCAACAATTATAATTTGCTTTGTGGGATATGATGAACCAGTTTTGGACGATGTGATTGAAGGTTATGCAGCACAAGAGGCAGGAATGCAAAGCGGAGATACTATTGTTGAAATCAATGGTCGAAATGTTTATTTTTATAAAGAAGTAAGTGCATATGCCTTATATCATGAAGGGGAAGATATAGAAATTACATATCTTCGTGATGGTAAAAAAAATACTACTGTGTTAAAACCTCAATTTGATAAGGAGTCAGGAAGGTATTTGTATGGATTTATTCACAGTGGAGAACCAACCAAAGGTAATATTATTGATTCTGCCATACATGGTTTGTATGAAGTTCGCTATTGGATTTATACGACTGGACAGAGTCTAAAGATGCTCTTTACCGGTGGGTATTCGGTGAACGATTTAAGTGGTCCGGTTGGTATTGTAAAGAATATGGGTGATGTATATGAGGAATCCGTATCAAATGCAGGATATTTTGTTGCATTTATCAATATGCTGAATTGGGTAGTGTTATTATCTGCCAATCTAGGGGTGATGAATTTATTACCCCTGCCGGCAATCGATGGTGGTCGTTTGGTGTTTTTGATTATTGAAGCAATTCGAAGAAAGAAAATACCGCCAGAAAAAGAAGGATATGTACATTTGGTGGGTATTATTCTATTATTTATTTTAATGATTGTAATTATGTTTAACGATATTCGAAAATTGTTTATATAAGAGGAAAAACAAATGGAAAGAATGCGAACAAAAGAAGTTCATATTGGAAATCGAGTGATTGGTGGAGAAAATCCCATTTTAATTCAGTCTATGACAAACACTAAGACAGAAAATGTGGAGGCAACAGTTGCACAAATTGAAAAGTTAACCAAGATTGGTTGTGACATTATCCGTTGCGCAGTTCCTACTATGGAAGCCGCAAAGGCATTAGCGGAGATAAAAAAACAAATTACAATACCACTTGTTGCAGATATTCATTTTGATTATAGACTTGCAATTGCGGCAATGGAAAATGGTGCGGATAAGATTCGAATTAATCCTGGCAATATCGGCAACGCAGAGCGAGTTAAAGCTGTTGTTGATGTTGCAAAAGAACGAAATATTCCTATTCGTGTTGGGGTAAATAGCGGCTCCTTAGAAAAAAA
This sequence comes from Lachnospiraceae bacterium, assembly GCA_045531055.1. Taxonomy (GTDB): domain Bacteria; phylum Bacillota; class Clostridia; order Lachnospirales; family Lachnospiraceae; genus Roseburia. The sequence goes on along the minus strand of JAZSDG010000016.1, from coordinate 16,157 downwards.
TCTGGTTGCTAAATATCATGGTGTAACAGCAGAAGGTATTGTTGAAAGTGCATTGGATAAGGTTACACTAATTGAGGATTTGGGTTATGATAATCTTGTAATTAGCATTAAGTCATCCGATGTTTTGATGTCTGTAAAGGCACATGAACTGATCGCACAAAAGACAACACATCCAATTCATGTTGGTATAACAGAGGCTGGTACTTTGATTAGTGGTAACATTAAATCCTCCATTGGATTAGGATTGATTTTGAGTCAGGGAATTGGTGATACGATTCGTGTATCCTTAACAGGAGATCCGCTAGAAGAGATTAAATCAGCAAAATTAATTCTTAGAACACTTGGAATTCGAAAAGGTGGTATAGAAGTTGTTTCTTGTCCGACTTGTGGAAGAACACAGATTGATCTTATTGGTCTCGCAAATCAAGTAGAGACAATGGTTGCAGAGTTCCCGCTTGATATTAAAGTTGCAGTTATGGGGTGCGTAGTAAACGGACCAGGCGAAGCAAAAGAAGCAGATATTGGTGTTGCAGGCGGTATTGGGGAAGGTCTTATCATCAAGCATGGAGAAGTATATAAGAAAGTTCCAGAAACTGAACTTTTGTTTGCGCTTCGATATGAATTAGAACACTGGGGTGAATAAAAATGTCTAAGGCATTTAAAGAGGTGTTTCCGACTTTAAAAATAGATCAGGAGATGAAACACCTACTTGATACAACTGAAGTGACTAAAATAAGTGCGAATCATGATAAAAGTCATATTCGCATTTATTTGCATTCAAAAAGGCTGATTTTTAAAAAAAATATTTGGAAACTAGAAGAAGAAATTAAAAATCAAATATTTTCAAATAGGAACGTATTTGTTAAAGTGATTGAAAAGTTTGAACTTTCAGAGCAATATACTCCAAAAACTTTGATGGATATTTACCATGATAGTATTTTAGATGAGTTAAACGCATTTAGTGTTTTAGAATATAATCTTCTTCGTACGGCGAAAATGGATTTTGATACTCCAACACATTTGATTTTAACATTGGAGCAGACAATTATTGCCAAGACAAGAACAGATGAAATTGTAGCCTTTTTAGAAAAAATTTTTTGTGAACGCTGTGGTATGGATCTTGTAATTCAAGTGGAGTACGAGGAGCCAAAAGAGAGTAAATATCGTAAAAATTCCGAGAAACAAATCCAGATGGAGGTTCAAAATATCATACAGCGCACAAAAATGGCCGTTCAATCGGACGACACGATAGAAGATATCCCTAAAAGTGATTTAGCAGAGGAAAAAGAGCCGGCAAAGAAACAACCATTTGAACGCAAAGGAGAATTTCGTCGAAAATTTGAAATAAATCCGGATGTGATTTATGGAAGAGATTTTGATGAAGAACCTATTGAAATCGAGAAAATTGATGGCCCAATCGGAGAAGTGACAATCCGTGGAAAAATCCTAACCGTGGATACACGTGAAATTCGTAACGAAAAAACAATTGTAATATTTTCAATGACGGATTTTACAGATACCATTGTTTTGAAAGTTTTTACTAAAAATGAAGATTTGGAAGATTTATTAAAAGGTCTTTCTAAAGGTTCTTTTATTAAAGTTAAAGGTGTTGCTACCATTGATAAATTTGATAGCGATTTGACAATTGGCTCTATAGTTGGAATAAAGAAAGGAACTGATTTTACAACTATTCGGATGGATACTAGCCCGGAAAAAAGAGTGGAATTACATTGTCACACCAAGATGAGTGATATGGATGGTGTGTCTGATGTGAAAAGTATCATTAAGCGTGCAATGAAATGGGGACATAAAGCGATTGCGATTACGGACCATGGTAATGTACAAGCTTTTCCGGAAGCAAACCACGTGGTGGAAGGAAATGATGATTTCAAAGTGATTTATGGAGTAGAGGCATATCTTGTTGATGACTTGAAAGATATTGTTACTGATAGTAAAAATCAATCATTAGATGATAAATATGTGGTGTTTGACTTAGAAACCACCGGATTTAGTCCTAAAAAACATCAAATTATAGAAATTGGTGCGGTAAAAGTCGAAAATGGTCAAATTACCGAACGATTTTCTACGTTTGTTAATCCAAAAGTTCCAATTCCGTTTCGAATTGAAGAATTAACTTCTATTCGAGATGATATGCTTGTTGATGCACCAACAATAGAAGAAATTCTTCCCGAATTTATAGCATTTTGTAAGGATTGTACGATGGTAGCGCATAATGCTGATTTTGATATGAGTTTTATTGATCAAAACTGCGAAAATCAAGGTATTGTTTTTGAGCCAACCGTAATGGATACGGTAGCTTTAGCACGCATTTTGTTATCCAATTTGAATCGTTTTAAATTGGATACAGTTGCAAAAGCATTAGGAGTTTCGTTAAATCATCATCATCGAGCAGTAGATGATGCAGCCTGTACTGCAGAAATTTTTGTTAAATTTATTCAGATGCTGTATGACAGAGGTGTCTATACTTTGGATGAAGTCAATCGATTAGGAAGTTCTTCCGTTGAGAATGTACAAAAATTGCCAACGTATCATGCGATTATTCTTGCAACATGTGACCAGGGAAGGACAAATCTATATAAGCTGGTTTCCTTGTCGCATATCAAATATTACAATAGACGGCCGCGTATTCCAAAGAGCGAGTATTTGAAATATCGCGATGGATTATTGATAGGTTCAGCTTGTGAAGCCGGAGAATTATATCAGGCAATTCTAAAGGGTCGATCACAAGAAGAAATATCAAGAATTGTAGAATTTTATGATTATCTGGAAATTCAACCGCTTGGTAATAATGCATTTATGTTACATAATGAAGACTCACCAATTCAAAGTAATGACGATTTGATCACAATAAATAAAAGAATAGTTGGTTTAGGAGAAGCATTTAAAAAGCCTGTCGTAGGAACTTGTGATGTACATTTCTTGGATCCGGAAGATGAAATTTATCGAAGAATCATTATGACGGGACAAGGGTTCAAGGATGCAGATGATCAAGCACCACTATATCTTCGTACCACAGAAGAAATGTTAAAAGAATTTGAATATCTTGGGACGAAAAAAGCAGAGGAAATTGTTATTACGAATCCAAATAAAATTGCAGATATGTGCGAGAAAATTTCGCCGGTTCGGCCGGATAAATGTCCGCCGGTTATCGAAAATTCGGATCAGATGTTGCGAGATATTTGCTATAACAAAGCACACAAAATGTATGGAGAAGAACTTCCGGCGGTTGTTAAAGAGCGTTTGGATCGTGAATTAAATTCCATTATATCAAATGGTTATGCCGTGATGTATATCATTGCCCAAAAATTGGTTTGGAAATCGAATGAGGATGGATATTTAGTAGGATCACGAGGTTCTGTTGGAAGTTCGTTTGTTGCAACCATGTCTGGTGTTACCGAAGTAAATCCGCTTCATGCACATTATTTATGTCCAAATTGTAAGTATAGTGATTTTGACTCGGAAATAGTTAAATCTTTTTCCGGAAGAAGTGGTTGTGATATGCCGGATAAGATATGTCCGGTCTGTGGAGAAACGTTGTCTAAAGAAGGATTTGACATTCCGTTTGAAACATTTCTAGGGTTTAAAGGAAACAAAGAGCCGGATATTGACCTTAACTTTTCCGGAGAATATCAAAGTAAAGCACATAAATATACAGAAGTTATCTTTGGAGAAGGACAAACTTATAAAGCAGGTACGATAGGTACACTTGCAGATAAAACAGCATTCGGATATGTGAAAAATTATTACGAAGAGCGTGGGGTAAATAAACGAAAATGTGAGATTGAACGAATTGTAGAAGGGTGTGTAGGAGTAAGGCGAACAACCGGTCAGCACCCTGGTGGAATCGTTGTTCTCCCAATGGGAGAACAGATTGATACGTTTACGCCTGTTCAGCATCCTGCAAATGATATGACAGTTGATATCATAACTACGCATTTTGATTATCATTCTATTGACCACAACCTTTTGAAGTTGGATATTCTTGGACATGCTGATCCAACGATGATTCGTATGTTACAGGATTTAACAGGAATTGATCCGACCGAGATACCATTAGATGACCCTTCGGTAATGTCTTTGTTTCAAAATACGTCCGCTCTTGGAATTGCTCCGGAAGATATTGGAGGTTGTCAACTTGGTGCATTAGGGATTCCGGAGTTTGGTACGGATTTTGCGATGGGAATGTTGATGGATACAAAGCCGCAAGAATTCTCTGATTTAATTCGTATTGCCGGACTTTCACATGGAACAGACGTATGGCTTGGAAATGCACAAACATTGATTCAAGAAGGAAAAGCAACGATTTCAACAGCAATTTGTACACGAGATGATATTATGATTTATCTTATTGGTATGGGGCTTGATAGTGAGGAAGCCTTCACCATTATGGAGTCCGTTCGTAAAGGAAAAGGCCTAAAACCTGAGTGGGAGAAAGATATGGTCGAACATGGAGTTCCGGATTGGTATATTTGGTCTTGTAAGAAGATTAAATATATGTTTCCAAAAGCTCATGCGGCGGCCTATGTCATGATGGCATGGCGAATTGCGTATTGCAAAGTGTTTTATCCACTTGCCTATTATGCTGCATATTTTTCTATTCGTGCAACTGCATTCAGTTATGAATTGATGTGTCAAGGGAAAGAAAAGTTAGAAGTATATATGGCAGATTATAAAAAACGTAAAGATACATTAACCAATAAGGAACAAGATACATATGAAGATATGCGAATTGTTCAGGAGATGTATGCCCGAGGATTTGAATTTTTGCCGTTAGATATTTATACGGCACAAGCAAATCGTTTTCAAATTATAGATGGAAAATTAATGCCGTCTTTGAATACGATAGATGGACTTGGCGATAATGCTGCAGTATCAATTGCAGAGGCTGCAAAAAATGGAACATTTTTGTCAAAAGATGATTTCCGTGAACGGACCAAGGTTTCCAAAACAACAATTGAATTGATGAGTGACCTTGGTCTGTTTGGAGACTTACCGGATTCCAATCAGTTGTCCCTATTTGATTTCGGGACGTAATATTTTATTCTACGACACCCGGGTGGAATGCTTTTATTTCACCCGGATTGGAAGTCGGTGTGTAAAGAACCTCTTTTGTTTTAAAATCTGTAAAATAAATGTAATGCGATGTTACACAGATGTTTGAATAATTTCCGTATGCAATTACGGAAAAATCACTTCCGTCATTCTTAATCATGCAAAGTGCAGAATCAGTTGTACTATATCTCTGATAGTAAATATAACTTCCATAAACATTATACATATCAATACTATCCGTTGTTAATGTGACAGGATTATCAAATTCAAGATTCGTATGTACAAGAGCATTGTTTTGGTCGACATCAAGATAGTAGGCATTATTATCGTTTGTTACAATCGGCTTGTAGCAGTTGCAATCGTATGCAACAGAAGCGGTATCTGATGTTGTATCAAAACGATAGAGTTTTCCATCTTGTTGCATCCCATTGTAGTAAATATATTGCCCTGAGGCATTGCATGTAAACATTGGATAGTTGGTAAGTTGTTTTTTTCCTTTTCCGTCAATTCCGATTTTGTATAGAGTGGACGCATTTTCTTCATCATAATGTATGTAGTAAATATAGTTACCGACTAACAATGCATAAAGACATGGAGCATGGTCTAATATAGTCACTTCGCCACCGGTACGGTTGATTCGACAGAGGCTGTTTGTGTTCACAGGAATATATGGAAATGTATGTTCCGTATTGCTATTGCTACGAACATAATAAATATAGTGTTCATCGGCGTTGATGGACATAACGGAATCATTACAAAGCTTCTTTAAGTTATCGCCATTTGGATCCATGGAATAAAGGCGATATTCATCATCCGGGTTGGCAAAGAAAACGGTTCCATTGCTTTCACAAAACATTCCTAAATTATATAAATTACCGGCAGTATTCCCATTAACATAGCCTTCATTGTATTTGATTTTAGATTGAAAATAGTGGACTACAACTGCAATAATAATAGCAAGTATAGCTAGGACACAAATAATGCGAAAAATAGTTTTTTTCATGTGTTTTCCCTCCTTTCTAAAATTATATATTTACTTGCCATTTTCGTCAAACTGTACTATTATTTTTGTGTATAAATAAAGGAGAGATTATGAAAGATTTACAGGAATTAAGACAGGAAATTGACCGAATTGACAGACGGATTGTAGAGCTTTATGAAGCACGCATGAAGATTTCAGAATCGGTTGCAGAATATAAGATTCAAATTGGTAAAAAGGTTTTTGATAAAGAACGAGAAGAACAAAAACTTGCGTGTGTAGAATCCTTGGCGAATAATGACTTTAATAAGCAAGGCGTTCGGGAACTATTTGAACAAATTATGTCAATTAGTCGCAAGAAGCAATATCAGCTTTTGAGTGAGCATGGAATTGTTGAGAAGGTAGAATTAAAACAGTTGGAAAAGCTGGTTTTTTCCAATGCAAGAATTGTTTTTCAAGGTGTACAAGGGGCTTACAGTCAGCAGGCAATGCAAGAATATTTTGGCGCAAATTGCGATAGTTATCAGGTAGACACATGGAAGGATGCTATGGAAGCAATTAAAAATGGAGAAGCTGATTTTGCAGTACTTCCGATTGAAAATTCTTCCGCAGGAATTGTTTCTGAGAATTATGATCTTTTGGTAGAGTATGATAACTATATTGTAGGAGAACAGATTATTAAAATCGAACATGCTCTTTTGGGATTACCAGGGGCAATGCTTGATGATATTTCTTGTGTTTATTCTCATCCGCAGGCACTTATGCAGTGCAGTGATTATTTGGACGAACATCGCAGTTGGGAGAAAATCAGTTTGAAAAACACTGCACTTGCAGCGAAGAAAGTTTGCGAAGAACATAGCAAAAATCAAGCGGCAATTGCAAGTGAAATTACCGCAGATATTTATGGGCTAAAGGTACTTGACAAAGCAATTCAGAATAATAAAAACAATTCCACGCGCTTTATTATTGTTACCGGAAAGAATGTATGTTGGAAAGACGCAACTAAAATTAGTATTTGTTTTGAGCTTCCACATGAAAGCGGTTCTTTGTATCGGGCACTTTCTCATTTTATTTACAACAATCTAAATATGACGAATATTCAGTCAAGACCGATTGGGGAACGGAATTGGGAGTATCGGTTTTTTATTGATTTTGAAGGAAGATTTGAAGATATGGCAGTGCAGAATGCATTAAGTGGTCTACGCCAAGAGACGACCTTCTTCAAAATACTTGGTACATATTAAAAGGAGAAGAACATGGCAATCAAAACATTTGCAGCAATCTATATTGGATCCTATGAAGTTAGTCTTAAGGTTTTTGAACTATCCGGAAAAAAGAAAATGCATGAGCTTGATTATATTCGTACAAGAGTTGAGCTTGGAAGAGATGTATTTCAAAAAGGTGCAATTGGATATGAATTAGTCGAAGAACTTTGTGAAGTACTTTTTGAATTTTCAAGAATCATGAAGGGATATCGTGTAGATGCCTATGAAGTGTATGCTGCTGCCGCATTGCGTGATGCTTCAAATGAATTGTTTGTCTTAAATGAAATATTGTTGCGTACCGGTTTTGATGTTAAGGTAGTCAGTAACTCGGAATATCGTTTCATTGGATATAAATCAGTTGCAGGAAGAGAACAATTTGAAAAAATGATTCAAAGTTCTGCCGCGGTTGTTGATGTAGGTGGATCCGGAATCCAGATTACATTGTTTGAGGAAGGACATCTTGTAACTACCCAGCATATGGAAATCGGAACGGTACGTTTACAATCGCTTTTAAGTGAACGCGGTCATTCGCTTGAAAAATATGAAAAGCAGATTGAAGAATACATTAATAAAAAGTTAGAGGTATTTCGTTCGTTTTATTTGTTCCAAAAGGTGGAAAATGTTATTTTTATGAGCGATTATTGTGTGGAATTAATCGAGAATGTGGAAAAGAACCATCAGGAAGAGAACGTTGTAAAAGCGGAGAGATTTGTTAAATATATTGAAAAACTTCTGAAAAAAAGTATTGAGGAAATCTCCTTAAAGTTGAATTTAGCAAATGATAAAGATCCTCTTGTTATTCCTTCCATGTTATTGTTTAAATCCTTGGTAAATACATTAGAGTCTTCTTATGTATGGGTACCGGGAGTAAATATCAATGATGGAATTGCATATGATTATGCAGAAAGAAATCATTTGGTAAAAGCGGTACACAATTTTGAGGCAGATATTATATCAGCTGCCAACTATTTATCCCATCATTACCATAGTTATTCACCACATATTGAAGCTTTGAAGAAAATCGCAACCATGACATTTGATGCAATGAAAAAAGTCCATGGAATGAAAAAGAGAGAGCGATTGCTTCTAGAAGTAGCAACAATTCTTCATGACTGTGGTAAATTTATAAGTTTGGCAAATAGTCCGCGTTGTGCATATGAAATCATTATGTCAACGGAAATGATCGGTCTTTCCCATTTGGAGAGAGAGATTGTTGCTATGACGGTGTTGTTTAACACATTGCCACTTGCTGATTATGAGAAATTAGCGGATCGAATTGATCAACAGAGTTATCTGGTAGTTGCAAAATTATCGGCAATTCTTCGCATTGCAAATGCGCTGGATCAAAGTCATAAACAAAAATTCGAGAATATACGAATTGCAATTAAGGATAGGGAACTTGTCATTACTGTGGAATCATTGGAAGATATTTCTTTAGAACAAGCGTTGTTTGTTTCGAAAACGGCATATTTTGAAGATGTTTTTAGTATGAAATTGGTTCTAAAAGAAAAACGTGTTTATAAGTATTAGGGATTTGAGGAGAACAAAATGGTAGCAAAAACGGAGTTTGAAAATTCGGCATATTATGAGAATCGCGAATTAAGTTGGATAAAGTTTGACCAGAGAGTATTGAATGAAGCAAGAGATAAATCCATTCCTCTTTTAGAACGATTGAAATTTGTGGCTATTACATCATCGAATCTGGATGAATTCTTTATGGTACGTGTGGCATCATTAAAGGATATGGTGCATGCAAATTATAAGAAAAAAGACATAGCCGGATTAACGGCGGAAGAACAGCTTGTTGCAATCAATAAAGCAACCAGAGAATTGGTAGATATGCAATATAATACCTATATGCGGTCGCTGATACCTTTGCTAAAAAAAGAAGGTATTCATATTGTAGATGCACATGAATATTTAACAAATGAACAGGCGGATTTTGTGGATTGTTACTTTATGGAAAGTGTTTATCCTGTTTTGACACCGATGGCAGTGGATGCATCACGTCCGTTTCCTCTGATTCGTAATAAGACATTGAATATTGCAGCACTTCTTTTAAATAAGCAGTCACAAAAAGAAGAAACAGTATTTGCAACTGTGCAGGTTCCGGGTGTTCTACCGAGGCTTGTACGGATTCCAAATGAAGAAGGAACCCATTGCTTTATTCTTTTAGAACAAATTATTGAAAGAAATATTGATAAACTTTTTTCAAATTACAAAGTAATTTGTGCACACCCATATCGCATTATGCGAAATGCGGATTTGACCATTGATGAAGATGAAGCATCTGATTTATTAAAAGAAATTCAAAACAAATTGAAAATGCGTCAATGGGGGGAAGTAATTCGTCTGGAAGTTGAAGATAAGATTGATAAAAAATTACTTCGATTTCTTCGTACAGAGTTAAAGGTTGCAGAAGAAGATATTTTTCATATAGCAGGTCCTATTGACCTTACTGTTCTTATGAAAATGTACGGATTAGAAGGATGTGACGAACTTCGATATGCACCTTATGTGCCACAGCGCGTGCCGGAAATTGAACCCGGAAGTAACATTTTTGATGCGATTCGAAAAAACGATATTTTCCTACACCACCCATATCAGACATTTGATCCGGTAGTAGATTTTATTCGTCAGGCTGCGAAAGACCCAGAAGTCCTTGCGATTAAGCAGACGCTATATCGTGTCAGTGGAAACTCGCCAATTATCAGCTCACTTGCACAAGCTGCAGAAAATGGCAAGCAGGTTACCGTTCTAGTTGAGCTAAAAGCGCGTTTTGACGAAGAACACAATATCGTTTGGGCAAAGAAATTGGAACAGGCAGGCTGTCATGTTATTTATGGGCTGGTTGGTCTTAAAACACATAGCAAAATTGCTTTAGTAGTAAGAAGAGAAGAAGAGGGAATTCGCCGTTATGTCCATCTTGGAACCGGAAATTACAATGATTCTACGGCGAAACTTTATACAGACTGCGGAATTTTTACGTGTAAAGAATCCATTGGAGAAGATGCCACCGCAGTATTTAACATGCTTTCCGGATATTCTGAGCCGCGTTCATGGAATGAGTTGATACTTGCTCCATATTGGTTACGTGATAAATTTATGTATTTGATTCAAAGAGAAATCAAACATGCAAAAGCAAATAAAACAGCACATATTATTGCAAAAATGAATTCACTTTGTGATCCAGGAATTATTGCTACGTTATATGAGGCATCTGCTGCAGGTGTTAAAATTGATTTGATTGTACGTGGGATTTGTTGTTTGAAGGTTGGTATTCCGGGTGTAAGTGAGAATATTACTGTACGTTCTATCGTAGGGAATTTTTTGGAGCACAGCCGTATTTTTTATTTTGCGAACGACGGTGATGCGGAAATATATATGGGAAGTGCAGACTGGATGCAAAGAAATTTAGACCGTCGAGTAGAAATTATTTTCCCGATTTTGGAAGATGGGTTAAAAGAAAAGGCGTATCATATTCTTGAGATGGAACTTGCAGATACGGTAAAAGCGCATGTTTTAGGCTCGGATGGAAAATATGAAAAGGTTGACAAACGCGGAAAAGTGATTGTCGATTCACAGAAAATATTTTGTAAAGAGGCAAAAGAAGAAGTTCCAAAGTTATATGGAGATTCCAAAGAACGTATTTTTGTGCCGGCAGAACCAATTGCATAAATTCTGCTTGACAATCGAAATCTTTTATGATATCTTTTAGTAGTTGTTAGAAAACAAGTAGAGTATCCACTCTCACCTAAGCGCAATCGGGCGACTTAGTGTTCAAATTTCCAACATGTAATTTGTGTTAGAGATGTAGTGGATAGTCTGCCTATCCACTATTTTTTTGGAGGTGCAAGACCATTAGCGATTTAATGATTAACGAACAGATCAGAGACAAAGAAGTACGTCTGATCGGAGCAGATGGTGAACAATTAGGAATTGTTTCATCAAAAGAAGCACAAAAGATTGCGGATGAAGCAGGGCTTGATTTAGTTAAGATTGCTCCAAATGCAAAACCACCGGTATGCAAGGTGATTGATTATGGTAAGTATCGTTACGAGTTAGCTCGTAAAGAGAAAGATGCCAAGAAAAAGCAAAAGACAATTGAATTAAAAGAAATTCGTCTTTCGCCGAACATTGAAGCTAACGATTTGAATACCAAAATGAATGCTGCAAGAAAGTTCCTTGCAAAAGGCAATAAGGTAAAAATTACACTTCGTTTCCGCGGTCGTGAGATGGCTCACATGAACAACAGTAAGCACATTTTAGATGATTTTGCGGAAAATCTTTCTGATGTAGCAGTAGTGGAAAAAGCACCAAAAGTAGAAGGTAGAAGTATCGGTATGGTGCTGGCAGAGAAAAGATAACATTTTAAGGAGGAATACACAATGCCAAAACAGAAGACTAGCCGTGCGGCTGCAAAACGTTTCAAAGTAACAGGAACAGGAAAATTAAAAAGAAATAAAGCTTACAAAAGACATATCTTAACGAAAAAGTCTGCTAAGACTAAGAGAAATTTGAGAAAAGCAGCTATGACAGATGCAAGCAACGTTAAGAGCACGAAGAAGATGTTACCATATATCTAAGATAGTTAAGGAGGAATATAGACCATGGCAAGAGTAAAAGGCGGTTTAGGCGCTAAAAAGAGACATAATAGAGTATTGAAATTAGCGAAAGGTTACAGAGGCGCTAGATCAAAACAATACAGAGTAGCAAAACAGTCTGTCATGAGAGCCTTAACAAGTTCTTATGCAGGACGTAAAGAGAGAAAGAGACAGTTCCGTCAGTTATGGATTGCACGTATTAACGCTGCTGCAAGATTGAATGGACTTTCTTATAGCAAGTTTATGTATGGATTAAAATTAGCAAATGTTGATTTGAACCGTAAAGTATTAGCTGATATGGCAGTTACGGATGCAGAAGGATTTGCTAAATTAGCAGAACTTGCAAAAGGAAAATTAAATTAATTTTTATGATACGGTAATAGGAATCCGAAGCTATACATGGCTTCGGATTGTTTACTATAGTAAAAAGGAGAGAGCAAATATGGCTATTTTGGTAACGGGTGGAGCTGGATATATCGGAAGTCATACATGTGTAGAATTATTAGAAGCGGGATATGAAGTGATTGTGTTAGATAATCTGTCCAATTCTTCGGAAAAATCATTAGAACGTGTAGAAGCGCTTACTGGTAAAAAAGTAAAGTTTTATAAAGGCGATATCTTAGATAGAGATATCTTAAATACGATTTTTGTAAATGAAAATATTGATAGTTGTATTCATTTTGCCGGATTAAAAGCAGTTGGCGAATCGGTTGCCAAACCGTGGGAGTATTATAACAATAATGTTTCCGGTACATTAATCCTTGTTGATGTAATGAGACAAAACAACTGTAAAAATATTATTTTCTCTTCTTCGGCAACCGTATATGGAGATCCGGCGCAGATTCCAATTACGGAGGCGTGTCCAAAAGGACAGTGTACAAATCCATATGGTTGGACAAAATCTATGTTAGAGCAGATGCTTATGGATATTCAGAAAGCAGATAAAGAATGGAATGTAATTTTACTTCGCTATTTTAATCCGATTGGTGCACATAAAAGTGGAACGATGGGAGAAAACCCAAACGGTATTCCGAATAATTTGATGCCGTACATTACTCAGGTTGCTGTTGGAAAATTACAACAGTTAGGTGTTTTTGGAGATGATTATGATACACCGGATGGAACCGGAGTACGTGATTACATTCATGTAGTAGATTTGGCGCAAGGTCATGTAAAAGCATTAAAGAAGATTGAACAAAATGCAGGACTTTGTGCGTATAATTTAGGTACCGGTCAAGGATATAGCGTGTTGGATATTGTGAAGAATTTTGAAGCAGCAAACGATATTCAAATTCCTTATGTAATAAAGGAAAGAAGACCGGGAGATATTGCAACCTGTTATTGTGATCCAAGCAAAGCGAAAAATGAGCTCGGCTGGGAAGCTAAAAACGGAATTCGTGAAATGTGTGCAGATGCATGGAAGTGGCAAAAAAATAATCCGAACGGATATGAAGGATAAATCGCTTAATTCTAAAATATGAAGAGTGCCGAAGGCAAAGTGTGGAATATGCCATGCTTTGCTTTCGGCTTTTTTGATAGTAAATATATTGATTGTACAAAAGTGACAATAAAAATAAAAATAATTGTTTTGATTTATTATACTTGCACAAATATATATAGCGTGATAAAATATATAAAAATGGGGTTTAATAATAAAAAGGAGGAGAATATTATGAAGAGATGGCACAAAAGAATTTGGGCTTTTGTTTTAGTGGCTCTTATGGTATGTAATGTCCTTGTTTATGAACCGGTACAAACAAAGGCTGCTACGACATATACGGTTACAACAGAAGAAGAATTCAAAACAGCATTAGAGAATGCTGCAGATGGTGATGTGATTAATGTAGGAAATAGAGAGGAATATTGTTCTTTTGCTATTTTTGAACCAATTACAATTACAAAGGATTTAACGATTAATCTTTATGCTTTTGTTGATTATTATGTGCAAAACTCAGAGACTTTACCGGAAGCATTAGTTGTTATTGATAGTTGTGATGTTACCGTTTCCGGACATAATCAAATTGCAACAAGTTCTGATGCTATCTATGGTTACAAATTAATAGATACGACCGGAGATGCAAGTCTTACAATTGATAGCTATGGTATGTTGGATGAAGGTATTTGTATTGTAGATGATGCGTCAAATAACTATACATCCAAGGTTGTTATTAATGATGGTCAATATTCCATTCCAACGGGAAAAGAAACGGCATTTGTTTTTTCAAATGGAACAGCAAACACCCTAGTACCTACGGAAAACCTTATCATCAATGGCGGTTCTTTCGCGGATGAAATATCCAAATATCTTGGTGAAGATACCATGATAATTGATAATGGAGAAGATAGTTGGTGTAGATATGAGGTTCGTTCGACCTATATGTCAGAACAGTTCAAAAGTTTGCTGACGGATGGCAAGATTATTGTTCCATCTGCAGAACCGAAGGATGATGATTGGGAAAACTATGCATATCTTATGGGATTTCTATGTGAGCATGAAACAGAGGAAATGTATTTCTATCCAGGATATGTCAGTGATGGAATGTTTGATATTTCTTCATATAATAGCGAAACAGACGAATTAATTGAAGTGCATAGAGTTGAAGTGGAATTTGAGGCGGAATTAGATAGTAAAGCGGCGGAAATGGCGAAGGGTGTAGTGGATAATATGCCGTATAAAGTATCAGGTACGTGGACAGATGAGAATAATATAGTACATGAAGATAGATATTCGCCATTCCTTATTTCGGATATGGAAATTGTAAACATGTGGGTTACGGGATATGATCGCGATAATATTACCTTTCATAGACATACCGTTAATTATTCGGGAGAATTGAAGGAATATTTGGAAAATACAAACGTGGAATTCAGGGTTACCATGATAGGTGCCGGAATGGATACTGATTTGTATAATGAAGCTTGCGGTGAGGCGGTTGTTCTTATTAATGATATTATGTATGCAGCTGCACCATATAGTGTTAATGCACAAGTAAAACATATCATTTACGTTCCGGATGGAACTGCATCTGATAAGGATTCTCTTTTAAGCGCAGCACAAACGAGAATTAACGAGTATCTAGGCAGTGATTCAAAGGTAGAGTTAAGTTATGGTGGTGCATTTAACACCTTAACAGATAGATGGTATGACGATGATGAAGAATATCGGGCTGAGATGCTGTATTATTTAGGACTTGAAACTGCACCGGAACATTACTTCGTAGCGACAGCCGGAGATATGCAGTATAAATTCCTTATTATAGCAGATAGTAGCAAGATGATATCACCTACTTATAAGACGGTAGATGCATCATCAAATGTAAGTATTTCGTCTACTTCGGCAGAAATTCCCTTGGATACGAGTATGAGAGTAAGCCAGCTTACCAGCGGTGAAGAGTACGATAAGGTTATTGAAACGTTAGGTGTGGAAGAACATGTGACCTATGACCTTAAGCTTTATTCACAATCTACTGCAAGTTATGTATCGCAATTAGAATCAGGTGAATTTGAAGTAAGGATTCCATTGACAGATGAACTAAAAGGCAAAGATTTAGTGGCTTACTATGTAGATGAAAATAATGAAGTTACAGATTACGAAGTGACTTTAGATGAGGATGGGAATTATGCAGTATTTGCAACGGACCACTTTAGTATTTATACTTTAGCAGAAGCAGTAAATACGCATGAACAGCATAGTGGTGGTACTGCAACTTGTAATTCACAAGCAATCTGTAGTGAGTGTGGACAGGCATATGGTGAAAAAAATGCATCAAACCATGCGGGTGGTACGGAAATTCGTGATGCAAAAGAGGCAACTGCTACAGAAAATGGTTATACAGGCGATACTTATTGTAAAGGTTGCGGAGTTAAGATTTCTAGTGGAGAAATCATACCGGCAACCGGGACAAGTGAGAAGACTGATTCGCCAAAAACAGGCGATAATTCTAACATGGTGCTGTGGTTAGCAATAATGTTTATTGGTGGTGCTGGTGTTATAGGTGCTACTAATTGTAGTAAAAAGAAAAAAGTAAGAGAATAAAAGCAGGTTTTATATTTATTTGCCCCTTCCGGATTTTAACGGAAGGGGTAAATATTTATTGGTTCTAAGTCAAGTGTTGGGGTGCGATTCTTTGAATCGCGCTCCTTCTTTGCGTTTGAAGGTATTTTGATATTTCGTACGAACATATGTGATTTATTGCATGACAAATAAACCTTCAAGTGCCAGTCTATAAATTCAAT